>JABSSQ010000393.1 GCA_013213905.1 Verrucomicrobiales bacterium | reverse complement strand
GCCCCATCGCTTCCAACGACTGCCTCAAAACCGCTCATGGTCGCTGATCCGCGCTGATTCGCGCTGATGCTTTGGAATTCTGAATCTCGAACAATGAATATCGAATCTCGAAGGGTCCGCCAAAGGTGGCTCAGCCACCACTCTTGCTCTTGCTCCTGCTCTTGCTCTTGCTCCCCGCCAGCCAGGGTGGTCAGTGGTCAGTGCTCATTCGTTTCAATTCGTGTTTCATTCGTGTTTCATTCCAAGCCCCATCGCTTCCAACGACTGCCTCAAAACCGCTCATGGTCGCTGATCCGCGCTGATGCTTTGGAATTCTGAATCTCGAACAAGGAATATCGAATCTCGAAGGGCCCGCCAAAGGTGGCGCAGCCACCACTCTTGCTCCTGATCTTAATCTTGATCTTGCTCCCCGCCTGCCAGGGTGGTCAGTGGTCAGTGGTCAGTGGTCAGTGGTCAGTGGTCAGTCGACCTGATTCGTGCTCATTCGTTTCAATTCGTGTTCCATTCGTGCCTTTCAGCCTTTCAGCCTTTCAGCCTTTCAGCCTTTCAGCCTTTCAGCCTTTCAGCCTTTCCAAAACGTGTTCAAACGAACATTTTTCTTGCAACTTTCGCAGAAAAATTAAAAACTATTCAAATGAACACAACAGTCACGACTCGTGGTGCCGAGGCGCCATCCGAGTGGACCCGCTACCTGGCCCTGCTTCAGGGCGATCCTCACTTCAAGCCGAACGCCCTTCCCCACATGGCCCGCTGGGTCAGCTATTGGCAAAAAGAGAACGGCCCGAAGTCCGAAGCGCAGACCCGCGCCTTCTTCAGCCAGCTGGGTCAGCGCCCCAACCTGAAGGAGTGGCACTTTCGCCAGGCGGTGACCTCGGTTGAACTCTGGATTCAAAAAATCGAACCGCTCGAGTGGGCCCGCAACTTCGATTGGGAAGCGCTCAAAGACGAGGCGCGATTGCTCGAATCCGACCACCGCACCGTGATGCGTGACAATGATCGGCTGCAATCCTCCTCCGCACCATCCGATCCTGCGAAGGACTTCATCCCGGCTGAGGGGGAAAAAGAAGCCCTCGATGAAATCCTCGATGAATCGAGGAAAGCCATGCGGACCATCCCCCTCGCCTCTGCGACTGAGCAGGCCTACCTGCAATGGATCAAACGCTTCTCGAGGTTTCAGCTACGTCGCCTCGACCAGAGCCCCCGCGAGTTCTCACCGGAAGCCGCAGCGCAATACCTTGAGTTCCTGGCCATCGAACGCAAAGTTTCGCCGGGCACGCAAAAACAGGCTCTCAACGCGATTAATTTCCTCGCCCGAAAAGTGTGCGGCGTTGAGGACTACGAGATTCAATACCGACTCGCTTCCGAAGGCAAACGCCGCCTCCCCACCGTGTTGCAGCGAGAAGAGATTCAGCGAATCCTCGCTCACCTGCAGGATCCCTGGCGTCTCATGGTCGAGGTCATGTATGGCAGCGGGCTCCGCCAGATCGAAGCGCTTCGTCTCCGAGTCAAGGACATCGACTTCGGCCAGGGGCATATCATGATCCACGATGGAAAAGGCGGTAAACACCGGGTCGTTCCCCTACCCAAAACGCTCGAAGGACGTCTCGAAGAGCACCTCAAAGGAGTCGAAGAAACGTTTCAAGCCAATCTCGCCGTCGGATTAGGCGATGTTCAAATTCCTCATTCTCTCTTGAAGAAGTATCCTAACGCGCCACGCGAGTGGCCATGGCAATTTGTTTTTCCGGCCGCGCGCCCCTGCCAGCATCCAAGAACGAAGCAAATGGTCCGCTATCACCTTCACGAAAAATCACTTCAGCGTCAGTTCCGACAAGCCACCCTGAAAGCCAGAATACCCAAAAAGGTCTCATGCCACTGCCTGCGACACTCCTTTGCGACCCATCTTCTGGAGAACGGGGTCGATATACGAACCGTGCAGGATCTCCTCGGACACTCTGATGTCTCAACAACGATGATCTATTTGCACGTGATTCGGCGCCCCGGTGCCGGAGCTCCAAGCCCTCTCGATTTTCCCTCATCCGAGACCAACTAAATTCCTACAAAACTAACCTTGTATTAAATCACCCGCTGCGTTTTCTTGATAAGAGACCTCGGCTGTGGATAATTCCATCCCGCCGGGTTCCCTTTTACCTAGAAACTGGACATGTCGCCAATATCGGATACTGCGGACATGTCCAATAATAATACTGTTCTGTCAGAAAATTGATCGCGGAATAGATGGTTAGACCGAGGGTTCGTTTCAGGGTATTTTGGTTATTGACACGGCATGTTCAGATGAACTACAATCGCTCTGCGAGCGCAGCGGAAGGCGGAGCCTTCCAAGCTCGG
>JABSSQ010000392.1 GCA_013213905.1 Verrucomicrobiales bacterium | reverse complement strand
TTCATGGACGATTACGGCTGGAAGGATACCTCCTACATGGGATCGGATTTCTACGAGACACCGAACATTGATGCTCTCGCGGAAGATGGAATGATCTTCACGAATGCCTACTCGGCGTCTGCGAATTGCGCACCGGCGAGAGCTTGCCTTCTCAGTGGCCAGTACACACCACGCCATGAAGTCTACAACGTGGGCACCGGCCCGCGCGGGAATGCGAAACACCGTCGCATCAACTTCATCCCGGGCGTGGATACGCTCAATCCTGACATAGCGACCTGGGCGGAGACTTTGCAGGCAGCCGGTTATCACACGGCAACGATGGGGAAGTGGCATCTCAGTGATGATCCGATTCCCTACGGCTTTGACATCAATGTGGGAGGAACTCACTCCGGCAGTCCGCCGAAAGGTTATTACGCGCCCCATCCCCGGGCGCCCGGCCTCGATGAGGTGCCGGACGACGAATACCTTACCAAGACCATCAGTCTGCGGGCGGTCGATTTCATTAAGGAAAATGCGGAGAACCCCTGGGTTCTCTACCTGACTCATTTCGCGGTTCACACGCCGCTGGATGCGAATAAGGAGTACAAGGCCAAGTACGAGGCAAAGGAACCGGGCGAGATTCACAATCACGTGGCCATGGCCACGATGATCGAATCGGTCGATCAGAGCGTCGGACGCCTCATCAAAGCACTCGAGGAGTCCGGCACTCGTGACAATACCATCATCGTCTTTTTCTCTGACAATGGCGGCTACGGTCCGGCGACAGACATGGCGCCTCTGAAAGGTTACAAAGGAACCTATTACGAGGGTGGCATTCGGGTTCCGTTTTTCGTGAACTGGCCGGGTGTGGTTGAGGGTGGCCAGGTTAATGAAACGCCCATCATTGGCGTCGATCTTTATCCCACGTTTTGCGAAATGTTAGGTGTGGGTCTTCCGCAGCAGCCTCTCGACGGTGAGAGCCTCGTTCCCCTGTTGAAAGGGGAGGAAGGCAAGGAGCGTTCGATCTACTGGCACTTCCCGGCTTACCTGCAGAGCTACGGGGTCGGCCATTTCGAACAGCGCGATCCGCTCTTTCGCTCGCGACCCTGTTCGGTCGTCCGGCGTGGTGACTGGAAGCTGTTGCAGTTCTTCGAAAGTGGTGATCTCGAGCTCTACAACCTGACTGATGACATTGGCGAGACCACGGATCTCAGCCAATCCAATCCTGAGAAGTTGGAGGAACTGAAGAAGGATCTCGAAAACTGGCGAGAGGCTATTGGCGCGCCCGTTCCCGACGAGGCGAATCCGGACTTCGACGCGGAGGCTGAAGCCAAGGCGATCGAGAGTGCTGTTGCCAAAGCGGCGAAGAAAAAGCAATAGCCCGGTCGCTTAGAGCGGTTTGCTGATTCGACGCCAGAGCGGGTCGAGGCTGAGCGCAACGTACTGGGCAGCCATGTCGCCGTTGGGGGCGTCTTCGAACTCCTTGAGGACGTCGTCAGCAGCGTAGAGCATGGCCAGTTCCTGGTCGGACATTTCAATGGCATCGATTCGTCCGCGAATGACAGACGGGCTGAACCCGAAGCTGGCAAACAAACCCGGATCGAACGATTCGGATGAGTGCGAAAACGAGGTGATCTTTTCCTGTCGGTTGGAAGAAAGCGACTGCTGGAGCAGGTTGTTCCAGAAGTAGACATTGCGTGGCGACTCGAAGCCAATCAGGACTGATTGCCCGCGAACATTCCAGCGGAGGCAGGCGGTGCGGCTGCTGGGGAAACGTTCCTCGGTCTGGTTGAGGCCGAGGTGGCTGGCACCCATCTTTTGGACGAGTTTCTCGACCTTGGGTAGGTCCAGTTCGAGTGGTTTGTTATCGAGAATTTCACGCTCTCTTTCTTTAAGCCGGGTTTCCACCCTGGCACGACTCACCGGTACCGAATCTGTTGAGGTTGTCTGCGTGTCAGGGAAGGGCTTCCCTGTGCTTTGCCGGAGTGCGGCTGCAAAGTCGACGACATTGGATTTCTCGTTCTTCTCATCGAGGGGGGGGAGAAGCTGACCGTTTTCGGTCGGGGTGATATTGAGCTCTCCGGCCTGGAATGACTCGGCCGGTTCGGGAAGTTCGTCCTGAACGGGAAGTTCGAGTTCCGTGCGTTCCGCGGATTCACTGACCACAGTTTTTCCTGAATCGCGAATATCGTTGATGATGGAATCGATTCCCGCGAGGTGTTCATCTTGATTCTTCCGGGGAGGCGGGGCAAAGAAAGGATTGGCCGGCAGTTCACTTTCCTCAACTTCCTGCGGCGGCGACATCGGTCGCGGTTCGATCACAGGAATTGGACCGAGGGCGGGAAGGTTGGGTTCCGGAGATCGTTCGGGCTCCAATAGTTCTTCTTCCGGGCTCTCATAGATGAGAGCCGGAGGCGGAGTGACCGGATTTTCCTCCTCTTCATCCAAAGAAACGGGAAGGGGCTGCGTCTCTTCTTGAGGCGCCGTAAACTCATTGGCGGGTGAATTCCAGAGCAGGCCGGCCTGGCGGAGAACGAGACGCGGTGAGAGCGTGGTTTCGCTGTCGTCCCATCGATTATCGTTCTTCAATTTTTCGACGAACTGCTTTACCGCAGCCGGGCTCAATGAAGTTCGTTCCAGGCGAGTGTGGATCAGTTCAGAGGCGGCTTCGCTGGAGATGGGGAGCAATGGCTGTGGCTCACCGGTGAGCCGATCGAGCCAGGCCGAAGGGAGGCGGTGCTCAAAGACAGAGTCCCAGATATCCTGATTGAGACAAACCAGCGCAACGGAGCCGGGGACCGTTTCGCGAATCCCGGTAATAATCCCCGCGATCTCCATACCGGCGGTTTCGGATTGAAAGAAGCCGTCGAGGCCGTCAGCGATGATGAGAACCGGGCGGTAAAATGAGGCGAGACGCAGCCACTGCAGCAGGCGCTCGCGGGCTTCTCCGTTGGTGAGGCCTCGAAGCGGTTCGAGAGCGGCATCACCGCGCCAGTTGAAATCAATGATGAGGCGAGTCCAGAAACCGAGCTCGCTGGGGGAGAGCCCCAAAGTGCCGAGGAACTCTGCGGAGACATTGTGGCTCAGGTCCCGGGAGTGGGAGTCGGTCCAGCCAAGGATGGAGGAGGGAGAATCACTTCGAAAAAGATGGGCAAACTCATGCTCCAGGTTCTGCTCGGGTTCAGGGCAGTTGAGGCTGTTTCCTGAATGAATGTGATGAATGACCAGCCGCGCCAGAAGGTGACGCCCGGTTTCCGCGAAGAGAGAGGCGTCGTCAAAGCGGGTCGAAGGCTGGTTGGAAAATTGTCGAATGATGGCTCCGAGCACGACCGGCCAGGCGACGGGACGGGAAGGATCGAGAGGCAGTGAAACCGCTGTGGCCGAAGCCTTGAGGTGCTCCCGGAGTCGGGCTGCCAGGTGTGACTTGCCGTAGCCGGCCTCGGGAGCGGTCACGAGGATGGTTCGGCCCAGCCGGTCAGCGGGCGTCGGTTCCTCGGCGCGGTTGACGAGGTTGTCGATCGCGTCCACGACGCGATTGAAGGTCGGGGCATGGATCTGCGAAATTCCCGGCAAATTGTCGGGATGCTCGACGAAAAGGTCGTCGGAAAAAGGATTGATGGCGCCCTGATCCATGAAATTGGAAGAAGTGAGATCACGCATTCTGGCGAATAGCAGCAACTAGTCAAATTATCATATATTAGTCTCAAAAGTGCAAGTTTTTATAATTTCGAGAAACTTAACTATTTGGTAGTTTGGTGGTTTCCCTGCAGGATTCGACGAACTTCACTCGGAATTACCGGCGCAATTTTGTCTCGATTTGTTCTTGAGGAAGTTGACCGGTTTGGTAAGAAACGCCCTCTGTTTTTCTTGCAAAATCAAGGGTCTGACGGCTCGACGAGGAAAACAGAGGCATTGAATTCGCGGGGCCGCTTGTGTGCTGGTGCGAGTTTCAACCAACATCATCATTAACTGTATGAGTAAAATTGACGACATTGCAGACACTCATGATGCCGGTATCGCGGACAACGCGAAGCGGCTTCTGTGGGCTGGTTTCATGGCAATTCTCGCTGCCGGCGTTGGCTTCGCGATTCGCGGAGGTATCTTCGACAACTGGGGTTCCGAATTTGGATTTACGGGTGCACAGCTCGGTGAGATCGGCGGCGCCGGATTCACTGGCTTCTGTTTCGGTATCATCATCGGTGGTCTCCTGGCTGACAAGATCGGCTACGGCAAGCTGGTGATCGCCGCGTTCGCTTTCCACGTGCTCTCCGCCTTCGTGACTTTCGGAGCGAGCCCGGATCAAGAGCAGGCAACCGCCTATGAATTCCTCAAGTGGGGTATGTTCCTCTTCGCACTGGCTAACGGTGTCCTGGAGGCGGTTTCGAACCCGCTCGTGGCGACCTTGTTCCCGAAGAACCGGACACACTACCTCAATATCCTTCACGCCTCCTGGCCGGCTGGATTGGTTCTCGGTGCTGCTGTTGGTTGGTTTCTCGACGAGGGCATGGGCCTCAGCTGGAAGCTCCAGCTTTCTCTCTATCTCATCCCGACCGTGATCTACGGTATCATGTTCTTCGGACAGAAATTTCCGAAGTCCGAGGCGAGCGCCAAGGGCGTTAAGTTCGGTGAAATGTTCAAAGACGTCGGCCTTCTTGGTGCCGTGGTGGTTTGTTACCTCATCGTTCTCTTCTGCGTTAAGACTCTCGGCCTCAGCGACATGATCGCTTACGGCATCGGATTCGTTCTTCTCGTAGCGGTGGGAGTCCTGACCAAGTTCTCCATCGGTTCTTTCCTTCTGTTCATTCTCTTCATCACTCACGCCCTCGTTGGTGCGGTTGAGCTGGGAACTGACCAGTGGATGCAGAACATCACCGGTAACATCCTGACACCGGGACAGGGTAAAGCTCTCTTCATCTGGACATCCCTGGTGATGTTCGGTCTGCGATTCTCTGCTCACTTCATCGAGAGTAAGCTCAAGCTTTCTCCGATCGGCATTCTCTTTGTCTGTGCGGTTCTCGCTACGGTAGGTCTGAACCTGACCTCAGTCGCAACCGGCTTCGCTATGGCGTTCCTTGCTCTGACCATCTACGGCATCGGTAAGACCTTCTTCTGGCCCACTATGCTGGCTGTGGTCGGTGACCGTTACCCTCAGTCCGGTGCGGTTGCGATGTCCCTCATGGGCGGTATCGGCATGATGAGTGCCGGTCTCATTGGTTCCGAAGGTCTTGGCTACGCCAAGGACCGTTTTGCCGGTGAAGCACTCAAGGCGGAGAACGAAGCTCTCTACGAAGAATACAAGGCAGCAGAGCCTTCACAGTTCACTGTGTTTGCTGAAGTCTACGGTCTCGACGGTGCGAAGCTCGGCGAAGCCCGCGAAGCTGAGGAGCCGACTGCTGACCAGCAGACAGTTCTTACTGCTGACATTCAGGGTGACCGCAACACGCTGAAAGCGGACTCCATGATTCCAGCAATCATGGCGGTGATTTACCTGCTCCTTCTTATCTTCTTCAAGATGAGAGGCGGCTACAAGCCGGTCGAAATTTCCCGCGAGCAGATCGCTGGAGGTGTTGAAGGCCCCATGGAGGCCTGACCCTGATTCGACAGATTTCTCGAAGAACCCGGGGCGAACGCTCCGGGTTCTTTTTTGTACCCGTCGAAAACTACCGGCGGATTTTCCGCTTCCGGTCGCTGCCCTGAGAAGGCATACTGTGTCGATGAACCCGGTCAAACTCCTCCTCGCGACCGCGGTCTGGATCGGTGCCTCCTGGGGAGGTGCGGCGCTGGCTCAGAGCACGATCAAAAAAGAAATCGACGTAGGCTTCGCCCAGATGGA
>JABSSQ010000391.1 GCA_013213905.1 Verrucomicrobiales bacterium | reverse complement strand
CAGGGTCAGTTGATCAGTCGCAACGATCGTCGTCCGCTTCTCAGCGTGGGACAGCCGGTCGCCGTTGTCGGCACCTGTCTTGGTGCCGGCTTGAATGTCGAGATGGGGAATTCCCGGATCGACGGTCTTGTTGAGAAAAAGATCGAGAAGAAGCCAGAGCCCCAGAAGAAGTAGCCGGGACGCCTGTCGCGACATCATTCCTGCTTTGTCACAGGATTTTGTTCCGCGAATGCACCATCCCCGGTTCCTCAATTTCTCTTGTTCGTGGGGCAGGGTGGGAGTTGAATGCGGCTTATGATTCGAAGCTTCTTATTCCTGATTGCTGCAGTATCCGCGTTTGTCGGCAGCATTGTCATTGCCGCCGATTCCAAGCCGAACTTTGTCATCATCTTTACCGATGATCAGGGCTACGGCGACCTCAGTTGTTTCGGGTCCACCAAGATTAAGACACCCCATATCGACCGCATGGCGGAGGAGGGGCGCAAGTTCACGAACTTCATGGTGGCATCACCCGTCTGCACACCTTCGCGGGCAGCCCTTTTAACTGGCTGTTATCCGAAGAGGGTTGGAATGCACCAGGGCGTGTTGTTTCCGGCTTCGACCAAGGGGCTCAATGCGGAGGAGCACACCATTGCGGATCACCTCAGCGGGCAGGGTTATGCGACGGCCTGCTTCGGGAAGTGGCACCTGGGCCATCATCCCGAGACGCTGCCGCAACAACACGGATTCGATACCTACTGGGGAATTCCCTACAGCAACGACATGAACCATCCCGACAACAAGGGGAAGCCGAAGGTTTCGTCGGACGAGCTCTGGAAGGACCAGGAGAGCACCCTGACTCTCTGGAACACGCCCCTGATGGAGAACGAGAAGATTGTCGAACTTCCCGTCGACCAGCGCACCGTAACCCGCCGCTACACCGACAAGGCGATTGAGTTTATCGAGGAAAACAAGGAGGGCCCGTTCTTCGTCTACCTGCCGCACTCGATGCCTCACATTCCTCTCTATGTTCCGGACGATGTTTACGATCCGGATCCGCAGAACGCCTACACCAACACGATTGAGCATATCGACGCTGAGGTAGGACGACTCATGGACCACATTCGTGAGCTGGGCCTTTCGGAAAACACCTACGTGATCTACACGACGGACAACGGGCCATGGCTGCGTTTCCTGAACCATGGTGGATCAGCTGGACCGCTTCGCGAAGGAAAGGGGACGACCTTTGAAGGTGGCCAGCGGGTGCCCTGCGTGATGTGGGGACCGGGACGCATCCCTGCGGGGACCGAATGCGATGAACTGGCAGGAACGATTGACTTGCTTCCCACTATTGCGGCCCTGACGGATACGCCACTACCGGCTGACCGGGAGATTGACGGGGTCGATATTTCTGTGCTTCTCACTGAGGACGCTGAGAGTCCGCGCAACGAGTTCATTTACTACTCTTCCCGTGGTGACATGGAGGGGCTTCGCCAGGGCAAGTGGAAGCTGCTCGTGAAAAAGGGGCGCGCTCAGAAAGGGAAAGCGAAGAAGAAAGCGGAACCAGCCGCGGAATACATGCTCTTCGACCTCAGTGCCGATATCGGTGAAGAGAACAACCTCGCTTCCGCCAATCCGGAAGTGGTCGAGGCGCTTCAGAAGCGGATGGCCGAGCTGGACGCCGAAATCGCCGAAAATGCCCGCGCTGCGTGGGTGAAGGAAGGTTAATTCCGCTCTTACTTGATGACTTCGATACCCTGCGGTTCAGCGGGGTAATCCCACTCATCGAATGCGAAAGCCCAGCGATTCGTAATCGCGGATATCTGTGCTTCCGTGATCTGGTGAGTGTTTTTCTTATAGTCTTTGTTGGCTTCGACGTATTCGGAAATTTTTTCGAGGCCGGCGATTTTTCCGGGTAGTTCGAACTGATCGTAGATCTTGGTGAGTTCTTCGATGGGATTCCGGGTGAGATCTTCGAAGCGCGTCTCGATCAGATTCTCTTTCGGAATCAGTTCACGATCCTTGAGGTAGGCGGACATGAGTCGCTCGTAGAATTCGAGCACATGATCGTCGATGTCGAAGTCATCGAAGTCCTGCCAGGAAAATGGAGGGATGGCTCCGACGTAGCGGCCGGCGGATGAGGTGAAAACCTTGAACGGATTGCGAATGATATGAACGAACTTCGCATTGGGAAAATGCTGCAGCAGGAAGGGAATGCGACCGGTTGAAGCCGGGTTCTTCATGAGGAGTTGTTTGCCTCCATGCACATAGTCGAGCTTCTTGAGAAGCTTGAGGTAGGCGTTGGTGAACTCCTGTTTGGCTTCCTCTGAAATGCCTTCGAAAAAGACCGATTCGCTGAAGTGGCGTTTTGCTTCGCGAGGAAAGTAGTAGGTCTTGAACTCCGAAATCGGATTCAAGTTTGCCATCGCAAGATCATCCTCCTGCGGCGTATCGAGCCCGATGGAAACGTTGTCGAAACCGCGCGTCTTCGGCATGCTCTGCTTCATGACAAAGCGGCCGATGGCCACTTTTTTGCCGAGCATGTTCAGCGGCATATTGGCCTGGTAAAAGCTGAGCCATCCAAACTGCGGATCCTGGCTGAGGAGGTTGTGCAAGTGGGTCGTCCCGCTACGCCAGTGCCCGAGAATGAAGACGGGGTCCACCGAGAGAGTGCGTTCTTCAATCTGCTTGCCCCAACGCATTTGTTCGTAAGCGGTGAAGGGGCGTCTGATCATGATGCCAGCTCGGCAGGCGGCCCGCATCTTACTGGTGCGCTCACTGAAGGGGGCGTTCTCCTCACAGTGCCGGTGGAATGTCTCAAGATCGCAGCCTCCAAGCGGGTGCAGGGGAGGAGCGGGCTGGTTGGCAGCTTCTTTAAGAAGTTCGGAGGCGAGCATGCGTGGGAGATTCGACTGGGAGACCCCTTTCGTCAACTGTTGCGGGAGATCACCGTCGTGTCACCGCCCGCCTTGACCCGGTAACGGATTCCGGCCCAGGTGATTTCATTTTTGAACAGCGCGCCAAGCACGAAGATCAGCTGTATGCCCATCCAGACAGGAGTGGCGAGGTGCTCAATCCAGATGGTCTTGTCGAGCGCCCGGATGGTTTCCGGAGAGTTGCGAAATTGATGCGTGTAAATTCTGCGCCGGCAGAAGGCCCTGACCTGGTCCGCTGCGATCACCGTGCCGAGAGGAAACCAGGCAAGCAGGTTGCCGTAACAGGTGATCGCAAGAATAGAGCTGATGAAGCCGGCCAGGTAAAAGCCGGTCACTTCGTAGGCGCTGAGGTAAAGTTTGATGGAGTAAAACTTCACCATGAAATACTGACGCCGCCCGAATTCGAAAAGGCCGCTCCAGTTGAAGGAAACCGGACTGGGAACAATCAGAGAACGGACAAATCCAATCTTGCGACCCGAACGCTTCACCAGGCTGTTGAGCTTGAGGTCGTCGCTCAGCACCCTGTCGAATTCCTCGATAACCTTCAGTTCATCGAAGGCCGAACGTTGGATTGCCACCATGCCGCCCCAGACGGTGTTTAGAAAGACATGACCGCCCATCGTGGCGCAGGAGGCATTGATGACGCTGCTGAAAAGAGTGGCCGGGTGCGAGTCGGTCGGGATGAGCCAGCGAAATGTTGTCATGACCTCAAAGTGCCCCAGGTTGATCGGGGCGACGAGGCCGGTAAGAGTATCCGTCGGGCAGACGATATCAGCATCCGCGAAAGCGACGATCGCGTCATCGTCGTTGAGCTGATCCATCGCCGCGAGCTGGTTGTGCACCTTTTGCCCGCGGTCGCTTGATGGACCTGCCACCACTAGAGTGACGCCCTCGAGTCCCGGATTGTTTGAAGGCTTCCAGGATTGTTCTTCCTCGGAAAGCTCGAGATGCTTTCTTATCCAGGCGTAGCCGGGGTCTGCATCACTTTCGAAAGTGAAGATGAGGCGGTAGTTGGAATAAGACTGCGAGACAAGCGATTCAAAAAACGGTTCTGTCAGGTTTTCGTCGTAGCCTTTCATGGCGACGATCCAGCAGACCTTTTGCTCATCAATCTTGAGTTCCGGTGAACGCCAACGCCGGTCCTGGCGGTCGCGAAAACGCCCGTAGAGCAGGGCGTTTCCCATGGACAGCAAAGTCCCTGTCATCCAAATGATCCAGATGAGCCAAAGCAGCCAGTCCATGGTTGAGAAGCGATGCGAATCCGAAGGGTCTGCCTTCAGCCGATTCTCAGACATCGACCAACAGGCGGCCATAAAATGGCCGCCGTTGAAGCGCTTTCAAGCGCTGAATTGTCGCAGGCTTTTTTCTCGAGAGCCGAGAAGGGTGACAGCAAATTGGTAGGCGGGCCTTTTTCAGGTCATTGATCCCGGGTCGATGTCCGTCGAACAGATTCGGCCGGATAAAGTTTGCTCTCATCAGAGGCAGAGAGGGCCATTGGCGCGATGTCGTCGTGTTGGAAAGAGATATCGTGGGCTAGCCTGCCTGCCATGAAACGGATTTTTCTAAGTCTCCTGTTCCTGTTTGCGGGAACGGTTCTTTCTCTGGGCCAGGCTGCTGACGGAAAAATTAAGAATGTGCTGTTCCTCATCTCCGACGATCTCAAGGCGAGTGCGCTGGGGTGTTATGGCAATGAAATCTGCCAGACTCCGCATCTGGATGCGTTAGCGGCGCGCGGAACTGTCTTCGAGCGCACCTATTGCCAGGGAACCTCCTGCGGCCCGTCGAGGCGTTCGTTGATGTACAGTCGGTATACCGGCAACAAGGGAGTGACACTGGGCAAACATCTCATCGACGAGGGGTTCTACAGCGCCCGGGTCGGCAAGATTTTCCACATGCGGGTGCCCGGCGATATTATCGCAGGAACTGACGGGCAGGACGTGGAGAATACCTGGGTTGAGCGTTTTAACGCTCAGGGCGATGAGGCACACACCGAGGGGCTCTATCGATTGCTGAACCAGAACATCTCCACCCGCGCTCCGGAGAACCGTCAATCGACCAAGATGCCTTATCGCATGTTTGCCAGCGTGGTTTCGGATGGGGACGGATCGGAGCAGCCGGACTTCAAGGCAGCGGTGAAAACAGTGGGATTATTAAGGCAACGCGCAGCGTCGGAAGATCGTTTCTTTCTCGCTGCCGGCTTCGTGAGACCTCACTACCCGAGTGTTGCGCCAAAGAAATACTTCGACATGTATCCGCTGGAGTCGATCCCTGCGCCTTATGTGCCGGAGGGCGATCTCGATGATATACCACAGCTCGGTATCGCCAAGATGACCGATGAGAGCAGCGGTATCGGAAAGTATCCTGACAATATCCGTCAAATGTGGGTGGACTACTACGCGACGGTCACCTTCATGGATGAACAGGTTGGTAAAGTGCTCGCCGAGCTCGAGGCGAGCGGGCTGCGGGATTCCACGGTGGTCATCTTCACCAGTGATCACGGTTATCATCTCGGTGAGCACCACATGTGGCAGAAATCGAATTTCCACGAAGAAGCCGCTCGCGTGCCGCTCATCATTTCAGCTCCGGGATTCGAGCCGGGACGTTCGCTTTCGATGACGGAACTGGTGGATATTTATCCTACTGTCTGTGAGCTGCTCGGGGTTGGAATCCCGGAAGACGTGCAGGGAACCAGCCTCGTCCCGATCCTGAAGGACCCGGAAGCTGAGGTGAAAAAGGCCTCTCTGACCCTGGATGGCTCCGGTCGCGGACTGCGTGCCCCTGACTGGGCCTACATGCGCTACAAGGACGGGACCGAAGAGCTCTACGACATGATCAATGATCCCGGCCAGTTCACCAATGTGGTGAACCGTGAAGAAGTTCGAGGAAAGAAGTTGGAGATGAGTGAGCTCCTCGACAAGATCGAGAAGCAGGTGAAGAACTGAGGCAGGTAGCGCCGGCGAAATTCTCACGAATTTCGCTACGACGAAGATCGCCCCGTAGGAACCGGTAGCGAAGCTCGTGAGAGCTTCGGCGTGCCTATTACTCGCTCCACAGCCACTTGATCATTTCCGGCAGCATCACGGCCATGTGACGGCTGCCGTGGAAGCCGTCTCCCCACCAGTAGCGGTAGTCGTAGTCCTTGTAGTTGAGGGCCAACTCCATTTGCTGATTGGCGAGCGGCCAGTTGCCAAACTGATTGTCGAGGTCGTTTCGCTCGCCTAACAAAGCAGCACGAATGGGCTTGCGGTCATTCTTCCGAACCATGGGCGGATAGTTGTGGGCGCCGCGGATGTCGACAAAGGTGCCAACCCAGCCGAGGACCTTGCCAAACTTGTCAGGACGTTCCCAGGCAGCGGTCCAGGCGCAGGCGCAACCGCTGGAACCTCCGGCAATGGCCCACTGGGCCGGATCATCGCTGAGCTTGAGGTCGTGCTCTTTCACCATAAAGGGAATGATCTCCTCGAGGAGGAAGGTCACGTAGTCAGGGCCGAGCGAATCGTATTCGACGCTGCGGTTGCGGGGCTTGCTGCCGGCGGGCTGGTCGGGAAAACGGCCCGGATTAATAAAGAGCCCGATGGTGACCGGCAGGTCGCCGCTGGCGATGAGATTGTCGAGGACGTTGGGAGTGCGCAGACCACCGCTCAACTCGCGATCAGCATGGCGGAGGCCATCCTGGAAGACGATCAACGAAGCGGGCTTGGAGCCGTCGTATTGCTTGGGAATATAAACAAGAAACTCACGCTCGGTTCCGGGGAAGCTCTTGGATTCGGTCCAGGTGTGGGGGTGGAGATCTCCTTCGGGCACGCCTTCCTGCAAGGTGGACTCCGGTGGTGAGGGGTAATATTCGATCTTCACGGCATTGCTGCCGATGACTTTTCCGGAAGCCGTTTTCAACTGGTAGGTGAACTCGACCCCATTGCCCACGTTCTGACCGAGGGCATAGAGGCCCTTGTCGTCGAGAAGAGTGAGATCACCGATCTTGTCTCCGCCGGTTTTCCAGGCGGTCACCGGTTCTTCTGAAATCGCAGCGACCAGCAGTGTGGTTTCCTCGATGCAGCGCTGCTTGCCGGTTTCGAGGCCCTGCTGGCCCCAGCTGGATCGGATCTTCTTAGCAGCAAGCGCGTTGTCCTTACCAATCAGGCCGGCAATTTCCTTCGCCGGTGGTGGCGTCCACTTCTTGTTCTGGGCGATTCCCGGGATTTGGGTCAGCAGGATGAGACAGGTAAAGACGAAGCGACACATGCCGCAGACAATAGCGGAGGAAGGAGGCTCGTGAAGGGACGTGATTGTGAGCAGCTTCGACAAAGTTCTCACGAACTTCGCTATCGTGTCGATCCTAGCGAAACTCGTGAGCGTTTTGTG
>JABSSQ010000390.1 GCA_013213905.1 Verrucomicrobiales bacterium | reverse complement strand
TGGGTCCCGGGATGGTTGCCGGCGGGAGTGGGGTGTGTTGCACTGTTGCGCTGGGGCTTGAACTACTGGCCCATGGTTGCGCTGGGTGGGGCTATTGCGAGTTTCTTTCTTTTTATCGATGCGGAGACAAGGATCGAACGCTTGATAGGAGTGACGTCGGGCGCACTTGGGTTGGTGGTTGGAGCCGCGGTTGGAGCACTTTTGGCGCAGCGTTTGATCAAGTGGCCGGAGGATTTGAAGGCTGGCCGGGGCACGGCGCGGCTGGTGATTTCCGGGGGGGATTATCGGGCCGATCGCTTCGAGCCTGATTGTATTCCCGTGCTGGTGGTGGATCGGTGCGGTGCCTGGAGGGGCGAGCGGTTTGTTCTGGATTATCTTTGTGCTGTCTCATGCTATTGGCGTGGCGGTGCTTGGACTGCCCTTATTGATGATCGCGCCGATTGTCGAAGGCGACTGGTCGAAGCGGCGGATGTTGTTGTCCATCCCGATGCCAGTTGCCCTGGTGGCATCGCTGGCATTGCTTTCGTTTGTTGATGGGGCGGCGAAGCGTCAGATTCAGTATCGATTCAATCTTAGTGTTTCGGCGGTTAACTCGTTGATCCAGGAGCAGCTGATTCAGCATTTGGAAATGTTGCATTCAATGCGGAGTTTCTGGGAAAGCAGTGACTGGGTGAGTCGAACAGAGTTTCGTCAGTTCACCAAGCGGGGGTTGAAACGCAACGAGGGGTTGGTTCTGCTTGGGGGGCACCCGAGATGACGACATTGGATTCGGCGCAGTTCAGTGCGGCGTTAACTGCGTTGTCTGATGATTCTGTCAGGAAAGACGGTGAAGAAAGATGGATACGCGATCGGGGATTTCCTGTCCGGGATAAAGATGGAAAGGTCAGGCGGATTGTTGGAGTGGCTGACGATGTGTCCGAGACGAGGAAGGCTCAACAGGAGTTGCTGCGATCCAATGCTGATTTGGAGAGATTTGCCTACTTGGCCTCGCACGATCTCCAGGAGCCGCTTCGCATGGTGACGAGCTTTGTCCAACTGCTCCAGAAGCGATATGAGGGCGAGTTAGGTTCTGATGCTGATGAATACATTTCACATGCTGTCAGCGGTGCAGAGAGAATGCGCCGACTCATTAACGGCTTGCTCGCATTGTCGCGTGTCGATTCGAGAGATCTCAAAGCTGAACGGGTCAGTTCGAACGTTTTGGTCAGGGATGCCATCGCTGACCTCAAAGTGGCAATCGAAGAGAGTGGCTCAAAAGTGAAGGTGGGTGGGAATCTTCCGGCGGTCTATGGCGCCAAAGCACAATTGACCGAGGTGTTTCAAAACCTGATCAGCAACGCCATTAAGTCTGCTTCTCCCGATCGGCCTCCGGAGATCCGTGTTACCGCGAGAGATCGCGACGGGATGGTTGAGTTTTCAGTTAGTGATAATGGTCCGGGGATTGAGGAAAAAGATTTTGAGAGGATCTTCGAAATCTTTCAGCGCCTCGAGAAAGCTCAGGATGAAAAGGGAACAGGGATTGGACTATCATTGTGCCGAAGAATTGTTGAGCGCCACGGTGGTAAGATGTGGGTGAAGAGTGAGCCGGGGGAAGGAAGCAGCTTTGTATTTACGATTCCGTTACAATCAACATTGCCCGCTGAGAACCCCGCATAGCACCCCTAAGTTTGGTGGGTTGATGAATGGATACAAAAGCAGTATTTTCATTTAGCACGGAAACCTAAAACTCGGTTGGATAACCAGTTGGGATTAAATGTTTCACCTATTGATTCTTGGAGGGAGATGTAGTGATGCGGATACTTCTTGTTGAAGATAATCCTGCTGAGGCCTGCCTGACCCGGGAAGGCTTTGCAGACGTGGGGTTAATCCACGAGCTTCGAGTCGTGGATGACGGTGAGAAAGCGACGGCTTTTCTCCGAAGAGAGGGGAATTGTGCCAACGAAGAAGTTCCCGACCTGGTATTGCTGGATTTGAACCTGCCCAAAAAGTGTGGGCATGAGGTATTAAAGGATATCAAAAGTGATCCGGATTTGTTACATATACCTGTTCTAGTCGTAACTAATTCTCATGCCATGGATGACATCGAGAAAGTATATCGTTCCAACGGGAATTGCTACCTGGTGAAGCCGCCCGATCTGAATGACTTTTTTTCAATGGTTCGGCGGATCGTCGATTTCTGGTGGGATACCGCCAGGCTGCCACCCGCAGTTTGAATGGAAAGTGACTGAAAATGGTTTCGAATACCCCCCAACTTGAAGATGCCCATGCAGCGGAGCAAGAGGCCGAAGGTCCGTTGCGCATTCTGTGTCTTGAAGACAGCGAGGGGGATTTTATTCTGCTTCGCGAGTACCTAAGAGACGCTAAGTTCAATCCGACTCCTGAACTAGTTAGAGCGGAAACGATGTCTGCCGCGAAGGAGGTGATAGAGGGGCGCAACGGGAGTGACACCTTTGATGTAGTCCTACTCGATCTGTCCCTTCCAGATTCCCACGGTGTTGAGAGCCTGGTGACCTTGCGAGAGTTGATCCCGACCACGCCGATCACGATTTTGAGTGGTAACGCCGATCGTGACCTAGCGGTGCGGATGGTGAAGGAAGGGGCTCAGGATTACCTTCCCAAGGATTCCCTGAACGCGGAATTGTTAACCCGGTCCATTCTCTATGCCGTCGAACGTCAGCGCAGTCAGACTGAGATGGCTGAACTGAACAAGCGGTTGAAGAGAGCCACTGAGGATTTGAAGACAGCCCAGATGCAGCTGATCCAGGCCGAGAAGATGGATTCGCTGGGACGTCTCGCTGCAGGAGTTGCCCACGAGGTGAAGAATCCACTCGCGACCTTGCAGATGGGGGTGAACTACTTCGATCGTCGGGCTGAGGAACTGGGTGAAGGTGGTGAGGTGATGGTATCACACATGCAGGATGCCATTACCCGTGCTGACCGCATCATTTGCGGAATGGTTGATTACTCCCGATCCGATAATTTGAGCCTGGAGTTAAAAGATATAAACGAGATCATCGATGTTGCCGTTGGTATGATCCAGCACCAGATCTTGAGGACCAATGTAGAGGTGAGCAAGGACCTGGCAGCAGGGTTGCCCAAGGTGCGCGTTGACCAGGGCAAAATGGAACAAGTTCTCATTAACCTGATGATGAATGCTGTTCAGGCTATGTCAGAGAATGGTGTTAACGGAGACGGAAGTCATGGAATCCTGGAAGTCAGCACGTTCCCGGCCGAGGTGGAGGAAATTGACCGGGATGAGGGGATCCGTCATGCCGAAAGAATTCGGGCACGTGACTCGGTTGTCGTCGTTGAGATTCGTGACCACGGCCCTGGCATACCGGAAGAGAAGCTGAACCGTATTTTTGAACCTTTTTACACGACCAAGCCGACCGGTGAAGGGACCGGGTTGGGGTTGTCAGTTGCGAAGAATATCGTCGATCTCCATCGGGGAGTGATGCAGGTGAAGAATGCAGACGATGGTAAAGGTGTGATTGCCAGGGTTATGTTAAAGAGTTCAGAATAAATTAATGATAGGATTTCGCTGCCTTTGCAGGAGAGTATGATGCGAGACTACATAAGCGGAGGACGAGATGAGAAAGAAAAAGGTACTTGTAGTGGATGATGATGTGCCACTTGCGGAGAGTATGAAGCTGATCCTGGAGGATACCGGAAACTTTGAGGTCTGTGTTGAGACAGATTCCATTGCGGCCTTGTCAACGGCAAGGAAGTTTCAGCCCGATGTGATTCTGCTCGATATTGTGATGCCGGGCCTCGATGGAGGTGATGTTTCAGCGCAGCTCCAGCAGGATCCGTTTCTGAGCAGTGTACCGGTCATTGTTGTTACTGCCCTCGTTGCAAACAGCGAAGCGGGTTTGGACGACGGGATCGACAGTGGTGGTCAAATGATGATCGCCAAGCCGGTTCAATTCGATAAGCTTCTGCATGCCATCGAAACGGCGCGGGTTGCTCAAGTTTATTGAGCCGCCAGGCAACAATTTGCTGAGGGCCCGAATGACGTGAGGGGATTGGGCATAGGCCCTTCCTACTGTATTGTCAGGGGTCGAACGATGAGTCCGTGATAACCGTCAGGGATGATGAGGCAGTCATTCCTGATGAGTGGTCGACAGGGGTTGCCGGGCGTAGTGAAACGTTCGAGTAGTTTCGGTTTTTTTGGGTCCGAGATGTCGGTGATCGTGACCTCGCCATAGGCACGGCGCGCGCAGTAGAGCCTGTTGCCGTCAATATTCGGAATTCCCATATGCGGTGATCCGGGAACATATTTGATAATGCCGATCTCGTCGATGGACCGAGTCTCTTCACGGGCGAGAAGCACATAACCTCCGCGAGTGGTGACGAGTGACTGACTTCCTAAAGCGACCTGACCGTTTGGTGAGCCGAGCCTTTCGGGGAAAATGTCGCCGGCGAAAACTGGAGGGTCGGATTTGAGGTCATACCAATGAGTTCCCGAGACGTGCCAGAAAACGGTGGTGTAGCGATCGTCAACCAACCCCCGCATCAATTGGTCGCCATAAAGCAAGCCGTGCCGGTTGTCCTTGAGCACGATCGTGGGGTTTGCCGGATCCCGGACGTCGAGGATTTGAAACTGGCTGGCACCAACCTGGATGAGGGCATAGTGCCCATCGCCGGGAACTTCAACCTGGCGTATGGCATCGGGAGGAGACGCGTAGTGACCAATCTGTTCGAGCTCGTCTGAATCCGGATTGAGACGGCAGATACTGAGACCCCCAGCGCTCTGTGCTAGAAAAACGAGGTCTCCATTGACGGCAACATCGGTGGCAAAGCCTTCGGTTTCGAAAACGGAAAGAGCCGCCATGTCCGGCCAGAGTCGCATCACGTGGGCTCCGCCTTCTCCGCAGGCGACGACGGCCCGGTCGTCCGCAAAGAAGTCCACTGCGTAGACTTGCTGGCCGGGGTGGTAGAGACGATACCGAGCCAGGGGAGCTTGAATCGGGCGGGGTCCGATCGTGGGTGGCGTTCCCATATCGGGCGCATAGTTCCTGGCGGCCGGAACATCGAGGATGTGGAGATCAGTATCGCCGCCGGCCATGAGGAGGTGCTGATCCACAATCGCGAGGCCTCCAACGAAACCAAAGGGACGGCCGTTCTTTCCCTGGGGGAGTTGATGGTGACCGAGAAATTCAGGAGACTCAGGATCGTTTGCATCAATAACGAAGACCCCGTTGTAGGTATCCGAAGCGTAGATGAGCGGCCCGTCCGCGATGACCCGCCAGGTATCGTTGCCGATTTCGTAGAGCCTGGGAAACTCGATGCGCGAGATCCAGGCTGGTTCGGCAGGATCAGTGAGGTCGAAGATCTCAAGTCCATGTCCGGCTCCGAAGCCGGGGTCGTCAGGGGTTTTCCTGGGTTGGTTTTTCAGGTGGTGTCCGGTGGAGGCATAGAGGTAATGCCCGGAAACGGAAATTCCGTCGCCGTAGCCCTGCAGTTTGGACTTCGATACGATTTTCGGGGTCCAGGGATTGGAGATGTCGACAGTAACGACTTCCGCGGATGCCCAGACTCCGACGTAGGCAAAGTGATCGCGAGCAGTAACAGATTGAGCCTCCCCGGTTCGAACAATGCTGATGTGGCTTGGGTTTGCGGGGTCGGAGACATTGATCAGTTCAACTCCATAATGGCGGCAGGCGACAAGGAGAACGTCGCCGGTCAGGGCAATTCCGGTAGCAAACTCGATCGTGTCGTAGTGCTTGATCAGTTGTGGCTCGACAGGGTTGGTGGCATCGACCACAAAGAGCCCGTCCTGCCGCGCCGTGATGTATGCGATGCCGTCTCGAACGACCAGCTGCCGAACGCTGCCCAGGTTGCCGAGACTTCCCACTAGTTTGGAGGAGCGGGGGTTCGATACGTCGAGAATCTGCAGTCGGCTTTTTCCGATGGTGTAGGCGAGGTCGCCTTCTACTACGACATCCTGAGTCGGTCCGATTCCGGCATCAGCGGCGATGGGAATGACAGGGCCGTAGTCGCTATCCTCAGCCCGGGCCAAGGAACAGAGACATATTGGAATCAGTAGCAGGACGGTTCGGTAGCTTGAGTTCACGATAGGCATTTTTCACGCAGGGCAACAACAGAGCAATAGGGGTGACCCCGTGTTTGCGCCCGGGAAAGGCCCGAGCATGACAAGAAATTGCCATATTGCGTAAGTGAAAACTGGTTGAACTAAAGCGAGGATTCTGAAGAGTAGGACACCGATGAAATCCCTATCTCTTCTTCTCCTCCTGATTTGTTTTGTGTCTCCGGTATTGGCGGATGATCGACCCAATGTCGTTTTTGTGCTGACTGATGACCAGCGGGCCGACGCTCTCTCCTGCATGGGGCACCCGCACCTGAAGACGCCGCACATCGATCGCCTGGCAGCTGAGGGAATTCTTTTCAAAAATCACTTCTGCACGACTTCTCTCTGTTCACCGAGTCGCGCTTCTATTCTTGGTGGTCTCTACGCTCACGCTCACGGGGTGGTGAACAACTTCACGGATTACCCGCGTGACCTGCCGACTTTCCCCCGCCAGCTGCAGTCCGAGGGATACGCTACCGCCTACATCGGAAAGTGGCACATGGGGGAAGAGGATGACAGCAAGCGTCCCGGATTTGATCACTTCATCACTCACCGTGGTCAGGGTAAATACTTCGATACCGAATTTCGCGAGAACGACGGTGAGCGCAAAGTCGTCGAGGGCTACTACACCACGGTCGTGACTGATATGGCGATCGACTGGATGAATTCGCTGGAGAAGGAAAATGATGATCAGCCCTTTCTCCTCATGCTCGGCCACAAAGCTCCGCACAGTTTCTATTATCCGGAAGAGAAGTATGAGGACGCTTTCGATCATGTTCGTTTCCCCTATCCGGAGTCAGCTTTCGAACTGGACGATAACCCGGTTTGGATCAGCCAGCGTCTCAGCACCTGGCATGGGATCTACGGTCCGCTCTTTGACTGGCGGAAAGAGTTTCCTGATACCTCGGCTGCAGCCATGCTTGATTTCGAGAACATGGTCAGGGCCTATCTCGGAACCCTCCTTTCTGTCGACGATTCTGTGGGACGTCTCTACGAATACCTTGAGAAAACTGGTGAGCTGGACAATACCCTTTTCATCTTCACCAGTGATAACGGTCTCCTCGAAGGGGAACATGGTATGGTCGACAAGCGAACGGCTCACGAGGGATCGCTGCGTATCCCGCTGGTAGTTCGCTATCCCGGAATGGTTGATCCGTCCTCGCCCAAGGTGATCGAGGCGCAGACGCTGACTCTCGATTTCGCCTCATCGATTCTCGATATCTGTGATGCCGAGCCGCTTCCCAAAACCCAGGGCAAATCCTGGAAAAAGTTGGTAGCCGAGGGCGACCCCGAGTGGCGCACCAGTTGGTACTACGAATACAACTACGAGGTGCAGTTTCCTTACACGCCCAACGTGCGTGCTCTCCGCACCGACGAGTGGAAATACATGCGCTATCCCCATGGAGATGGTTCTCCGGACAAGCACATGGCTGAACTTTACAATCTCAAGGATGATCCCGAGGAACGGAACAACCTGATCAACGATCCCAAGTATGCGGATCTGATCGAAGAGTTGCGCGCTGAGTTGGATCGCCGAATCGCTGAAGCGAATCCGGACAAGGAAGACCAGATGCCCATGGACGAAGGCATCAAGGGTGAACTGCCGGATGAGAGCATCCGCTAGGCTCACCCGGCCAGCTTGGTCAGACTGAAAGACAAGAGGAAGCCAAGGGTGGTGACCAGACCGGCGCCGTTGTGGGTTTCTGCGAACGCTTCAGGGATCATTGTATCAACGATCATCGCGAGGATAGCTCCGGCAGCCAGCGCCGTGGTTCCGGCTACGACGTTGTCGGAGAGACCACCAAGCAGGGTGTATCCGAGCAGGGAGGCGCCCCCGGAGATCACCGCAATGGCGGTCCAAAGACCGAAGACGAACATTCGGGAACGGCCGGCTTTTCTCATGCCGGCGGAGCTCGAAAGGCCTTCGGGAAGGTTGGACAGAAAGATAGCGGCCACGGTCGCCACACTGACGGCCCCTCCATGCAGAATGCTGAGCCCGATGGCCATGGATTCCGGGATGCCGTCGAGCAGGGCGCCAATGGCAATGGCGGTTCCGCTGCCGGAATCTTGCTCTTCACTGGGCTGCTGATCGCCTGAGCGTTTGCGATGCTTGGCTCCAGCCCGACCGAGAAGCCAGTTCGCTCCCGTGTAAATCAGAGCGCCGGCCGCGAAACCAAAAGCGGCGGGACCAAGCCCCCCCTGCGCGAAGGCCTCGTCCATCAATTCAAAGCAAAGCGCTGAGATGAGGACCCCGCTGCCGAATGCCATGATGGCAGCGACGATGCGTGAGGGGATATTGAAACGATAACCAAAGGCGGCACCGAGAAGCAGAGCGCCTCCTGAAATCATTCCCCAGAAAAGTGCCTGGATAGCTGGACTCATCATAGGATAGGTTCATCCTGACAGCTTGGACCGAGAAGGCAAGACAAGTGAGAAGATGGATCAGTCGTCGATAGTAAGATCTGTGATGATACCATCTCTGGCGAAATTGAATCATTCTCCCGCTTGTGTGAAGAGGTAGGAAAAAGCCGTCGGTGAATGAAGAAAAAAACTCTGAAAAAGTTGCGTCTTTTTCTGCGGTGGAGTTCCCGGGGAACTCCACGATTCACACCGCTCTCGCGGCGATTGATCTTGCGGCTTCAAAGCGTTTCTACGAAACCCTTTTCTACGAAACCCTTTTCGGCGAAGCTCCGACCAAGGAGCGGGAAGGCTATGTCAAATTCGAGCCTCAGGATCCGTCGGTGAACTTGACCCTGAACGAAGTCCCTTCGCTTGAGTCAGGTGACGTAGGCCCGGCTCACTTCGGCATCCAGGTGAAATCCACCTCTGCCGTTGAGCAGGCATCTGAAAGGCTGAAGGAGGCGGGTCTGCTCGATATGATCGAAGAGAATACTGCCTGTTGCTATGCGGTTCAGGACAAGGTCTGGGCAGTCGATCCCAACGGCAACCGTTGGGAGGTCTTCGTCGTGCTCGATCCGGATTCCGATATTTTTCACAGCGACGGGTCGGACTGTTGTGTTCCCGAAACAGAAGCTCCTGAAACGGTAGCAGAGGAGTCGGGGTGTTGTGACACCAAGTCGACGGCCTGCTGTTAGCGAATGGATCAAGGTCTGACGACAGAACAAGTTTGGGAGCTTCTCAGTGATAAGCTGAGAAGCTTCCTGCGTTCCCGTGTTTCCGACTACGACGCTGCGGATGACTTGCTCCAGGAGACGTTTCTTCGAATTCATCAAAAACTCGGCGACTTGCGGGACCGGGAACGATTAATCTCCTGGGTCTACCGGGTGGCTCGTAATCTCGTGATCGACTATTATCGCAAGGAAGGGCGCGACCCGGACGTGCCGATGTCGATGGAGCCTTCGTCAGAGCCCGATTCACGGAACCTGAACGATCTCGTGATGGGTTGGTTTCCGGAAATGGTCGAGGAGCTGCCGGAGAACTATCGCGAGGCCGTTGCGCTCTATGAATTAGAGGGCGTCCCTCAACAGGAAATCGCCGACCGGCTTAATTTGTCTTTGTCAGGAGCGAAGTCGCGGGTTCAGCGGGGGCGGGAGCTGCTCAAGGCAAAGCTGCTTGATTGCTGCTCTTTCGAACTGGACCGGCAGGGGAATGTGGTCGATTACGAGCGGCGCCATCCCTGTGATTGTGATTGAGAGGTGAGCACCGAGGCGATTTGTCGGCGGCCACCGTGGGGCCGCGCATTCCTGCCGTCAGCTGTCATCAAGTCCGTTCCGGGGTTTATCGAGCGGACGGTTTATCACTCGTGATCTTTGTTCTCAAGTCATTCGACGACGTCGTCGCTTCCGCTGCTGCCGCCGTTCAATAAGTGGATGCAACCGGTGCCGGCTTCCACTGTTCAAGAAATTGCATGACTGCGTCCCAATAGCCCTCGTGATCGGGGAATTCTGCCCAGAGGGCCTTGGAGCCGTGCTGGCCTTTAGTCGGAGGCAGGTAACTTGTCTTCACCGTAGTCGCCGGAATGGCATCGAAGATGGGTCTCCACTGCGGTTCCTCATTTTTCGCTGAGGTAACGAACGCGGGGGCGGTGATGTTTTTTGCGGAGGTCTGGATCCAGCGCTCGGACATGCCGAAGCTGCCAAAATATTCACCGGGGGAAAATGCGAGGACCCCGGCGAATCCAGACGGATAGTCTCCGGCCAACTTGAGCACGAGAGCTGCCGAGTAAGAACTGCCCCAGGCAATAATCGGTCCCTCGGCGTGATTGTTTCTCGCATACTTGGCCGCCGCCAGCAAATCTGGAAGTGCATCGGGAAATCCAGTTCGAACTCCGGCGGCTTCGGCGCTTTTGAGCGTGGCATTATCGATGCCCTGATTGGTGCCGCCTGACCGTTGATCGATGGCGAGACAGTTAAAGCCCTCTGCTGCCAGTTTGGGCGCAATCTCCGAATATTCACCCCGGCTTGAGTCAGCCTGGTGGAACAGGAGAATGAAGGGAGTTTGCTTGTTTTCGCTGGCGAGGTAGAGATCTCCTGTGATGGTGACACGGTCAGAGGAAGGGAAGGTGATGGTTTCCGGTGAGGCCTGCGCCATGGAAACAAAGACAGCTGAGGCCACGAGAGTGGTGGTGAGTCGGAGGAGAGTCGGTGCAATCATGGGACAGTTTAAAATTTTGTTCGGCGGTGTGTTTCGCTTATTTTCAGTATGGCGCAGATCTAGCAGCGGTGTCTAGAGAATTGAAATCAGGGGTGGTTCGGACTCGCGGCGATAGGGGCTGGTCACGAAGTGGTTCGAGAGGCCCTTCAAAACGGGAGGCCACGGGGGATTGATTCTCGCTCAGGCCGAAGACGAAGTTCGAAAACATTGTGAAGGGATGGCGGAAGCTGTCGCTCAAGTTGACCTGGTTTTTGCCAGCATGAGAAGGAGAGTGCCCGGCAAGAAAGGGTGGATGGGCTGAAAGCCCACGTCACTTCCGGTGGGGCGATTATTGCGATTCGACGGCTGCTGAAGCAAGCGGTTGAGTTGGCGCAGGCTTGACCCGGTCCGGCCAGTGAAAGTAGCTCCTCGCGGAAACGTTTCGTTGCCTTCGGTTGCGGAAGTTTATAGTCGTTTGTTAGTGTTTAGTTGAAGCCAACCGCAGACCGGCCTGGTTGAACCGGCCTGTTGGGTGTCGCAAAATGCCGATTAGTGCAGTTATGGGGCGCTTCTTTGGATAAGACTGTTTTCGGATTTTGATTAAAAGAGTAATCTTTTAGCTACGGGGATTTACGGAGATGCGACGGTTGCGGCGAAAGGGGGGCAGCAGGTTAGGGCTGGCTTGGTGCGTGAGGATGTAAAATTTTATGGCCCGCCTCATCACCTCATGCGTAGTCCATGGCGGATCCGTCGGCTAAGAGCCGCCGCCTTTGGTCCATTTTACTACTCTGAGATGAAGTTTCTTCTAAGACACTCATACTGGCTTGCCCCGGCTATCGCGTTTGTCGGATTTATCAGCTATTTTACAGTTTTTGTTTGGTTCCCGCCATTACGCGATGTGCCATGGGTAAACGTCCCTATGGTATTACTGGGCGTGCTCCTCGGGGTGGTCGGTTTGTTGGGCGGATGGAAAGGGTCCGGGTGGCGCCGCCGTTCTCTCTATCTTGGTGGAGCGCTTGCATCCGTCCTCATTGCTGGGCTCTTGTGTCTCTACATCTACTCTATCTCGTATCAGATGCCGCCCATCAGCAGTGTCACTGAGAACCTTGAAAAGGCTCCTGAGTTCTCTCTCAGTGATGCCGATGGGAAGATGGTCTCGCTCTCTGATTATCGTGGAAAGAAAGTGATTATCTCCTTCTACCGCGGTTTCTGGTGACCCTTTTGTGTTTCAGAGCTGCAAGGTTTGCAGACAGAGATCGATAAATTCGAAGAAAGAGGAGTCGCTTTGATTGGGATCAGCACCAGCACGGTTGGCGAAATAAAGGATAAGATGTTGCCGAAGGGCTTTACTTTTCCGCTACTGGCAGATCCGGAGCTGGAGGCGATTGATGCCTACGGGCTTCGTCATGTCGCGGGGTATCCAACCGGCGGCGATATCGCCAGGCCGGCGGTTATCATCGTCGACGAAGAAGGGTTCATCCGAGAGAAAATCCTGACCGAAAACTGGAGGGTGCGGCCGACTGCTGAGGGGTTGCTCTCTCGTCTCTGAGAGCCTCTGTCGGTGCGTTGTCGGTAGCTTGTCGCCGTGGTGCTGCTCGTCAGACAACCATGTTCCGGTGATACCACCGGAGCTATTGTTTCGTGGGTCACGATTTTCCAGAAATCTTCCCTGACTCTCTAAGGTGCTGTACTGATAGCAATTCTCTGAAGGGGCGACTTTAGAAAGCCATCTCGGTGGTGGAGTCACGCGGGCTGTCTATCAGGTATCCTCAGGGGGGGCTTGCATGGCTTCCGATCGCAGCCTCGGCTGGCTTCAAAAAACCTGACTGGGAAAGCAGGAATCGGAAACGCAAAAAGGTCTGAAATATTTTGACCGCATTCCCGGAAAAGGCGAAATGGTTAATGGATCAGACTATGAGGCACTCAACATTTCTCGCTGTTCTTGTATTGTTCGGAGTATTTTCGGCTCTCGCAGATACTCGACCGAACATTGTTTTCGTATTTTCCGATGATCACGCCACCCAGGCGATCAGCTCCTATGGTGGGCGCCTTGCTGGAGTGGCGCCGACTCCGAATCTCGATCGCATCGCCGAAGAAGGGATGCGTTTCACGCGCTGCCTCGTGACCAATTCGATTTGTGGACCCAGTCGTGCCACGATTCTGACGGGTAAATACAGCCACTTGAATGGGTTCTACAAAAACGAAGCGACGAAGTTTGATGGATCGCAGCAGACTTTTCCGAAGCTGTTGCAGAAAGCCGGCTACCAGACTGCCATCATTGGTAAGTGGCACCTCGCAAGCGACCCGACCGGTTTTGATCATTGGGAGATCCTCCCCGGCCAAGGCAGCTACTACAACCCGGATTTCCTGACCCCAGCGGGCAAGCATCGTGAGACTGGCTATTGCAGTGAGATCATTACGGAGAAGGCGAAGACATGGCTCGCTGAACAGCGGGACAAGGAGAAGCCGTTCATCCTGATGGTGCAGCACAAAGCTCCCCACCGGGCCTGGGATCCAGCTCCGAAGTACCTGACCTTGTTTGACGATGTGGAGATCCCTGAGCCGGATACTCTATTCGACGATTACGAGAATCGGGGCACGGCCGCGAGAGAACAGGATATGTCGATTGAGATCACCATGACCCTCGGTCGGGACCTCAAGGTGAAGGAGCGCGACGAGACCGGGCAATTCATGATGACGGCCTACAACCGCATGACCCCTGAGCAGCAGGCTCAATGGGATGCTGCCTACCAGCCGAAGAACGATGCTTTTGTGAAGGCGGATCCCAAGGGAAAGGACCTCATTCGGTGGAAATATCAGCGCTACCTCAAGGACTACCTGAGATGCGTGCGTTCCGTCGATGACAGCATCGGGGAAGTGCAGGAGAAGTTGGAGGAGCTCGGTCTCGCCGAGAACACGGTCTTCATTTACTCCAGCGATCAGGGTTTCTACCTGGGTGAGCATGGCTGGTTCGACAAGCGCTTCATGTTTGACGAGTCTTACCGAACACCGTTGCTGATCCGTTGGCCTGGCGTGGTGAAGCCGGGCAGTGTCAACAGCGATCTGGTTTCCAACCTGGACTTTGCTGAGACCTTTCTCGACATCGCCGGTGCTGATTTGCCGGATGACATGCAGGGGGCAAGCCTCGTTCCGATTCTGAAAGGAACGACGCCGGATGACTGGCGTGACACCCATTACTATCACTACTACGAATTTCCCGGTTGGCACATGGTGCAGCGCCACGAGGGGGTCTATGACGGCCGTTACAAGTTGATGAACTACTACGACGTCGAGGAGTGGGAGCTCTATGACCTCGAGACTGATCCCAAGGAAATGGTGAATCAGTACGATAATCCCGAGTATGCAGAAGTGATTAAGGAACTCCACGCCAAGCTGGAAGCCCGCCGCGAAGAGTTTCAGGTTCCGGAAAATGTGAAGCAGGACCTGACGAATATCGACCGGAAGTACCACTCCGAAGAGATTCGTAAGCGCGGTCTCGAGAGGAGAAAGGCGATGGAGGAAAAGGCTGCTAAAGCCAAGGTGAAAGGGAAAGAGTGACGGTTATATTCGCCAGGCGGATGGCAGGACTGATGGCTATCCTGGTTTCCTCGAGCCTCGGAGCTGAAGAACTTGCGACGGACAGTAGTATTCCTCGCGAGCGGGACTTGAGTCATCTCGAAGGCAAGGCGCCGCCCGCCCTGGTGGCAGAGCGGTGGAGGAATACGCCCGGTGAAGGGCCATTGGAGCTGGATCAGCTCAAAGGCAAAGTGGTCCTGATCGATTTCTGGGGAACCTGGTGCGGGCCGTGTCGGGCCACGATTCCCTATCTGAAGGAATTGCACGAAGCTTTTGTCGATGACGGGCTTGTGATCATCGGGATCCACAGTACGCAGGATTCCCGTGATATGGAGCGGTTTGTCAGGAAAGAGGAGATTCCCTATCCCGTGGCCGTGGATAAACGCAAGATAACCTGGAAAGCCTATCAGGGAGATTCCTATCCGGACTATTTCCTGATCGATCGAAAAGGTGTCCTGCGTTTCGCCGACCTCGAAACGACAGCGATCAGCGATGCGGTGGTGCTCTTGTTGAAGGGGGAGTAGTGAACGTTCAACTTTGAACTTTCAAAGCTCAACTCTGAAAGGGGTTAGGAACCGGAAGATTTCCTTGGTGGGAGGCGCGATATGTGAATTTGGTCAGCGCCCGAGTTGACCTAATCGTTGGGAAGGGCGCAAAGTAGTCGCCTCATCTGAGCGCGCTCTTTGTCGATGCTTCGAAAAGCGGAAGAACACAATGTTCTCTTGGTTCAGGAAGCCGTCAATTTTAGCGAATGGCTTTAGATACGGAACGAGAAAGAAGTGTTTTTCATCCGTCACAGTAATTGTTCGTATCGTGCCTGCATCCGGGTGAGTCCTGGCAGTAGTTGCTGATCGGAACTCAAGGTAAGTGACAAGTAGATACAGCTCTACGAAGATGATAGGCAGCCCTACGCCGAATGTCACCCACCTCAGAATCCGCAGTTCCATCTTTTCATCTGCACTGGGTTACTTCAAGCTTGAAGGTAGATTCAAAGGGAAGAGATCGGAGAACTCATCAAAAGAAATTCCACCACCTGTCCTGATTTCCTCAATCAGTGCGTCCTCTGCGTCTTTTTGTGAGTCAAACCACGCCATGGTTGGAATCAGGAAGATGCCTCGCTTATTCATTCCGTCTGAGATCAATTTTCCATTGCCATCGATGTGTGCTGCACAACTGCTGACGATGAATGCCCCGGCCGTGGTCCATAAAGTTGCACTCGCGAATCTGAGCCGATAGTTGCCGTAAATAAAGGCGGGACTCTCGCCTCTCTCCATCATCGATCGCATTCTATTGAACGTCTCGAATCCATCCATTATTGCGGTTCCATCGTGGGCCGAGATGGGAGACTTTTCAGATTCTCCGAAGGAGAGACCTGTTGGAATGGTCAGGACGACGGCTAAAAGTCCAAGAAAGTCACGCCTGTTCATCTCTTCAGAATTGTGCGCCAATAATAAAACCTCGCTTCAGCCCGTTATGGTAAGCTTGTTTTACGAGTGGATGGTCTGATGAGATTGGCCCGCCTCCCTTGCGTGAGAAATTGGCTTTGGCAC
>JABSSQ010000039.1 GCA_013213905.1 Verrucomicrobiales bacterium | reverse complement strand
CCTGAGAAGGCATACTGTGTCGATGAACCCGGTCAAACTCCTCCTCGCGACCGCGGTCTGGATCGGTGCCTCCTGGGGAGGTGCGGCGCTGGCTCAGAGCACGATCAAAAAAGAAATCGACGTAGGCTTCGCCCAGATGGACCTGGTGAAGCCGGTCCTTCAGGAAGCTCTGTCTCCTGTTGGCAAGTTTGTGATGCTACCCGGCAAAGGCAGTATCATGGTCATTGATACGCCCGAAGGCATCCTGTCTGCGGAGACTGCCCTGGCGCAGGCGGACTTCCCCCAGGTGGACGTGTCGCTGGATTTTGAATTTGTTACCGGCCTCCCTCCTCGCAGCAGCTCGATCGTAGTGGGGCAGGAGGTGCCTTTCCCGATAGAGTATCAAGCGCCCACCATCATTGTCGGACCAAACGGGGTTTCCACCGTCATTCCTGCGACGCCGACAAAATTCATGAAGCGAAATATCGGGGTGACCAGTGAAACGGTGACCAGCATCAATCCCGATGGATCCATCAACCTTGATATCAATACCGAGCACACCGAGTTCGAAGGTTTCATCAACTACGGCTCGGCGATCCTGCCGGCAGGCACGGTCGGCACGGTGCCAATCCAGGGGCCGGTGGCGAACCCCGTTTTCTTCGGACCGTTTATCAATTCGGGAGACATCCTCGTGCCGGTCATATCGACCACTCGCATTTCCACGTCTGTGGTGATCAAGCCAACCGTTCGCCTCGGCTCGGTGCATCTCGATATGATGCCTCGCTTTACGATTGAGAATCCGGATCCGGGAGGTCAGTCGCCGCGCAAACCGGTTGAAGTCGACCTGCGCGATTACCGCACCGTGATTGAAGTGCCCAACGGTGAGGTCGGGCGGGTCTATGGATTTTCCGGTGCCAGTGATGAGTTCAATCGACATTTTCTCGGAGCGGAAGATCCGGACAATCCCGGGCGCGCTGCGATTGTGGTTCGCGCCAACATCAAGCCGCCCGGTACAGCGGCCGCAGCGTCACCGGCGGAGGTCGAAGTGCCGGTAGAAGCAGAAAAGGAGGAGCCTCAAACCATCAAGGGGCCGGCTCCCATCGTCGAAGAGGAGAAAATCGAAGATACCTTCGAGCCTCAGGAGCGCTGATTTTCGCCTTTCTCCGGCATGATGGCGCAGGCGCCTTTGCAGCCGAAGATCTTGCTGAAGAAGTGTCGGTTACGGGAAACGAAAGCGTAGGCTTTCTCCGCGATCCAGATGACTCCCGGAAGCCAGAGGAAAAGGCCAACCGGGACAAGGAGGGGAATGCGCATCCCGAGAAAGCGAATCGCGCGGGCGCCGCGATGGATTTTCCCCTCCGGGGTGATGCAGTGAATTGCCTCAAGCAGATCTTCGCGGGTGATGTCGGGAGCGATCTCCTGTGTGCGGGGATCCTTGAGAGGAATCATTTCGACAAGATTGAACCAGTCGAGCCAACTCAGGGTTCGGCTCTGGAACGTGCACATAGGGCAATCGCTGTCGAAGAGGAGGACGTGTTTGTCGCGTTGCATGGGGCAGGGGAGGTTAGTCGGAATCTTTTTTCCGCATCTCCTCGAGACGGGACTCGAGGATCGAGCGGGCTTCATCAGCAATGGACGGCGCAGTGGGAATTTGATCCACCGCGTCCTCTTCGTTTACGATCAGATCCCAGCGATCGTTGCATCCTGAGCAGCGATAGGCGACATAGTCACCAACTTCCCATCCTTCTTCCGGAGGATAGGTGAGGCGATAGGCCGGTTGCCCGCAGTCGACGCAGGTGATCTGTTTGGGAACATCCATCGACGACAACCTTTGCACACAGCTTCATGGCAATCAATCCACAGCCCGTCATCATTTTGGTCGAACCTCAACTCGGTGAGAACATCGGGATGTGCGCCCGTGCCATGTTGAACTGTGGATTGCAGCGGCTGCGGCTGGTCAATCCTCGGCAGGGCTGGCCTAATGAAGCCGCCACGGCGACGGCGGCTGATGCGGATATTGTTTTGAAAGAAGTCGAAGTGTTCGAGACGCTCGACGAGGCGCTGAATGACTGTCACCGGGTGTTCGCCACCACGGCAAGGGATCGATCGCTCAATGTGCCACCGCTCAATGTGGGCGACGCAGTTGTCGAGGCCGGAGAGAGCATTGCCGGGGATGAAACGGTGGCGATCCTTTTTGGACCCGAGGCTTCCGGGTTGGACAACGAGGCCATCGCGAGAGCGGACACCCTGTTGCGTTTCCCGACGAATCCGGATTTCAGCTCATTGAACCTGGCCCAGGCGGTCCTGCTGTTCGGGTGGGAATGGAGGAGGCTCGACAATCTGCCAACACCGTCTCTCGATGGAAATCCATCCACCCGGGAAGAGGTGGATGTGTTTCTGTCACGCCTCGAAGACGCGCTGGACCGGAAAGGATTCTTTCTAACGCCTGAGATGAAGCCACACAGCCTCAGGACGCTTCGGTCCGTGTTCACTAAGACACAAATGGGTCAGTCGGAACTCCAGTTGTTGCATGGAGTTCTCACGGCCCTGGTCCGGGAGGGG
>JABSSQ010000389.1 GCA_013213905.1 Verrucomicrobiales bacterium | reverse complement strand
GAACTGAGGCGGAATTCCTCGGTTTCAAATGAAGTGACCTCGGCGGGAACGTATTGCCAGTTTCCGCCCTGAACCGGATTCCAGCGCCAGGGCTTCCCGTTCCAGTCGCTGCCGTCTTCGTCACCATACCACGACTGCTGAAGATAGCGGCCCAGGTCGAAACGATTGAGGTAGTTGAAGTCGACCTGGCTGAGAGAAAACCAGCCAAGAGTCGCCCCGGCGGAACGATTCACGCCGATGCGAATCGTCCCGTTATCGAGGTAGGTCCATTCTTCCTGCGATGTGGGCTCAGCGGAGAGGGTTGAACACCAGGCAGTAAGGAGGATGGATGGTAGAAATCTCATGAAACATCAGGGCTTGAGGATGACTTTCATGAGCCCCTCGTCATTTTTGTAGAGGCGGTGGAACCACTCGCCTCCGTCCTTGAGATCAGCCACGCCCGAAATCAGCGGATCGACCTTGATGGCTCCGGAAGCAACCGCTTCGACGGCCTCGTCGTATTCGCCGGCTGAGGCGCAGCTTCCATAGATGCTGAGTTCGCGGGTGACGACGGCCTGGAGTGGGAAAGAGACATCTGCCTTGAGGTTGCCGACGCAGCTGACGCTGCCGCCCTTGCGGACCGAGTTGATGGCCAGGTTGATCGTCGGATCAAATCCAACCACCTCGACCGCGACATCGGCACCGTCTTCGTTGCCCACCAGTTCGCGCACTTTCGCGGGGACGTCTTCGGCAGAGATGAGCGCATGATCGGCTCCGAGATCTTTGGCGAGGTTGAGGCGCTTTTCGTCGAGGTCGACGGCGATCACCGTGCCGGCGCCTTTGGCCTTGAGTGCCTGAACCACGAGCAGGCCAATGAGGCCGGCTCCGATAACAACGGCAGAGTCGCCCTGCTGGAGCGGGAGACGGTTGACGCCGTGCAAGGCGATGGAAACGGGCTCAGCAAAAGCGGCGTGTTCGTAGGAAACATCATCTGGGATGGCGCAGACAATGTGTTCGGGCACCTTGACGTATTCGGCAAAAGCTCCGTGACGGCGGTAGTCGTCGCAGGAAACGCCGAGAACGTTTCGTGAGGGGCAGAGATTGATTTGGCCGGAATTGCACTCCGGACAGTCACCACAGTAAACCGTGGAGTCGAAGGTGACCCGATCGCCGACTTTCCAGTTGGTAACGCTGTCGCCGACTGAAGTAATTTCCCCGGATGCCTCGTGGCCCATAATAATGGGAGGCTGGCGCCGCCCCGAGCTTCCGTCCATGCCGTGGATGTCGGATCCACAGATGCCGCAGGCTTTAACAGCAATGAGGACTTCGTTGTCGGCGACTTCGGGATCGGGCGCATCACCGAATTCAAACTCGTTGTAGGCAGTGAGAGTCAGGGCTTTCATGGTGAAAATTGATACTTGATGCGCCACCGGTAACCGCTACAAGGTTTGGCTTCAATCTTTCACTCAGGAGATTGTGAAACTTTTTTACGCGATGAAATCTGGTGTCCAACTTCTACTGGTCCTTCTGCTGCCGCTCTTGCTGACGCAGTGCGAAACCATGGAAACTGCAGGCGGAGGCGGAACCGTGACGGTGCAGGGAACCCAGTTTTACCCTGATGAAAGTGGAATGACCTATATCGTTCCCGAAGGTGCCCAGATCGTCGGAGCGGGTGGCACGAAGTGTCACTACATCGTGAAGAAGGGCGGATCGCTCGTTTCCCACTCGGGGGTTGGCAACACCTACAAAATCGAGGCTGGTGGTCACTTTCGCGGATTTGCCCACCCGGCGAAGGATTGCACGGTCACGTTCGAGGCGGGAGCCCTGGTCGAACAGGAACAGACTGGCCCGGGAACCCGGTTCGTCAGAATGTGATTTAGTTGAGGCGGGTCATTCGCATGACTTGCTCGAGCCCCTCGCGTCCTCCGTAGGCCTGGCCGGGGACGTAGGACTCGTCGATTCTGAATTTGCCGGAGCCCGCAAACCGTTCTCTAAGCTCCTCGACGCTGGTTCCGTGAGGAGGACCTCCACCCCTTGGGTGCTCGTTGTCATAGGGATTCAGGTAAAAAACGGCAAGCAACTGTCCTCCTGGATTCAAGGCCCCGTGAACCGCCTCAACATAGGTATCCCGCATGTCCGGGTTGATGGCACAGAAGCAAGTGTGTTCCCAGATCCAGTCGTAGGTATTCCGGTGATGCGCGGGGAGATTAAAAAGGTCGGCGGTCAGGTAGGTTTCCACGCCGACCGTGGGAAAGCTGTCAGCGAGGCGAGTGGCGAGCTCCGAAACGTCGAGACCAATGATAGGGGAGCACTTGGTCAAGCTGGCCAGGGCGCGAACATCGTGCCCTGCACCTGAGCCGGGGACCAGAATGGAACCGGAAAGTGTGTCTGGATTGGTTTTGATCCATTCCAGAAGGGGTGGTGCCGGGGCGCCCTTATCCCAGGGGGTCTCTTCGATACGATATTGATGATCCCAATCCATTGATGACCTAGTGTTGATACGTCCGATAGACGTGAAATGCGCTGGAACTTTACTCAGACAGTGACAGGGTGTTCCCAAAATGAGCACCGCCAAATCTCTTTCCGAAGAACAGATTGCCAAGATCCAGGAGTGGGCTGACGCCGGCACCGATCTCTCCGACATCCAGAAGCTGCTGGGCAGCGAACTCGATGTGCGTGTGACCTACCTCGAAACGCGCTTTCTCTTGGATGACCTCGGCATCGAGATTGCGAAAGAGCCGGAGCCGGAACCTGAGCCGGAAGTTGAAGAAGCTCCGGAAGCCGCAGGCGAAGAGGGCCCCGGCGATCCGGAAGCCGATCTTCCTGCCGAGTCGGCTTTGGACGGTGACGCCACTGCCACGGTAACGATCGACACCGTGCAGCGCCCCGGAGCGATTGTGAGCGGACGCGTGACCTTTGACGGAGGAGAGTCCGCCGCCTGGTGGCTCGATCAGATGGGACGCCTCGGCATGGATACCGACAATACTGACTTCAAACCGAGCGAGTCGCAGTTGATGGAGTTTCAGCGTGAATTGCAGCGGGCCATCCAGGAAAAAGGGCTCTAGGAAATGCTGAAATGCTGAAATGCTGAAATGCTGAAATGCTGAAATTTCTGGTTTCAGTATTTCGCTAATTTCAGCTTTCGGGCATTCCCCATCCTCCTCCGCCCGGAGTTTCGATGCGTAATCGATCACCGGGTTTGGCGCTGAAAGCAGTGATTCCGTCCAGCCTTTCGCCGTTCAGAAACTGCTGACCTGTTTTGCCGTCCGCTCCTCCTTCAGTACCAAATGGGGCTACCCGGCGGTGTTGAGTCAGGAGAGAAATCTGCAACGGCTTGAGAAATTCGACTTCGCGAATGATCCCGTGACCGCCTTGCCATTTTCCCTGGCCACCTGACCCTTCCCGAATTGAGAAACGGTGCAAACGCACCGGGTAGCGTTGCTCCAGAATCTCCGGATCGGTGATCGCGGTATTGGTCATGTGGGTGTGGATGCCCGACGCTCCGTCGTAGCCTTCGCCGGCGCCGGAGCCTCCGCAGATGGTTTCGTAGTAACCGAAGTTGTCATCCCCGAAGAGAAAGTTGTTCATCGTGCCTTGCGAGCAGGCCTGGATATTGAGCGCCTTGATGAGAGTATCGACAAGCCGTTGGCTGGACTCCACGTTTCCTCCAACCACGGCCGGGCATCGAGTCGGGTCCTCGGAGAAAGCCGGATTGAGGAAGCACTCCGGGAGGATGATCTTGGCGGAGTTGAGGATCCCCTCGTTGAGTGGCACGCGGCTTTGAGTCCAGAGTCTCAGGGTGTAAAGAATCGCGCTTTGAACAATCGCCGGGGTGGCGTTGAGGTTGCCCGGCAGCGTTGGACCGGTGCCGCTGAGGTCGATGATGAGTCTGTTCTCCTCGTTGCGGATGGAAACCTGGATCAGGGTATCGTCATCGAGCGTTTCCGCAGCCGACCCTTCTTCGAAACCTGTTGCCTTGAGGTGTTGCTCAAGCGCATCAAAGCTTTGCTGCTTGAGGTAGGCCATTTCGGCCTGGAGAAGCTCGGTCCCGTGAGAGGCGGCGATGCTTTCCAGGAGCGACTGGCCGCGACGATTGGACGCCAGCTGGGCATTGAGGTCGGCGAGGTTGTCTTTGATGTGCCGTGTGGGATAAGGGGCTTCGGTCAGGATTTTTGAAACTTCGTCGAAACAGGATTCTCCGCCGCGAATCAAGTGAGTGGGTGAAATGACGACGCCCTCTTCAGCAAGGCAGGTCGCGTTGGGGGGCATGGAACCGGGAGTGATTCCTCCGATCTCGGCGTGGTGGGCCCGGTTGGCGACATAACCGATCAGGGTATTCCCTTCGTCGAACACCGGAGTCACCAGCGTCACGTCGGGCAAATGGGAGCCGCCGATGGCCGGATGGTTGGTCACGATGGTGTCTCCGGGTCCCATCTCGATCGCTTCGCGAACCATGCGCACGCACATGCCGAGTGCACCGAGGTGAACCGGGATATGAGGCGCGCTGGAGATCAGTTGTCCCTCGCTGTCGAGAAGAGCGCACGAGAAGTCGGCCCGTTCCTTGACGTTGGTAGAGACCGCGGCCCGCTGCAGAATGGTGCCCATTTCTTCGACCAGGTTGTCGAAGCGATGTCGGAAGAGTTCGTGAACGATTTCGGCAGGGCGCTCGAGTTCGATCCGGGAGCTTCCCTTGTGGTGAGTGAGTTCCAGGGCTCCGTTGAAGGCGAGGTGAGCGGTCCAGTCCTTCTTCAGGAAAAGGGTGCTGAATGGATCCTGAATGACGATTTCACCAGTGATGGATTGGCCCTCCGTGAGGTGGTTCCGATTGATGAAGTTGGTTTCATTGAATGATTCAACAGGGTCAGGCCGATCACTTGACCCTGTTGAGTCTGCGAGGCGAGAAGAAGCGCGACCGGTTCCGGCGATGGCCCTGTAGCTTACGACTTCGATGTCCCGGTCGGTTGGTGGTGGGTAACCGTAGGTGTTTTGATAGATCTCGCGGAAACTTTCGTTGAGTTCGCCAGTGGAGGAAACTTCGACGGTGAGGGTGGCGTCCTGACCTGCCAACCGAAGTTCGGCGATGCGACGGGTGATGGAGCCATGGAATCCAGTGGATTCGAGAGCGCCAACAGCCTCTTGGTCGGTTTCGGCGAAGCGGGCATCCAGTTCGCTTGAGGTCGTGGGTAGATTGATCTGTTGCTCGGCGAAGCGCTCCACGCTGGCCTGATCGAGTCCGTAAGCACTCAGTAGTCCGGCCTCAGCTGGGATGAGAATCCGTTGCACGTTGAGGCGCTCGGCAATGTCGCAGGCATGCAGCGGCCCGGCGCCTCCGAAGGCGAGCAGGGCATAGTCGGCGGGATCGGATCCGTCCCGAATCGAAATGGTGCGAATGGCATCCGCCATTTGTTCGACCGCGATGTCGAGGAGTCCACGGAGAAAATCTTCGGAAGGCGTTTCTTCATCGATGCCGGCCTGTCGTTTCAGGTCGACCGCGGCTCTTCGCGCCGCTTCGATGTTCTCCGGGGGCAGGGGAATGCCAAAGTTGTCAGGATCAATGCGTCCCAGCAGGAGGTTGACGTCAGTGACAGTCAGAGGGCCTCCGCGACCGTAGCAGGCAGGACCGGGATCGGCTCCGGCAGATTCCGGCCCGACCTTGAGACGTCCGTCCTCCCAGGCGCAAATCGAGCCGCCGCCGGCTGCGACCGTTTCAATCTTAAGCGCAGGCGAGAGGAGCCGAGCATCACCGACGATTTGCTCAAAGCGGTATTGGAATCCCTTGTCATAGCGGGCGACATCGGTGCTGGTGCCACCCATGTCGAAGGTGAGAATTCGTTCCGTCCCGAGTTCTTCAGCAATCGCAGCGGCACCGGAAACCCCACCGGCAGGGCCGGAAAGAAGGGAGTCTTTTGGCGTGTAGCTCGCGATTGGCTCAAGCCCTCCCGCCGATGTCATGGTGAGGAGTTCGCGTTCGTTTCCTACCTTGCTCCGGATGTGATCGAGAAAAGTCTGCATGACGGGATGCAGGTAAGAATTCACCACTGCTGTTTCTGCACGTGGCAGGATCTTGATGAGAGGAGCGAGGTCGGAACTGCACGACAGGAAGGTGAAGCCGGCTTCTTTGAGGTAGGCAGCCAGGGCCGTCTCATGGACCTTGTTCCGGTAACTGTGGAGAAGAGACACCGCACCAATCGTGATGCCATCGTCCAGGGCAGCCTTTACGGCTGCGGCAAAGGCGTCATTCAATTGAAGCGCAGTGAGTTCGTCGCCTTCGTTGTCCAGTCTTCCGGGAACTTCGATGACGCGTTCAAAGAGCGGCGAGGGACGCTCGTGCCGGAGCGCAAAGAGATCGGGTCGACGCTGATCTCGAATCGTCAGCAGATCAGCAAAGCCCTCGGTGACGAAGAGAGCCACTCTGCCTCCTTTCCGTTCGAGCAGGGCGTTGGTTCCCCTTGTCGTCGCGAGCCTGAAATCCAGTTCCGGAAACTCCCGGTCGAGTGCCGTGCCGGTGAGGAGGCGTGCACCCAGGACAGGGGCCTCTTCGTTGGCGTGAAGGTCGACGGAGGAGTTGCAGGTCACTTCCCCGGTCAAGTTCAGGACGCGGGAAGCGGCATCGAAGGATTCAACAACGGTGGAGCTGCTACCTGATTCGATCAGATAGCCGGTAAAGAAACCGTCGCCCGTTGTCCAATTGTCGGGGACGACAATGCGAAGGCTGGAAGAGGAGAGCCACTCTTCAACAGAAACTCTGAGCCGTCCGGAGGAGAGGACTTTAACAAGGCGTGGAGCCGAATCGTGATCGGCCCGGCCCCAGCAGTCGGTGAAAGTGCCACCGGTATCGACCCTGACTTTGAACATGGGAGCGTATGATCAACGAGGGAGCACTCGGGATCAACTGCGAAGCGCCCGCTGGGCTGTGGAGATATCGAAATGAGCGAAGAACACCAATTACTCCGGGCTTTTGAAGCAGGAATCGGGGCCTGATGTGCGGCCTTGCCTCTTTTTATTCTTGCACCCCTCCAGCTTTCCCCGCCAAGAGAGTTCAATGGGGTCGTCGAGAGGTATTAGTTTTTGGCGGGCAAATCCGTCAGGTCAGTAGATCGTGGAGAATGTGGGCCTTCTCCACGCCTGTGAGCCTGACGTCGAGTCCCTGGTGTTTCACCGAGAGGCGCTCGTGGTTGATGCCGAGCAGGTGCAGCAGGGTTGCATTGAGGTCGCGAATGTGAACCGGCTTGTCGACGATGTTGTAGCAGAAGTCGTCGGTTTCGCCGTAGACGGTACCGCCTTTGACTCCCGCACCGGCCATCCAGACGCTGAAGCAGCGTGGGTGGTGGTCGCGACCGTAGTTGGTCTCTGAGAGTCTGCCCTGGCAGTAAATGGTTCGTCCGAATTCTCCACCCCAGACAACAAGAGTGTCATCGAGCATGCCGCGCATCTTGAGATCCTGGACGAGCGCCCAGCTCGGCTGGTCGATGTCCCCACATTGGAGCGGCAAGTCACCGGTGAGGTTGCCGTGTTGGTCCCAACCTCGGTGGAAGATCTGGGAGAAACGAACACCGCGCTCGGCCATGCGACGGGCGAGGAGACAGTTGTAGGCGAAGGTTCCCGGGGTCTTCACATCGGGGCCATACATCTCGAGGATGTAGTCCGGCTCATCAGAAAGGTCGGTCAAATCAGGCACTGAAGCCTGCATGCGGAAGGCCATCTCATACTGAGCGATACGGGCGTGTGTCTCGGGATCTCCGACTTCTTCGTAGTGCTTTTCGTTGAGCTGTTTGAGCCCGTCCAGCATCGTCCGGCGAACGTCGCGGTTCACTCCCTTTGGATCCGAGAGATACAGCACCGGATCTCCCTGCGAACGCAGGGCAACGCCCTGGTGTTTGGAGGGAAGGAAGCCGGAGCCCCAAAGGCGCTGATAGAGCGCCTGAGCATCCCGGCGGGCTGACCAAGTGGAGTTCAGGACCACAAAAGAGGGGAGGTTCTCGTTATGGCTGCCGAGACCGTAACTCAGCCATGCGCCCAAGCTCGGGTGGCCCGGGATCTGGTTACCGGTCTGGATGTAGGTGATGGCTGGGTCGTGATTGATTGCCTCGGTCCACATGCTTCGGACCACGGCGATGTCATCCACCATCTTGGCGGTGTGGGGGAGCAGCTCGCTCACTTCGGTGCCGCATTGCCCGTGCTTTTCAAAATTGTAAATGGACGGGGCAATTGGAAAACGGGCCTGCTTCGAAGTCATCGTGGTGAGGCGTTGGCCGTCACGAATTTCGTCAGGGAGGTCCTTATCGAACCATTCCTTCATCTTCGGCTTGTGATCCCACAGGTCGATCTGGGAAGGCGCGCCTGACATGAACAGATAGATGGCCCGCTTGGCTCTGGGAGCATGATGCTGGGTGAAGCCCGCATTGCCGCCTCCTGCAGCCATGAGCTTGTCCTGACCCAGGAGCGAACCAAGGGCAGCACCGCCGATGCCGGCTGCAGATTTGCGGAAGAATTGACGCCGGGTTTCCAGCTTCACGTAGTCTTCAAAGGTCTTCATTTCAAAAAGGGGGCTAAACAGCAAGGGGGCTAAGAGCGAAACAGCTGATCAATCAGTTCTTGGTGATGACTTCGTCGAGGTTTAACATCTGGCTCGCGACCATGGTCCAGGCGGCCAGTTCAGGAGCAATTTTCTCGTCCTTGATAGCAATCGTGAAATTCGGGTTCACTTCGTCGATCAGCATCATGCCGGCAGCGTTGGAGTCGCTTTCGTAGATGTTCTGGAACTGGTCGAGCGAGTTCAGGACAATGAGGCGTTCTTCCTTTGTCAGGGGCTTGGAACGAAGCAGTTCGGCGAGTCGGTCGAGACGCTCGTCACGATCTTCCGTTTCCGAAATCACGCGCAGGGCGAGATAACGTGCCGCACGAACATACTGCGGATCGTTCATGAGAACGAGCGCCTGCAAAGGAGTATTGGTCCGTTCACGACGCATCACGCAAGCCTCGCGGTTGGGCGCGTCGAAGATCGCTAGATTGGGGGCATGGGCCGTGCGCTTCCAGAAAGAGTAGATCGTGCGACGGTGCTCCGCCGACGGTCCGAAGTCCTGATGGAAGGTCTGGGTATTTGAATTGGTGTATCCAACCGCCTTCCAGATGCCGGACGGCTGATAAGGCTTAACGCCGGGACCGCCAACGGTCACATCCATTAAGCCGCTGGCAAAGAGAGCCTGGTCGCGAATCACTTCCGCATCGAGGCGGAAACGGGGACCGCGGGCAAGCAATCGGTTTTCGGGGTCACGCTGGGCCATCTCCTGGCTAATGTGAGAAGACTGGCGGTAGGTCTCGGATAAAAGAATGGTGCGATAGAGTTCCTTCACATCCCAACCGCTCTCAATAAAGCTGGCGGCGAGCCAATCGAGGAGCTCAGGGTGGCTGGGCGATTCGCCCTGGGTGCCGAAGTCTTCAGAGGTTTTGACCAGTCCGATGCCGAACAGTTCCTGCCAGATCCGGTTCACCGTAACGCGGGCGGTGAGGGGATGGTCAGGATGCACCAGCCACTGTGCCAGCCCGAGGCGGTTCATGGGGAAGTCTTCACCGAAATCGGGAAGAAATGCGGGGAAGGCCGGGCCAACTTCTTCTCCCTTTTGATCATACTCACCCCGGATCAACAGGTGTGCCATTGGATCACTGTCAGGCTTTTCGGCCATGACCAGTGTTGTCGGTGTTGCTGACTGAATCCTGCTGAGCTGAGCCTGCAAACCAGCAAGGTGGATCATGGCATCCCGGTAGGGACCTTCGGCAAAGGTAGCGAGGAAGGTGTCCAGCTTGCGTTGTTCTTCCTTGGTGCGTGTGGGCACCTTCATGCCGCGCTTTTCAGGTTGGGATCTTGAAACCTCAGTATTGTTTTCGATGGCAGCGAAAGGGGGCTTCCTTTCGAGCGCTTTGACGACAGTGTAATCTGAAAGAGACTTCACTTCTGCGCTGGATAAAGATCGGTCGAAGATAGTGAATTCTGAGATCTTAGCGGACGCACCACTGTCGAGCGGGGAACCGCCGATCACCAGCTCAGCATCAGGAGCGGCAAAGTCGCCGGTGAGCGTATCGAACCATTCCAGTTCAAAGCGATTGGGCTGTTTGGCGCCGGCGAGATAGAGGTCGATCCCTCGCGAAGTGCCTGAGCCATCGTAGGTGAGCGTGAAGTACCCCGACGAGGCCTGGTTCACTTTGCGGGTGTAGCCACGCTTGAGCACTTTGCCGGGTTCCGACTCAATCATTTCAACGATGAAGCCGCGGTTTTCCCAGTAGATTCGCCATCCACGATTGTTGTCAGATGTATCGATGGACTGAGCGATAGTGACACGACCGTCACGAGCGGGGAGCGTGAAGCGAAACGAGACTGTGAACGGTTGTTCTTTTCCAAAGCCGGCAATCTTTCCGAGGTTGGTTGGCTCGCCTTCGCCATCATGGGAAAGAAAACTCGGCGCTACATCATCGACACGGAGGTTTTCGAAGGAGTGCTCTAGGAGAAGCTTTCTCGCTTCCTCAGTGGCAACGGCGATCTCTTTTTGCAGTCTCTCTGCTTCCTGTTCCTGCTGGGGGGAATCGTAAACGCGAATCACCGGGGGCGTGTCGCGGATGTTCCCATCCATCGCCTTCTGGGTCGTGTTGTTAAAAAACGCGTAGAGCTGGTAAAAATCCGTCATCGTGATCGGATCGAACTTGTGGTTGTGGCACTGCGCGCAGGCGGCCGTCAGGCCCATCCACACTGTAGCCGTAGTGGAGACGCGATCGACGGCATAGCGCACGTGGAACTCTTCACCGATCGAACCGCCCTCAGAGGTCGTGACGTTGCAGCGATTGAAGCCGGTCGCGATCTGCTGGTCGACCGTGGGATCAGGGAGAAGATCGCCGCCAATCTGTTCAATTGTAAACTGATCAAAGGGCATGTTCTCGTTGAACGCATTGATGACCCAGTCGCGGTAGGGCCAGATTTCGCGATAGTTGTCGAGGTGGAGGCCATGGGTGTCGGCATAACGCGCCGCGTCCAGCCAGTAGCGGGCCCGGTGTTCGCCAAAGGTGGAGCGGGAGAGGAGATCATCGACAAGGTCTTCGTAGGCAGTGCTGCTGGTTGATTCGAGAAAGGCTTCGACTTCTTCCGGGGTGGGAGGCAGGCCTGTCAGGTCGAGGGCGACACGACGAATCAGGGTCCGGCGATCCGCCTCATTGCTGCGGGTCAGTTTGAGACGTTCCAGTTCGAGGTCCACAAAGGTGTCGATTGAATCTTTCTCGAGGGACTCGGGGGTCGTGTTGTTGGCCATGAAAGACCAGTGCCCCTCCCATCCGGCGCCCTCGCTGACCCAGCGGGTGAGGAGCTCGATTTGCTCGGCCGTCAGCTTCTTGTGAGACTCGGGCGGAGGCATGATGTCGTCCTCATCATCGGTGAGAAGTCGCGCGATCAGCTCGCTGGCTTCCGGGTCTCCCGCTACGATGGCGGGGTTCTCGCCACCCGTTGCGCCTTCGTGCGTGTCAAGTCGGAGGTCGGCTTCCCGGGAGTCTTCGTCCGGACCGTGGCAGTGAAAGCAGTTGTCGGAAAGGATGGGGCGAATGTCGCGATTGAAGGAAATCTCAATATCAGCGAGGGACGGCTCGGAAGTGAAAGTGGTCGGGGGGCGCTGTTGAGAGCCCGATCCGAGGGAGGCGAGCACGGCACGTTGATACTGCTCTTCCGGTTCACCTTCGATGATCTCTGGAACGGGAGCGGAATCTTCGCTGATTTCGGGATAGGCATCATTATTCCTGTGGGATTGGGCCAGTTCCGATAAAGAGGCCTCGGATTCATTGTCAAGATTCGCGATGATGAGCACACCGGCAACAACTACGGCAGCAGTGGCGAGCAGGGCCACCTTCCAGCGAGAAGGGGAGGGCATCTGGGAAACGGCCTCGAAACTGACCGGCTTGGTGCCGGGGAGGGAAACCACATTCTCAGGCCGCTGGTCAGCACTGATGCTTTCGCGAATTGCCGGCTCGGCTTCGAGCATGGAGTGCAATTCGCAAAGTTGGACGAAAGCTTCGTGAGCTTCGTCGGTCGAGGTGATCAACTCGGTGAGTCTGGCCAGTTCATCCGGCGCCAGGTCGTCATCGAGCATCCGGCCGGCGAGGGCGGTGAGCTCTTCAAATGATTCAGAGTCAAAGTTCATAGTTGGTGACAAAAAGTGATATCCGGGTCAGGACACAGTGTTAGAGGCCGTATTCTGGTTGATACACTTGAGAAGGTTCGTACGGGCACGATGAAGAAGTTGTGATGCCGCATTGGGTTTGAAGCCGAGGTCCGCGGCAATGTCCTGGACAGATTCCGCATTGAGATAGCGGCGCTGGATAATCTCCCGCTGGCGGTCGGGGAGCTCAGAGATGCACCCTTTGAGAGCATCGAGACGTTCGTCGTAAGAGGCGGAGGTTTTCTCACTGGCACCGGCGATGGATTCGACGAGCTCATCGTCAAAATGAAGGCGTTCCCGCCCCTTACCGCGTCTCCAGGACAGGACTTCAAAGTAGGCGACCCGGAACGACCAGGCCGTAAAATTCGTGCCGGGCTGGAAATCACGGGATTTCTTGAGGAGCGTCACATTGGTTTCTTGCAGAATATCCCGAGACGCCTGCACATCAGCGGTTAACGAGCGAATGTAGGCGGCGAGGCGGGGTTGGTGCGACGCAAGGAGGTCGGCGAAGTTCTGAGGAGAACCTTCGGGGGAATCGGAGTTTTTCACCGTTGAAGCCATGGAGGTTTGATGCCGGAAACGGGGCTGGAGGCAATCCGGGCACCTGATCACGCCGGATGGAACCACTTATCTTACGTTTTAGTGAAATTTTCCCTTATTTTCCTCTTGAAAACTACTACGTGAGCGCGCAAATTCGCGCTCCGCAGAATTAGGCACTTTGCCACTGATTCCGCGTTGAAATCAATTCCTCTGTAGCTCAGCGGTAGAGCGGGTGGCTGTTAACCACTAGGTCGTTGGTTCGAATCCAACCGGAGGAGCCATTTTTTTTGAATGGCTAGTCGTGTCAGTTTGCGACAGATCGTGACCTAACTGACTTTTGACCAACGGGTTCTGCTGATCGATATCACCAACGTTCGTGTCAGGCGATGACAAGAGATGCGCGGACGAGACTGAATCGGGTGAGTCTATTTGTGAGACATTCTCCGACATACCTGGAAGTTGCTCAATCATCGGTGCCAGCTGGAGGGCGTTGGCGTCTGTGTATGTCTTCGCTGTGAGAGACGGTTCACTGTGCCGCATTGCCTTCATCGCCATTGGAAGTGCTGCTCCTCCGTTTGCAAGCAAGGTAGCGAAAGTGTGGCGTAAGGCGTGGAAGTCAAAACGGTTGCCACTGTCGTCCTCGAAGGGGATTCCAGCAGATTTGAGATCTGTTCTGAAGGTGTGAAGCCTATCCGCAATTGCGAATACTCGTTCTGACTCAGAAGAAGGTGAGGAGGTGTGTTTGTGAGTTATCAGCAATTGCACGAGATCCGGGTGAAGAGGTAGAGCTTCAGTTTTCTTGTTCTTAGTTGTCGAAGCCCTCGCGCGGATAATCGGATTCTCGGTCTCGAGTTCAAGATCTTCCCAGCGAACTTCGTTGAGCTCGGATTTACGTAAGCCTGTGTAGTAGGCGGCCGCATAACCGATTCGTCGTTTGAAAGGGGAGACCGAGAGGAGAGACAGAAACTCTTGATGAGTAATAGCTCGTCTCACTCGAGTCTCACGACCGCGAGTCTCCACCTTCTCAACTCGGTCCAAAGGGTTGCCTTCGATATCTCCGATCCTTACAAGCCAGTTGAGGAAACCTCTGCAGGCATTGAGATATTCGTTGAGCGTCTTTGGTGCCTTGTCCTGATTGTCGGCTCGCCACTTGAGAAAATCACGGGCGTTGATATCTGAAACGCATTCCCAACCGTTAGCGCGAAAGAGAGCCAAGTTCATTTTCTCCATAATCCCGACGTAATGGGTCGTCCGGCCCTTCGCGTGCAGGTCGGAGATCCAGCGGTCAAGGGTTTCGGAAATCGGAGCGTTTAGTGTTTCCTCAGAGGTTTCTGATCGCTCAAGGCCAGCTGCAATGCGTTCCTTCTTCCGAACAATGTCGCGGAGTTTTGCTTGAGCGACTTGCTTGTCGGTTACTCCAAGTGCGACCTGTGTAGGTTTCGGATCGCCTGGAAGCTGATACTTTCCAGAGTAAGTGCGGACGCGGATACGCTTTCCATTTCTGATACGGCTAGGCTTAAAGACGTGGAAGATCATGGCTCAGCGACAGCTTTTGAGTTGCTCCAGATACCGTTCAACATCCTCAGTAGGCATGCGTGACGATCGACGTCCGACAGTTACGGGCTGCGGCAGGATCTTTTCGGCAATCAATCGGTTCACTGTGCGTAGGCTTATGCCCAGCATGGCAGCGACTTCTTCAAGTTTGAGCAACCGAGGAGAAAGTAAGTGTTCTGTATTGTCCATTTGTCCTTGCGTGTGGATCGGAATTTTCCTGCTCTCAGTAATCCGAAGATTCTTCTGGTGTGATGTAATCACGGAGAAGCAGTTTTACCTTGTGAGGAATTGGTTTCCAGATTGCCGCAAGTTCTTGAACCGAAGCAGCTACTTCGCGTTCTTCTGGTGAGTGCCCTTCGAAACTGAAATCGTGTAGCAGCACATCGATTTCAGTAGGGCCATTTTCGTGGATCTCTTGAAAAAGAAGATCATCAAGCTTGGTTTTTGTAGCCGAGGCGACGTAGTTCCCAATGCTGCTAATATGATCCGCAAGGCGGGCAAGGTGAGTGTCTGGGGAGCGTAGTGCCCTTGAGATGGCCATCGCACTAATACTGACTCCGTGCTTTTCGTCGAGCCATGAACTGATTTCTCTGAGGCTCATCTTTCGTGAAGCGATAAGCGCATAGGGAAAAATTTGAGTTGAGAGCGGGAGCACGTCTTCTGGTCTTGAGGCGGCTTCTTGAAGGAGTTCCGCGCCGATTTGGTTGATATTCTGAGATTCGTCGTTCATTTGTTTACGGAGTGGTATTAAAGGATATAAACCGTTATACAACGTTACAGATCGTTACGCAATCATAGATTGCAATTTTTTTTGAAAGAATGAGCTACAGGCTAAAAAGGCTCATCTGACGGAACGAAGGACGACTGGTCAGTGTATAGGCGAATCCAAAGAGCGAACGCGTTGCTCTGGAGCCGATAAACTCCTCTGGCACCTTGTTTTGTCTGAATAATGTTCCTTTTTCGGAGCGCCTGGAGTGCATTATCCAGCGTTGAGTCTTTTCCGGTAAATTTTTTCTTAATATCCGCCTTCTTCACCCAATCACTCCCGCTATCCGCCATTATGCGCAAAACTCGCCTGTAGGCGTCTTTCTGAATTTTGTTGTAGTAGTCGTCCCGATAGTAGCGATCACCAATAAGGGCCATTGCTTCTCCCTCTCCAAACGAACCCGCTGCTACATCGGCCTTGTCAATGAAGTTGTCGTCATCATAGTCAAAAGTACAATATCCGACTTGTTGTATGAAGTGGGGGTACCCTTCAGAGACTTTTGCCATGAATTCTTTGGCCGCTTCGTCGATTCGAGTTTCAAAACCATTAATTTCTTTAGAGCTCCTCAAACAACTATCAATCACACTGAATATTTCACTGGAGTCTAACCTATCTAATTTCATTTCATCAAATAGTCGAAGCGACGATTCGTGGCTCGAATAAAGGACATCTCTCAAATTTGGAAGACCAGCAATTCCGACCATGAAGTTTCTGCAGCCGTTTCGTTGTACTCGCTCTAGGAGGAGTTTGAGGAAAGAGCCCAAGTCTAAATCCTTTGAAGCCTTGTCGCATTCGTCAATCATGAGCAGGATGCCATCGTAGGCAGAATCGAACATGTCATCTACGTCAGCATCAGTAATTCTGTTCACAGTCTTGGCTAACGAGTAGGCAAAATCATCCAGTAGAAGTTCCTTTGAACTGATCTGATCTTCCCTCAATCGAACGCCCCCAGCCTCTAGTTTCTTCAGAAACCTCCACGATTCCTTGAGAAATTTTCGTGCCTTCTCAGTTTTTCCTAGATTTCGCTCTAACGTTGCTTCAATGCGCTCCATCAAGCTCAACTGCGACGTATTTGAATCTATGTCTAACTGAACTACTAGGAAGTTAAGGTATTTGTCATCGAAATCGGCGATTTCTCCGGCAGCAACGTCTCGTATGTAGTCGAGTAACGATGTCTTACCTATTCCGCGTTCACCCGTGATCATAAAGTTCTTGGGGAAACCAGCGCGTGTCTGCTGAAGGGCGCTGTCTAGTCGAATTAGTTCGTTTCCTCTCCCTGCGAACATGCCTGGATTTACAGGGGAATTAGGGTTAAACGGATTAATCTTTACTGCCATGGCGACATTGACACTAGTACACACTTCGCCTTCAAGCAACCTTCGGGACCGGTCCGGCGCACGCGCTCCGCGCGCGCATCCAGACCCAGCCCCGAAGGAACCGGTTTCAAGTGAGACGTGTAGACGTCGCCCTTGCTGAATGAACCCTATCGCCTCTTTAGGCGCCGTTCGGCCACTGTCCAAACGGCATCGGCAATCGTGAGCTGGCTTTCCTCGCTCGAGAACTTGGCGCTTTCATAGAATCCACCGCCCAGGGTGGAGTCGTTGAAGTTGCCCAAGCCCTTGAGGATGTAGGAACCCGCATTCAGACGGGGATCGAACACCTCGACGCGTGAATGGCCTCCACCACGCAGAGTCTCCCAGCGATGCATGAGCCAGAAGCAGGTGGTTGAGTTTTCGTAGCGTCTATCGAGGCCGGCCAAAAGATAGTGGAAGTGGGTACGTCCTGTTTTTTCTCCATCTTCTCTGCGGAGCACCCACAGGAGCCGATCAAACGGCACCTTGTATTGTCTGGAAATCTTCCGAAGCAGAGTGAAGCAGGCCCCATACCTTTTACGCTCTGACAAACGGTCTGAACGAAACGTCAGCGTTCCGAAGAATTGCCAACGGATCTGATTCAAGACGTGTATTTCGGGAATTTCCATGAGTCGGGATCGTAATGAAATCCACTCGTCAAACCCCGCGCATGTCACCCGCTTCGGAAAATACGAATAGCGGCATAAACTCCCTATCGAGCAAGTCGATAGCTCGGCCCCAACAATGGGGCACTTTATGCGCGATTCGTCTTGTCCTACGCTCCGATGACATACGAGAAGCCGATATGATTCGTTTCACGAATCTAGATTCAGTGAATCTTGACGAGAGAACCATCGAACCGGAGACGGCCGCCAAATTCGGGGCGGGCGTTGATCAGTCCAAGCGTGACCCTCTTTCCGCCAAGTTTGCCGCGATACTTCTCTCTTTCTTCCGGAGTGAGGAGGTAATCGAAGGTATTGACGAAGGCGTGATCGGGTGAGCGATCAATGCAGGACAGGATCGTCTGTTCGACTTTTCCCTTTTTTCCGGTGTATTCGTTGGCTCGTTCGCTGAGCACTTCTGCTTCTACTATCATTGGTTTCGTTGTGTTGTTGTTGAGATCTCCTCCGAGTTTTCGGAAGGAGTAGAGGTTTCGGGACCCACAGAACGCACGATCGACAGGATCGCGGTCTGCAGGCACGCAGGCAGGCGGGGCCACGCGTGAAGAACTTCCCTTAAATCGGGTGAGTCTATTTGTGAGACTAGGGGGCTGGAGGGCCCGTCCTTACTAGGATTTCCGGAAGGTTCGAATCCAACCGGAGGAGCCATTTTTTTTGAATGGCTAGTCGTGGGTCTACACCAAAGATTGGGGGATGAGCATTTTTTTGAGGTTTAGGTGTGTTTGGATGGACCGCACTGAGCGATGACTCTGAGGCGGTAGTTGTTAAAGTTTCTGAAGCCGTAGGCACGGCGTTGTATCAGCTTCATT
>JABSSQ010000388.1 GCA_013213905.1 Verrucomicrobiales bacterium | reverse complement strand
TCGATTCATCATCACCAACAACTAAAAACTAAGAACCAACAACGTCCGTCACGGACGGCCCACCTCATAAATCTCCGCAATCTCTTCAGCCGACAACGCGGCCCCGTAGATGGCAAACTCATCGATCCTTCCGTTCAACGTCCGAATAGCGTCTTCCCAGATCGGATCACTCCAGTTGCCCAGGTCTGCCTCGCCGATTCGCATCGCTTCCAAGGGCTTATGCATTTGAGTTCCATCGACAATGGAAATGGGCTGACCGTTCAGATAATTCGTCACCTTTCCCACCCCCTTTTCGGCGGTCACCGCGAGCAACATCCACTGCCCGCTCAGGGAAGGATTCCAGAAATCCTGCGAAAAAAAGCGCCGGTTGTGCTCCGGGATATCCTCGGCTCCCATCGGACTCGAAGCGAAGTGCATGCCTCCGGCCCCCGACAGCTGCCAGTGAATCTCGTTCTTATCGAAGTAGTCCGTCAGGAACAGCGAATTGAGTTGGCGATCGAGAGCATCGATTCGCACCCAGGCGTACAAAGTGATCGCGTCCCACTCGCCGGGAATATCAAAGCGGACTCGGTCGCCTTCCGCCCGAAAGTCGAGAGCCGTCTTGCGTCCCCAGCGACCTTCCGCGACGCGGGCGCCCACAATGCCCCCATCCAGTTCAGAGCCGTCACCATGAAGCGCCTGGTTCCGCAGACGTCGTGTCGCTGCAGTGAGATTCTCAAAATCGTAGTAGGCGATCAGGCGAGGATCGCGCCGACGGTCGAGGCTCGACTCTCTCCACGCCGCGTAGCGGGTTTCCTCCCGGCTCCCCGACCCGGCGATGACATCGGTAATATCCGGAAACTCTCCAATGTTCTCCGCGCTCTGCGGAATCACTTCACCGGAATCAAAACGCGCTGAGTCGGAACCAAAGAACAACTTGGGATCGCCGTCCATCCCCGTGACCCGGACCTCCCCGTCAAAAACGATCAGATCCGCGGCGTTGTTTTCACCCACTGAAAGGCCAAAGCTCGTACCCAAATCTTCCAGCAACACATCCGCCGTTCGGACCTCAAACCCACGCGCGGCAGGCGGCACATCCGCTTTCAACGTGCCGCGGTGCAGGACAGCGGCATCCCCGTTGACCAGCTCCAGTTCCGCAGGCCCCGACAAACTGATCGAAGCCCCGCCAAAGAAATCAATCTGAGCGAGCCCTTCCTTGAGCACGAGCCGCCCCGGCTCCAGAGCCACTCCCGTCGAATGCGCTTTACCTTCCCACACCGCTCCGGCCTCCGCCGTGATCACCGCCACACCGCGTGCTACAGCCATTTCGGGACCACCGGAATTGTTCTCCACCGAGCGAACCCGAAGCAGCATGGTCAGCGGGAGCAGAAAAGCCATCGCCACCGCGGCCACGGCCCACCAGTTCACTCCTGATTCCTCCGCAACCGAAGGAAACGCGACCACATTAGGTGATTCCACTACTCCGGCATCACGCAGGCCGGCATCACGCAGGCTAGCATCACGCAGGCTAGCATCACGCAGGCCGGCATCCAGGCGCGCCAATTCCGCGTACTCGAGTCGAGCTTCCGGATTTTTCTCCAGATACGCCCGCAAGGCCTCAAACTCCTCTTCAGTCAGGCGTTGGTCCAGATGAGCCTGGATGAGCTGCCTCAATCTATCGGAATCAATCTCCATCACCCTTAAAACTCCCAGTTTCCCGAAAATTGCCCAAAGTTTCTAAGACAAAATTCCAAAGGGAATCGCCCTAACTCCCGAAAATCGAATGGAAAGCCCCCATCAGCAGCCTCCCCCCATTTCAAGGCTTGCCAGAAATTTTGAATTAGTCCAAAATCTCGCCCGAATCGTACAAGATTTACAACACCTGTGGATTTTTTGATTCACCCGAGCGGGCCAGAATAACCTCCTGATTGCTCTAACACTTCCCGGATTACAGGCCGGGTTTTATCATACCCTCTAAGTGCTTCACCTAATATGAAGTTCGGCTATTACCCTACTGAATCCAATCAATCACCTATTGGTTCTCGCATTTTTGTCTGTGAGTTAAAACTCCTCTTGGCTGCGCTGCTGGGTTTTGCCGGGATATCACAAGCCCAGGTCAACCTGGATTCTGACTCTGACAATTTGCTCGATTCCTGGGAGATTCTGCACTTCGGATCCCTGAGTCACCCCGATGGAGACCCTGCCGATGATCCGGATGGCGACGGAAGAGACAACCAGTTTGAGTGTGACTCTTCTACGAATCCTTTGGATCCCAATTGCTGCCTCTTCACCACGGTAAGTTCCGAATTTGATCCTTCCGGGTTTGAAATCCGGTGGTCCACCATTCCGGGAAAAAAATATCACATCGAAGTTTCCGACGATCTCACCAATTGGACGAAGATCAGCGATAGCACCGGGACAACCCCGCATGACTTTCTGGGAACAGGAGGATTGATCACCGCCAATTTTGCAGACCCTTCAAACCCGATGATTGTCGGTGCCGCCAGCCGCGAAATCTGGTTTGACGCGAGCATCGGCGGAAATCTCGCCAACTTTAAAAGTTTTGTTGAAAACGGAGGCACCCCCGTAGACGCCAACGGAGGCGAATGGCTCTCCCGCACTCAGACACCCTCGGAATACGGCTCCAACTACGGCGACAGGATTCGTGGCTACATCGTTCCTAAGACAACAGGCAACTACAACTTCTACATCGCTGGCAGGCACCAGTGCGAATTGTGGCTCGATACCACCGGAGATACGGCTGACGGGGTCGACCTCGCCCGAGAATCCTACCTCAACGACAGTAACCTGACCGAGGAGGAAAAATGGGATTACCTCGCTTCCCAAGGGCTCACCGACACCCAGAAGTCCCGCTCAATCGCACTCACTGCCGGCCAAAAATACTTCTTCGAAGTCTGGCACACCCATGCCGGTCAATGGGACCACCTCGCCGTTGGCTGGGAACTCGACGGGAACGGAACGATCGAAGTCATCCCGGGAGATTGCCTTTCCCCTCACGTCGATTTTTCCGACAACAATGTGGCTTCGTTCATCGCCAAGCCCACCTGCTTTGCTCGGGTAGTTACCTACAGCCCCCTGGGCGACCCCACCGACCCGGCCGGCCCACTCGACAGTGACGGTGATGGCGTTGACGATGCCACGGAAGGGATACTCGATGGATTCAATCCATTCCTCTCAAACAGTGTCAATGGAGCGCAATCCGACGGTGAATCCCTGACTGATGCTGCCGGGGTCACGGACCCGACCACAGATACCATCACGATAGAGGCAACTGACGCTCTCGCCCGCGAAAATAACGGACTGGTCAATTCAGGAATTCCACGAATCAGGGACGTCGCCAGATTCAGGATTAAGCGAAGCGGTTCGCTGGAACCTCAAACCATATTTTTCAGTATTTCAGGTTCGTCAGACCTCTCGACAGCCGGGAGTGCAACGGGGGATGACTTCGTCCTCGAAACCACGACTGGCACTCCGCTCCAAGGGAGTGGAGGCAGCTATGCCGTGACCCTGCCGTTCGGCAGTAGCGAGTTCAGTTTTGAAGTCCGCTCCCTGCTTGATGAGGTCGTTGAATTCCCGGAACAACTTACCGTCACTATTACTGGCAGTGCCGATTACCAGGTCGGGACACCCAGCATCGCGACCGCGAATATCCATGACGCGAGAGATGATCCGGAATTTAACAAGTATTACATCGCTACCTTTTCGAAAGATGATGCGGCGGTCACTTCCACCTCTGCCTCCGGAGCCTCAGTTCTGGTTCTCAATGGCAGCAACCGAACCGCCGTTGTGGATGATTTCTTCGAAAACCTAACCTCGACCCAAACGAACAGTCACCTGCACCGAGCCACTCTGAAGCCAGATGGAATCACTTTTGGCAGCGGGCCGGTTGTCGAGTCGGTCACGGACGACGGAACGGAGAGCGGAAACGCCCTGCTCGGGCCGATTTCAGATTACAACTACCTCATCGAGCCGAGGGCCGGCTTCACCCAGCAGGATCTCATCGACTCGCTGGAATTCGACAACCCGAAACAAGGCAATCCGGCCGGGACCACTCCACTTTACAGCAACAAGCACACCATGATGAATGGTAGCGGCGAAATCTGGGCGATCTACCGACGTCAGTCAGCCTCTGCGGTCTCTCCAGAAGCTGGTGCCGAAGATCGGATTCCGGCCACTCCCCCGATTGAGCCAATCGACCCTGCTACCGAACCCGACAAACTCCGTCGAGATGTGGCTCGTTTCCTCACCCAAGCCACCTTTGGCCCCACCGAGGCGGACATTGAAGAGCTGGCCTACCAGATCGAGAACGTCCACGGAGGGGATCGCATTGCCGCCTATGATGCCTGGATCACGGCTCAGTGGGCCCTGCCTCAAACTCTGGTGCGTGAATTGGTTCACGCTCTGGACATGCAGGAATTCACCCTCCGCGGCTATTTTGATTCCTCTCGTAATGGAGCCGCTTCACCACCCCCGGTTGCCCCCACCACCTGGCCATCCTGGCCCTCGCAGGACATTTCTAATTTCGACTCTTTGAATATTGCCACCTGGCAGAAACCGACGGCTAATTTCCCCATCACCGGTGCGCAGGAAAACGCTTTGGACGCCAATAACATATTAGGATCACCCAACCACAACAATCGCCGCCGGGCTCAATGGACCGTGATGACCAGCGCTCAGGATCAGTTGAGACAGCGCGTCGGTTTCGCGCTCTCAGAAATCACCGTGATCTCTGAAGAACTCAACAACATCCGCCAGCATCACATCGCGGCAGCTCGCTGGATCGATATGCTGGC
>JABSSQ010000387.1 GCA_013213905.1 Verrucomicrobiales bacterium | reverse complement strand
GGGCGAGCGCCTCGACCTCGCCGGAGGACTGAATGATGCCCAGTTGGTCGCGCAGCCACTGCACCACGGCACCTCCGATGAAAACACTGCCCTCGAGAGCGTATTCGGTGTGATCTTCCAGTTGCCAGGCAATGGTGGTCAGTAACTTATGTTCTGATTTTACGATTTCTGATCCGGTGTTTTTGAGCAGGAAACAGCCGGTTCCATAGGTGTTTTTCGCCATTCCGAGGTGGTGGCAAGCCTGTCCGAAAAGAGCGGCCTGCTGATCGCCGGCAATACCGGAAATGGGAATGAGATCACCGAAGACCTCCTCAGCGGTATCGCCGTAGAACTCGCTGCTGGAGCGGATTTCGGGAAGCACTGAGGCGGGGATATCGAACAATTCGAGCAATTCCTCGCTCCAGGCCACTTCGCGAATGTCGCAGAGCATGGTTCGGGAGGCATTGGAAACGTCGGTGATGTGGAGCTCGCCACCGGAGAGATTCCACGCCAGCCAGGAGTCAATTGTGCCAAAGGCCAGTTCGCCTGCCTCCGCCCGTTTCCGGGCGTCGGGGTAGTGATCAAGCATCCATTTCAGCTTCGAGCCGGAAAAGTAAGCGTCGATGACGAGGCCGGTCAGCTCCTGGATGCGCTCGCTGTGGCCGGCTTCGACCAGTTCCCGGCAGTATTCGGCGGTGCGCCGGTCCTGCCAGACGATGGCGTTTCCGAGCGGTTCCCCGGTTTCCCGGTCCCAGAGGACCGAGGTTTCGCGCTGATTGGTGATCCCGATCCCAGCGATGTCGATGGGATTGAGTTCGGCCTCCCTGATCGCTTCGCGAGCCACCTTGAGCTGGGTTTCCCAGATCTCTCCGGCATCGTGTTCGACCCAGCCGGGGCGGGGGAAAATCTGCTCGAACTCCTCCTGCGCCACCGAAACGATGGCGCCGCTGTTGTCGAAGACAATGGCCCGTGAACTGGTCGTTCCCTGGTCGAGCGAAAGGATGTGGCGCGGCATGGAGGAATCGTAGGGACAATGCAGGCAGGAGGGAAGGGAAAATAGTCGGGAGCCGCTCTGCGATTGGGGTGCCTCAGAGAGCGAATTCAACAAGGTTGAGTGGCTGACTTAACCCTGTTGAGTGTGGGAATGTGAGGTGTTCAAGCAAATAGGCTTGACTGGGCTGGCGGAAAGCTCGATAAAATTGACCCAGATGCTATCAGACGCTGCAGCGAACTTGCTTCGCAAATCGCTGATCAGATACCGTTCTGCTTTGAAATGATTGGCTTCATTCGAGACAACACCACTCAAACTGTCTTTGTTGCTATTCACGCGACGATTATTGTCTACGGAATCCTAGTTACCGCTACACTCCTCAAGGGGAACGGGTATCCCGTATATGACAACTTCTTCTGGTTTTCGAAGTTTGTTCGCCACGCCGGGCTTCTGTTCTTCGTGATTCCTGCTGGATGGGTTTGGCTCACTTACTGGTATGATCATTCTGATCGCCTCCATCCAACTATATTCAAAGTGGGAACTGGTTTTGCTCTTATCCTGCTTCTTTGGTGGTTGTTTTCTGTTTCTGCCTCAGGAACCTATCGGAAGACTTTTTTACACGAGGGCTTTGGATGCGACGATCTACGCAAACCCGCAGACGAACATGGCATCGTAGCCAATCCACACTCGCCCCGAGTCGATATGGCCCTGTTTAATCCAACTCTTAGCCTTGTTTCAAATTCGCGCCTCTCGGTGTGGATCGGCTAGACTTCGACGTTCGGCTTTGAAATGAGATTTAAGAAAGAAGTCCAGTCGTTCATGGGTTGGGACATCACCTTTCAGAATAACGTCCATATGTATTGCCATCGCCTCAAGGCGACGAAAGGCAGCACCTCCTACGAAGTGCCATGCGAAGACACTCCTGAGGGCTACATCGGTATTTGGTTTATGCACACAGACATTGATAAGAGTGTTCGCGAAGATCTAGTTCCCGTTTTGGCTGAGTTCTTTCACGGACTTGGCTCTCCCTTCAAGATCTACAATCCTGACGGGGTGGTGGCAGCTGAGCTCGAAGCGTCAAAATAACGCCATGGTCGAACAAGATTAAATGAGAAGGCAGCGACCCGTGATTAACGCGGCTGGTAGAATCGCTGCTGATGAAAAAGAACCCACTTCTTGCCCCTGTCATTGGAATTGATCTTGGAGACCTTCAACCCACAGTCAACGCGCGGCTGCCGTCAGGCGGTTGATGTGTTATGACGTTGGGCTAAAAAATTACGCAGCACGGAATTACGCTTGCCGTAATTCTAAGGTCTGATATCCTTAGATGTGATTGAGACATTCGGAGATTCTGAGACGGAGAAAATCTATTCTGGCAAGTGCTCCCGAAAGCTTCCGGACGATATCCAGATCCGAGCTCGCCGGAAACTTAGAATGATCAATCAGGCTGGGAATCTCCAGGACCTACGGATTCCTCCTGCCAATCGATTGGAGCAATTGAAAGGCGACTGGAAAGGATTCTGGAGCATTCGAGTCAATCAACAGTGGCGCATCGTTTTCAAGTGGAACGATGGCCATGCGAGCGAAGTCTCTATCCTCGATTACCACTGATAACCATGAAAACTGAAGAACTACTTCCTCTCATTCACCCCGGCGAGATCCTCCTTGAGGAGTTCATTCGTCCGATGGGATTGAGTCTCGCAGATGTCTCACGTGCGACTCCGATTCCACCGTCTCGCCTCACCGAAATTACGAAGTGTCGACGAAGCATTACTGCTGAGACCGCTCTTCGACTCGCCAAGTTCTTCGGGACCACGGCTTCGTTCTGGGTGGGCTTGCAGGCGGAGCATGATCTTGAAGAGGCTCAACGCGAGTTGGGATCGCAGATCGATACCGAAGTCGCGGCTCTAGTCTCGTAGCCCAACAAGGCGTGGGACGACAACGCGATAAATCGCGTGTGTCCACTTCAACGGAATATTTAATATTCAATATTTTAAGGGTCAGACCTTCAATTGTTTTGGGAGATGTGACCTGATCCCGCAGGTGGGACACTTCAAAACTAAAGTCCTGCCGGGGTTATGTTTCGGGTAGGTATTGGGTTTGATGTTCGACCTGTGCTTGCGCTGCGAAATGGAGCGGAGGCCGTGGGCCGTAGCGGAATTTCGCAGCTGGCCGCGAACTCAGAGGGAGTCTGATAGCCCAGCGAGCTGTGAGGTCGTTCTTCGTTGTATTCGCAGCGCCAGGATTCCAGGATCACTTGGGCCTCGCGAAGCGAACCAAATTTCTCACGGTTCAGCAGTTCGTCACGCAGCTTATCGTGAAAGCTCTCGATGTAGGCCTGCTCCCAGGGAGAGCCCGGCTTGATGTAGAGGATCTCGATTTCGAGGTCCTTGAGC
>JABSSQ010000386.1 GCA_013213905.1 Verrucomicrobiales bacterium | reverse complement strand
GTCAGAGAGACGTTTTTCCTGTCCAATCCCGAATTCCACGGCGATGCGACCGCCGGATACGAGGAACGGTGATATCTCAGCGAGAAATCGCTCAATCACTTCAGTACCGATCTCGCCCCCGTAGAGAGCGAGGGGCGGATCTCGCTGAACTTCCCGGCTCAGTTCGGTCTGATCGGCGTTGGGAATGTAAGGCAAATTAGCAGCGATCAGGTCGAATTGCCCCTCGATGGATTCAAAGAGGTCACTCTGGACGAAATGAACTCTCGAAAGCAGCCCCAACTTTTCAGCATTCTCGGTGGATAGGCTGAGGGCATCGGGAGAGACATCAGAGAGGACGACTTCCGCCTCCGGAAAGGCATTGGCGAGGGAAAGGCCGAGCACGCCTGACCCACAACCCACATCGAGGATACGGTTGGGATGGTGCTCTGCCGGTTTTGCGAGCATGGCTGCAAGTTCTTCGGTTTCCGGTCGGGGAACGAGGGCCCGGGCGTCGGACTTGAATTCCAGATCGCAGAATTCCACTGAGCCGAGCAGGTGTTGAAGGGGCTCGCCGCGGCTGCGGCGTTTCGTCAGTTCCCTAAGGGTTTCGAGGGGGGCTTCGTCCAGTGGGCGATCGAAATCCAGGTAGAGTTGCATTCGCTCGACCTTGAGAGCGTGAGCAATGAGAAGCTCCATGTTGAGGCGGGCGTCCTCAATTTGGTATTTCTCAAGATATTCCGTCCCCTTCTTGAGGGTGTCGAGAATGGTCGGCATGGGTAACTGAGATCAGAAGCCGAAGCGACTCGAAGGCAGGGGGCGGGCCTTGAAGATGGAGAAAGGCGGCGAGGATACATCCTTACCGCTGTTGAAAAACGGAGTGCGATGGAGCTGATTGCTGAAGAAGTGGAGGTTTCCGTCAGGACCGATTAGGAGTCCCCCTGGCCAACTGATCCGGGGATCAACAAGAAGAAGGCGAAGATTGAGAAAGTCTTCGTCTTCGGTGACGTAATCGATCGAGCCACGCGATATATCGCCGAAGTAAATACGGCCTTTGGAGTCGATTGTCATGCTGTCACAAATCGGTTTGGGAGAAACACCCACCACTTTGCTTTCGAGAGCGTGAGGAGCGATATCGAGGCGGCGAAGGTACTTGGTTTCGATCTTAAAAAGTGAGGAACCGTTCCGCGGGCCGAAATAGAGCCAGTCACCTTTGCGGTCAATCGCGATAGGACTCACCCCGGTAAGAGGCGTCGCAAGGTGCCCGTCTGGTCGGCGGACCTCGACGGATTTGCCATCGAGTTCGAGGGCAAGAGTCGGATCCATCTGAGTGGAGGGGTGCCCCTCAAGGACGCGTCGGGCAAGATTGGTTTCGGTATCTACCACCACGATCGCTGAATTGACGCCATCGGCGGGATCAGTGATGTAAATAAGGGGAGCCTGGGGGTCGAGAACGAGGTTTCTGAGGAAGGATCGGGGAGTCAGCGCCTGTGGGTTGATCACGATGATCTGATGGAGCTGATTGCGCTTCGTATCCCAGGCGACAAGCTTGGGAGGGGATTCGGATCGACGGCCGTTATCGAGCATCCAGACAATGCCTCGTGAATCGCAGGTGATCCCAAGAACTGAGTCGAGGACCACTGGATAGCCGGAGCCGGGGGTATTCATCTCCGCATTGGGAAAGGGCACCCAGTTGTTCTTTTTGTCCAGCATCATGACCCGATACTGGTGGTTGAAGAACTGGTGGCAGGAGATCACATACTCGCCGGAGGGGAGGACACACATGCCGCCGGGGCCGGTGGGGGCGTGTGTTGTCTCCTCGAGCTCGTTTCCGTTCTTTTTGAAGACTCCGGGGATGCTCGGGAGCTTGAGCTCTGACGGAAGCTTGAGGTCTGGCGCCGGGGAGCTTCCTGCGGCCAGCAATAAAAGGCCGGCCAGCAGCAGTCCTCGCCCGATCCTGGAGGGGATCGGGGAGATGGAATGTGTTGTAGCCTGTCGGGTGCGGGAAGCCATTCAGCAGCGGAGGGTGCTATTTTCGATGAAATCCAGGTCGGGTCAATACAGTAGCTCAGGATAGGCACGTTCCGCAAATTCTCTGCAAAGGCCTTTTACGGTGTCTTCTGTGCCGGCGCTACGGAGCGTTTCCATCAGAGCCGTGCACTCTTCGGTTGAGAGCAGTGAGATCGCTTTGCGGGTCTTGAGAAGCTGCACAGAACCGACTGAGAGCTCATCGACGCCGAGGCCGACCCAAACCGGTGTCATGACGAGGTCACTGGCTGCTTCGCCACAGACGCCACACCAGATGTTATTGCGGTGGGCTGCCTCTACAGTCTCCCTGATCATGGCGATGACAGCCGGGTGCATGGGCTGATACAAGTCCGCAACGCGGTCGTTGATGCGATCGACAGCCGTGGTGTATTGAACGAGGTCGTTGGTGCCGATACTGAAAAAATCGACCTCTTTGGCAATATGATCAGCAACGAGGACGGCGCTGGGAATTTCGATCATGGCACCAATCTCGATTTCTTCATCGAAGGCGACGCCGGCATCGCGAAGCTCCTGCTTGGCAATCTCCATCTGTTCCTTAGCCGCCTGAATCTCCTCGAGCGAACAGATAAATGGGAACATCACGCGAACTTTGCCGTGGGCGCTGGCTCTCAGGATGGCTCGCAACTGGATTCGGAACTCATCGGCTCGGTCGAGGCTGAGACGGATTCCGCGCCATCCCAGGAAAGGATTTGGTTCCGGATCCGCCCGGACCTCCGGGTAAAGCTTATCTCCTCCGACGTCCAGGGTCCTGATAATCACTCCGTGAGGCGAAGTCGCCTCGGCCACGGTCCTGTAGTTTTCAGCCTGGTTGTCTTCACTGCGCAGCTCTTTTTCACTGAGGTAGAAGAATTCCGTTCGGTAGAGCCCAACTCCCTCTGCATTCTTTTCGGCGACGGCATCGAGTTCGTCGATGAATTCGATATTGGCAGAGAGGGTGATCTTATTGCCGTCAGAAGTGAGTGTTGGCCTGTCCTTGTAGGATTCGAGGTCAGACAGGATGCCTTTCTCTCTCTCCACGAGTGCTTCGTATTCGACGAGCGTTTCCGGGGACGGATTAATAATGACAACGCCATGGTAACCGTCGATCAGGACATTTCCGGCGGAGAGGCATTCTTCGGGAATTTGGTGAAGGGCCACCACGGCCGGAATGTTGAGGGAGCGGGCCATGATGGCCGTGTGGGAAGTCGTGCTGCCCACCTCGGTGGCAAAACCCTTGACCTTGCTGCGGTCGAGGCCTGCAGTGTCTGATGGGGTCAGATCGTGGGCCAGGATCACCGAGGTATCGGCGCCACGCGTCTCCGAACCAGCAGATGGCTCCGTCCATTTCAAGTTTTTGAGGACGCGTCCGGCGACATCTTCAATATCCACAGCACGTTCCCGCAGGTAGGGATCGGAAATTTTGCGGAGGGAATCAATATAACGCTTCACCACCGAATAATAGGCGCACTCGATAGCGACCAGCTGAGTCTCACAGATGCGGAGGACT
>JABSSQ010000385.1 GCA_013213905.1 Verrucomicrobiales bacterium | reverse complement strand
TACGCCTACGAGCGTGAGCAGAAATATCCCTACGGCCATCGCAATGTTCTTTTCCTGGAACGCGGCGGCCCATTGATCTACATCAAGAGGGACAACTACGCCAAACACACTCCCGGCGCCCTGCCACTACCAGAACCCGACGGCGACATTCTTGGTGACATCCCCCCGTGGCAACTCTGGGATTTACTCCGGGCCCATGGCCAGCGCGCCATCACGATTGAGCACACCTCAGCCGGAGGCATGGGAACGAACTGGAACAAATACGAAAAGCTCGACACTGAATTTGAAAACGTGCTCGAAGTCTTCCAGGGATCCCGCAACAGCAGCGAAGGCGAAGGAGCGCCTCAGCCTCCTATCGTGGTAGGTGGGCCACAGGTTTCCAAATTCAACGGCAACTCAGCCACCGGCACCTGGCAAGTCGCCCTGGGTCTCGAACATCGTCTCGGTGCGTTTGCCAGTTCCGACCATCGCTCCAACAACCTGTCCTACGGAGGTGTCTATGTGAGGGAACTGAACCGCAAAGAAATTTTCGATGCGATGGACGCCCGCCGCACCACCGCGGCAACGGACAAGATTTTCATGGAGTTCTCCTGCAACGGCAACCTCATGGGAGAAGAGTTCGAGACCGACGAAGCGCCCGAACTCAAGATCGTCGTTCACGGCACCGCCCCCATCAGCAAAGTCACGCTCGTGAAGAACGAAGTCGACTACGAAGTCTGGGAGCCAAGCTCCTACGACTCGGATTTTACGATGAACTTCAAGGATGAAAAGCCCGAGCCGGGCGAGTACCGCTACTACATCCGCGTCGAGCAACTCGACGGGAACATGGGATGGACTTCACCGGTTTGGGTGAAGGTGAAGTGACCTCTCCCTACAAGCGATACCGCTTTTTCATATCGAGGTAAGTCAGGTTCGACACCTCCCTAATGACGTCTGCCCGGTGTGAAATCCAGGAACTGTAAGAGGTGCTCCGCGAACCGCTCTCGATGATACCAATCAACATGTAGGGGTAAGTCCTCCCGTTGCGTCCTCGTGCCACGAGAATTCCCATATCTCCGCAGCACATCGCCGTGCTACCGGTCTTGTTGTAGACGCGAGTCCCCTGGGGCACGAGCTTGGCATCGTGATAAAGCCGGTCGATACCCGGCAACGCCATGACCCGGAGAATTTCTTTGGATTGGGGCAGCTGCCCTTTCCAGAGCGCATCGAGGAAGCGGGCGTAGTCGGCTGCAGATCCCCGGTTGCGATAGGTACGCCCGTTGCTGGGAATATACTCGACCAGGCTGATCTGCTGACAAAGTGAAGGATAGTGACGCTTCAGGAGAGCCTGCGTCGCTGCCGGACCGCCGGTCTGACGCATGACCCAGTTGGTCGACTCATTGTTGCTCTTCTGGATCATCAGTTCCATGTGGCGTCGACTCGTGGAACCGTAGATGATTTTCCCGGCCTCGACCTGGTGAAAGAAAGCCAGTGCCAGGTATGGCTTGATCATGCTCGCCGCCTGGAGCGACGTGTTCTCATTAATGCTGACCAGCTTCTTCCCGCTTGTGAAATCATAGACGACCCAGGCAGTTCGCTCATTGCTTCGAATTGCTCCGCGACTTCTCAATCCCCTGATGTAGCTCTCGATCTGGGACTCCAGCCGACTGTCGATCGCCGCCTGCATCTGGGCAGGCAGGAAGAGGAAGGACAGGATCAGGCAGGCGGAGACAAACGGAAACAGTGGCGACTGGCGGTTCATCATATCGGGGTCAAAAAGAGGGTCAGTATGGCAATTTTATTTAATATAACTTAAATAATTATCAATGCAGCCTCAAATCACAGTGAATTTGAGAGCTCGATTGCGCCAGAGATCATTCGGCCTCTTTTGTGGGACCGTTCCCTTTCGAGATCTTCGCGAATCGATAACATCTCAAAACTTCACGACCTGCCGCTAGATTTGAAGCGCCGATGGAGTATGCATTTGCCTTAAAATCCCCATTCCTCTTCTCGCCTCCATGCGCCTGTCGCTTGCCGCTCTCCTCGCCCCTTTATCCTTTCCGGCGAAAAGTTAGGCAGGTTGGAGACCGCCCGAAAGTCTATTGATGTCTGAAAATGAATATTAGATTTGTCACCAAGCTCACAATCCTCTGCTTTGTCCTCCTGCCCTTCGCCGCGCCTCAGGCCCGCTGCGAAGACCTCGTCACCCCGGTGATGAGCAACGATGAACCCGCCGCCAGCAAACGAGTCCGGCAGGTCGCGCCCGAGTACGAGGGCACCGCGGTCTACCATTCACTCTATCTGCCCACGGACTGGAAACCCGACGGCAGTTATCCCGTTATCGTCGAGTACACCGGCAACGAATTTCCAGCCGGCAAGGGGAGCGGCGAAGTCAAAGATGCCAACCTCGGGTTCGGCATGAGCGGTGGAAAAGAATACATCTGGGTCTGCATGCCCTACGTCGAGGAAGGGCGAAAGAAGAACGCCACTACCTGGTGGGGCGACAAAGAAGCCACTGTTGATTACTGCAAGGTGAACCTTCCCCGCATCTGCAAGCAGTTCGGGGGCGATCCTGACAGAGTCATCGTCTGCGGCTTCTCCCGCGGCGCGATCGGATCGAGCTATATCGGTCTTGCCGATGATGAAATCGCCAGCCTCTGGGCCGGAATGTTCACTCACGACCACTTCGATGGTGCCAAGACCTGGCGCTACCCCGAGAGCGAACGCGAGTTCGCTCTCGATCGCCTCGCTCGGCTTAAGGGTCGCCCCGTTCTCGTTTCCGGTCAGCACGGCAGCCGAATTCGAGACACCTTTCTCAAGGACCACATCGAGCTGGCTGACTTCTCTTTTCTCGATGTGCCGGTCAAAGACCTTTTCGATATTCCGGAAGGTCCCGTCATTCATCCCCACACCGACCTCTGGATGCATCGGGAAAGCGAATATCGCGACCGCGTCAGGGAGTGGCTTAGAGAAGTTGCAGGAGAGTGAGCTGCTCCGGGGAGCCCGCCGACAGAGCTACCACGACCCTGCACTATCGCGGTTGAAAGAGTCTTTCTGAATCCAAGGATCTCTGATTAACTACGCGCATGAAAACGGGAGTTTTTCTCGCCGGTGTCTTTGCCGCGACCTCAATTCTTTCTCTCCACGGAGCTGACAAGTATGTCGTTCCCGACTTCGTCAAGGAGCTCGATGACCTCGGCGATGTGATGGAGATGGCCGCCAGTTCCAACAAGGGGATCACGTTCCTCCTGATGGATCCGGACTCGACGTGAGGCCCCGCTAACGCTGCCAGTTCGGTAGCTATCGAGAAGCTCCAGGAGGACACCGAAATCATTATCATCACGGGAATGAACCTGCACAAATCGCCCCAGGCGGTGCAGGATGCGATGTACAGCAAAGAAGCCCGCGGACCTATCCCAGTGGTTGCTGTGACGGATCCTTCCGCTGAGAAATTGATCAGCCTGATTCCCTATTTCAACATGAAGGACGTCAACGGTTT
>JABSSQ010000384.1 GCA_013213905.1 Verrucomicrobiales bacterium | reverse complement strand
TTGGCAAGCTCACGCATCCTCCACGAAATCCGAAATGGTTATCAATTTCACTAGCAACCCCCGCTTCGGCTCTCACCATCACCTCCTGCCAGACCACAGATCTGCTGCTGGATCATAATCTGGATTCAGCCTCATCATCTGGGCGCCGACTTCGTCGCGCCACTGATGCAGTTTATTCTTAAGCTCCGCAGCCTTCTCCTTTTCGATCTCCACCAGATCATTTTGCTCTCCGATATCCTTAGCCAAATTGAAAAGCTGGACCGTCCCATTCTCGAAATACTCCAGCAGCTTGTAATCCCCATCACGAATAGCGCCTCCGGGGCTTTGCATTCCATGGTTGCTGTAGTGGGGGAAATGCCAGTAGATCGGCCCCCGCTCCATTTCCTCTCCTCGCAGCAAAGCAGTGAAACTCTTTCCATCAAGACCGCTGCTTTCATGTTCGACGCCAAGCATATCCAGAATGGTAGGGAAAAAATCGGTGCTGATAACGGGTTGCTTACACACACTTCCCTCCTTCCCCTGATGAGGCCACTTCACAATCATAGGGACCCGGATGCCTCCTTCATAGAGCCAGCCCTTGGCACCCCGCAGTGGCAAATTTGAAGTGGAAGCTACCGTATCGATCTCGTCTTTAGTGGTACTAAAAGTCGGGGTTCGATTCATCGCAGACATGCCCCCGTTATCAGACATGAAAATCACAATCGTGTCCTCCTCAAGACCGTGCTCTTTGAGTTTTGCCATCAACGTCCCCAAACTCTGATCCACGCTCTCAACCATTCCAGCGAACTGAACATTGTCCTGCTTCTGTTTCACCTTCACAAGGTCGTTGGGATACGTGGTATAAGTATCACGATACTCGGGCAACTTGTTTAACTCATCGAGTTCCTCTCGGCTGGGATAGGTTGGGCTGTCCGGATTTCCTTCGAGGATAAAGTCTGGTCCCGGCTGAGGGGGCATCGCCGCCAGCTTCTTTTTATATTTCTCCACCAAGTCAGGTCTGCCGTGAATCGGATCATGCACGGAGAAGTGGGACATGTACAAGAAGAAAGGCCGATCCTTGTTCTCTCCAATGTATTCCGCTGCCAGTTCCGCCAGTCGATCGGTGACATACTCGCCTCCGTCGAGCCCTGGGATATTTTTAGGATTGTAAAACCCCCGTCCTCCCAAGTTCGAATTAACCGAATGCGGTACATGAACATCAAAACCATGCTCGGTCGGATCAGTGTCTCTTCCAAGATGCCATTTTCCAAACAACCCTGTGGCATAACCCTGTTCCTTCAACACCTCAGCTAGCGTCCTTTCTTCCGGATCCAGAGTGATGGCTTTCTCCGCGTTCAAGAGAACCTGGAAGGAGGTATCCTTTCTGCCAATGATCCAGTCAGTAAGATTCAATGTCGCCGGATATTTTCCGGTAAGAATACTCGCTCTTGTCGGAGAACAAACGTGGCAGGCAGCATAGGCATCGGTAAAGCGAACGCCTTCCGCCGCAAGTTGATCTATGTGCGGCGTGTCATAAAACGAGCTGCCATTGCAGCCAACGTCAGACCAGCCTAAGTCGTCGACTAGAAAGAACACGATATTCGGCTGATCTTGTGCATTCAGCGGCAGATGGCCAAGGAGCCCGAAGGCGAGAAGTGAGAGTGTTCGGAACATTTTCATGCTGCGTAAAATCTTCAGAAAGCCCATGAGACCGGTATTTATGCACCATCTCATTCATGGAGCGTATCACCATGAAAGATCCTTTCGAATTCTGCTAGGTTTCCACAGACAAGTTTTATGCGGAAACAGCCTCATTTAGATTTCAGAGTCAGTTCTTCAACTTAGGTCACTTTTTTCCAAAAAACTTTGGCAGGTCGGGCGGAAAGCGGAAGTCTATAGGTGACGCCTATGTCTCAGAGCCCGATAGACCAGTCCGATTTCATGCGCCTGTTCGTGCGACACGAACGGGATCTGCGCGTCTTTGCCCGCGGGATGCTGCCGAACTGGCCGGCGGTGGATGATGTGCTTCAGGAGGCCAGCGTGGTGATGTGGAAAAAGCTGCATCAGCTGGAGAAGGAGGAGGATTTTTTCACCTGGGCGCGGGTCATTGTACGCTATGAGGCCTTGAGAGCCAGGCGCAATGCGGCGCGGGACCGACTCGTGTTGAGCGAAGAAACGCTCGAGCTGCTCGCCGATGAGGCGATGGACATCACCGGCGACGAACTCGAGCAGGAGCGAGCGGCGCTCAACTGTTGCCTCAAGAAGATGGGCGACGAACAGCGGGATCTTGTCTTTGCCGCCAGCATGCGGGACGGCGGCGTCAAGGAGCTGGCCGAAGCCACCAACCGAACCGCCAACAGTCTTTACAAATTGATCGGACGCTTGCGGGCGTCCCTGCGCGATTGTGTGGATCGCGAACTGCAGACCCGGGAAGAAGCCCATGGATAAGTCATCGAATAAAGAAGAACTCATCGACCGCTACCTGACGGGCATGGCCGACGAGGCCGAGGTTGAACAACTGGATGCCTGGCTCAAGGAGGATGAGCAGCTGCGTCAGACCTTTCTTGCCGCGAGCCGGATGGACAGCCATATCCGGGAGCAGGCCCTCGAGCAGCCAGTGAAGAAAGAAGCCGACTCATCCGGTCCGCAGACCCTGCGTTTCCGGTGGTTCAATCCCGGAGCCGCAGCCGGTCTCCTCATCGGGCTGTTCAGTGCTTCGGTGGTGTGGGCGGCGATCCCGCAGGGCGGGGGCATCACCCGGACGAGCCAGGAGGTCGTCACCGAGAACTTCGAGGATTCTGACATGAAGCTGAAGCTGGGGCTCCCCGATCGAGCCAATCAGTGGTTCGGGCCCTTGGTTTCGGTAGCACCCGAAGGTGGTGTCATGGCGGTCCAGGGAAGTCGGGTCGGGCAACTGAGGCCCAATCCCGGCAATCGAGCTGACTCGGTGCGCTATGTGGTCGATCTCGATGACTTCCCGGAACTGGCCCCGGGACATGTGCAGAGCCTGCAGGTGAAGGCGTCCTTTTCTGCGCCGTTCAACGGGCAGAAACCGAAGTTTCGCGTGGAACTGGCCGCCTTCAGCGAAGCACCCGGGGACGTGAGGGGCGCGTGGAAAGTGGAGAAAGACGTCGGTGACAGAGTGCTGCAACAAGTGGTGCGCAACCACCTGCCGTCGGCAGACAAGCTGGGCGAGTGGCACGAAGTGAGCGCCTCGCTCGAGATTCCGGAGGGAACTCGAAGTGTGGTTATCTCGCTGGGGGTCTTTCGCCTCAATCCTGACAAACCCGTCTCTGACTTTTACCTCGATGGGATTGAGGTGCAGTTGGTGGATACGTATGAGCCATCAACTTGATTTTTCGGGCACTCTTTCTCGGAACAGCGAGGAGAGACTGCCTATTTCGCCAGTAAGCCTGGTAACCAAAGGCTGAAGGCAGGAATAAAAGTGATCAGCAGCAGGGTGATGAGCAGCGGAATCAAGAATGGAACCGTGCCGCGGCTTACCGATTGAACCGGGCTGCCCGTGACGGAACTGAGCACATAGAGCACCAGCCCGACCGGAGGCGTCAGCAGTCCGAGGACCAGGTTGAGAATCATGACGATGCCGAAATGCAGCGGGTCGATGCCAAATTCGATCGCCGCTGGCAGGAGCACGGGAATAGTGATCAATAGGGCGGCCACCGGTTCGAGCAGCATGCCGATGAGGAGCAGTACGAGATTGACCAGGAGGAGAAAGACCAGAGGATTATCAGTCAAGCTCAACATCAGTTCGGTCACGGCCTGAGGTCCTTGTTCGCGGGCGATGACCCAGCCGAACAGGCCGGCTGCCGCAACGATGAACAGGATCGATCCCGTCGTCGATGCCGTTTGAACGAGGACGCCACGGAAGGATTTGAAAGAAAGGGAACGGTAAAAGGCGCACAGAATCAGCACCCACACGACAGCCGCGGCCGCGGCTTCCGTCGGCGTGAAAATGCCGCCGAGAATTCCGCCGAGAATGATCACGGGCGTCAGCAACACCGGGAACGCCAAGCTGAGCGCCCTGGAAACTGGAATGGTCTGGGCGTCGACGTCCTCTCCGGGTACCGGGTTCTTGCGGGCGTACCGAAAAACAAAAGCGCAGAGAATGAGCGTGAGGACCAAAGCCGGCAACACGCCGGCAAAGAACAACGCCCCCACGGAAACGCCTGCGGAAACGGCATAAACGATCGCCGGAATGCTGGGCGGCATGATCGGTCCGATCAACGATGAGGCACCGGTGAGGCCGAGAGCAAACTTTTCATCGTAGCCGCGTTTTTTCATGGCCGGAACGAGCACAGAACCCAGGCCCGCCGCGTCGGCGATAGCCGCCCCGCTCATCCAGGAGAACGTCAGGCTGCTGAACACGTTCACGAATCCCAGATTGCCGGGAAGCTTTTTGAAGAGGGTGAGCAGCAACTGAAACAGTCGGTCAGCGAGGCCGCCTGCATTGCTGAGGTAGCCCGTCATAATAAACAGCGGCACCGCCAGGAGTGGAAAGGAATCGACTGATCCGACGGTCTGCTGCAGCGCGACGCCGAGGGTGATGTCAGGGGACAAGGCGACGTAGACCAGGCATGGCAACAGCATGCTGATAGCAACGGGCACTCTCAGGAACAAGAGCGCCAGCATGGCGAGAACGAGAATGCCCAGGATCATTTCCCTCCCTCCAATTCGAGATGCAACGCTTCTTCTTCCATCGCGGTTTCACGCGGGATGGGTTTTCCTGTCACGACGACCTGATACAAATTGATGAGGCTGTGAAGGGCGATCAAAAGCAACCCAATGCCACCGGCGCCATACCACCAGCTCTTGGGCACTCCCAGGGCAGGGGAGCCGACTTCGCCGACATACCAGATGAACTTAGCACCGCCAAACAAAAGCAGCAGGCAGGCCGCGGCCACGACGACGAAGCTGAAGCATTCGATTACGAATTTTCCCCGATCGCCAACGCGAGAGGAAATCATGTCCACCGCGATATGACGGCCCTGGGCCATGACAAAGGCCGCTGAGATAAAGGTCAGCCAGATTAACGAAAGCCGCGCGACCTCTTCGCTCCACGAAAACGGAGCCCCAAACACATAGCGGGCGAACACCTGTGTTGCCATCGTGCTCAGAATGATGAACAGCAGCAGCGCCGCGATTCCCTGCTCACCACGAACCATCCACCCAACCAGCTTGGACAAGGGGAGTGGTTTGTCGTTGCCCGTGTCGTTATCGGAGCTCATTGACCTTCCTCCTGGGGTTGCGGCGTTTCATTGGTGATGCGGTTGTAGAGCTCGCTGAACGCGAAGCCTTCTGAAAAGTATTCCCGACAGCGTTCCCGGAAAGCATCGGCGTCGACATCTTCGATGATCTGCATGGTGCCGTCTTTCCGCCACTGCTCGATCAGCTTTTTCTCATCATCCACGGTGCCTTGATGCACGTCTGCGCCCCGCTCCCGGATCACCTCCTGGAGCGCCTGCTGTTGTTCGGGTGTCAGGCTTTGCCAGGTGCGCTCATTGACCAGGATCTGGATGGAAGACTGAATGTGCCCGGTCAGGTTGAGGCATTGTTGCACTTCGTGAAAGCCCATCGCTTTGATGACTGGAACCGGGTTTTCCTGACCGTCCGCAATGCCCTGCTGAAGGGCCAGGTAGACTTCGCTAAACGCAATAGGCATGGGGCTGGCTCCCAGGGCTTCTCCTGAGGCCTGCCAGACGCGACTGCCGGGCAATCTCAGGCGAAAGCCTTTGAGGTCGTCGGGATGACGAATCGGCACGTTCGATGTGAGGTGCCGGGAGCCGTAAACCCAGCTGTCCAGCATGCGCACGCCATACTGCTTTCTCAGTTCGTCCCATTCTGGCGCCATTTCTTCGCCAAGCTGATTCTCCAGCATGTGATCCAGATCACGAGAGACATACGCCGCGTCAAACACTCCAATTGGCGGGTGCCACATGGCGAGAAAAGAAGGCCCCGTGATGGCGAGGTCGATTTCGCCGGCCACGAGCTGTTCCAGTAGTTCAGATTCATTCCCCAGCTGCGAAGCCGGGTAAACGGTGATATCCAGGCTATCGATCTTTTCCTGTAGCTTTTCCGAGAGAAAGGCCGTGCCATAGGCATGCGTCGGAGAGGAGACTTCGTAGACATGGGCCATCCTCAGGCGCCTTTGCCCTGAATCTTTCTCTTGGCATCCGCACAAAACCATCGCTACGCCAAAAAGAAGAAGCCGCCCAATAAATTGGCGAGCCGATGGCGACAGGGAGGTCAGTTCTCTAACGTTCATAAATCAAGGTCTACCCCGTAGGCGGCGTCGATAGTGATGGTATCAATCAGATGGGCGGTAAAGCAGCAGGATGCGACTCCTCAAGCAGTCACGCGTGCTTCTGGGAAATGGTGAGTTATTCTGATAGTTTGTGGAATCAGAATTCCCAAGAAGTTTCTCGAACGATTTTTCGCTTCCTAAGGCGTGAATCAGCCACGGTAGGAAGGAGATGATTTCAGGGCAATGCGGCAGATCTCATGCATTTAGGTGATATCGGTGTAGCACCTGCGAAACTCGCGGCGAAACTCGCGGATTTCCCCCAATGAAAATGAAGCCTCTTTTCTTTGCGATACTGGCGGTGACGACCTCAGTCTTCGCTGAGGATCCCCCCGAAGTCGTTCGCCCTAACGTCATCCTCGTCATGGTCGACGACATGGGCTACTCAGACATCGGATGCTATGGCAGCGAGATCCAGACGCCGAACCTCGATGCGCTGGCGCAAGGTGGGCTGCGTTTTCGTCAGTTTTATAATACCGGCAAGTGCCACTCTTCACGGGTGACGCTGCTGTCCGGATTGCATTCTTATCAGGCGGGCAACGCAGGACCGGATGGAACCGTCAAGCTGCACAACGGGAACATCGCACGGGGTGTCTCGATCGCCGAGGTGCTGCGCGAGGCCGGCTATCACACCGCCGTCTCAGGCAAGTGGCATATCTCTCCGGAACCGGGAGAGCTGGGCTTCGATCGCTTCTTCGGTTTTTTGCCCGGATACATTCGCGACTACTTTGCCTCCGACTCGCTGCAGCTGGACGGGCAGGAATATACAGAAAAGAAAGGGTACATCACCGACCTGATCACCGAACACGGCATCGAGTTCATCGAAGAGGCGAACACCCAAAAGAAGCCCTTCTTTCTCTACCTGCCCTACAACGCGCCGCATTATCCACTGCAGGCACCGCAGGAAGACATCGACAAATACCGGGGCACCTACCAGGAGGGATGGCTCGCCGTCCGCGACCGCCGTCTCGAGAAAATGAGAACCCTGGGGCTGGTGGAGAGCGACTGGGCACCCGCCGATCCGGAGGAGATCAAGCAGCGCGAGTGGGGCGCTCTCTCTGAGGAAGACCAGGACTACCAGGATCTGTTGATGGCGACCTATGCCGGGATGATCGATCGCCTCGACCAGAACATCGGCAAGCTGGTCCAGCGACTCGAGGAGCTCGGCGAGCTGGAGAACACCTTGATCCTGTTCTTCACCGACAACGGAGCTGAATCGGGCACCATGACCCGCGAGCGTGAGCGGTTCGAGCGCGGCCATCCGACCTCGCGGGGCGATTCCTTCACCACCGTCGGTGCGGATTGGGCGTTTGTCAGTAATACCCCTTATCGATTCTTTAAGTCGACGATGCATGAGGGCGGCATCATTTCGCCATGCATCGCGCACTGGCCGGCGGGCATTCCGCTTCCCGGGGGAACCCTGGATCATCAGAACGTGTTCCACCTTATGGATCTCATGCCCACGGTGGTGGATCTGTGCGGGGCGACCTATCCGGAGTCATTCGAGGGGCGGACCGTCGAGCCCATGAACGGCATCTCCATGGCGCCGGCCTTTGCCGGAGAGCTGGCAGAACGAGAAGGCGGGATCTATCAGATGTTCGGCATCAACCGCGCTTATCGGTTGGGCAATTGGAAACTGGTCAGTCGGCGAATGGCTCGCTGGGAACTCTACGAGATGAAGGTGGACCCGACCGAACAGAACGATCTGGCGGAACAACATCCCGAGAAAGTCGAAACGCTCAAAGCTCTGTGGTGGCAGGTGGCCACCGAAATCGATCGCCTGCCTCCGAAACTCAGCAAGCCGGGGCAGGATAAACCGGCCCGCTACCAACGGAGCATGCTCACGCAGGGGGATCAGCGGATATCGCGATCGGGTCCTAAAGGCCGGACTCGGAAGGGTAAGGAGTGAATCGCAAACAAGAGTCGGTTTGGCGGTTCGACGAAATTCTCACGAAATCCGTTAGAGACTGTCGCAGAAGCCTATCCGAATCCATGTAATCCATGTAATCCATGTAATCCATGTAATCCATGTATCATCCGATTAAATCCATGCCTTTTAAATTTTTGCACGGGGTGCCCCGCACGGGGTGCCCCGCACGGATTGAACACAATCGGAGCGAAGTGGAGATAGCCGAAGGCAGATTTTGTAGGATTTACACAGATGGAGCGCTTCGCCCTGCTTTCGTAACAGTCTCGTTGCGGTTTCGCTGCATGTCTCTGGGGTAGCGAATCTCGTGAGAGATTTGAAGGCTACACACCGAAGCGTTCCGAGCGCTTTGAGGTTTCGCGTCAGTCGATGCTCGGCAGTTTTTCGAATCGCAGCACGCGGTGGTTCATGCTGTCGGACACCCAGAGTCGTCCTTGGGCATCGAGTCGCGCGCCGTGGGGGCGATTCAGTTGGGTCTTGAGTGGATCGCTGCTGATTTGAGTTCCGGCATTTTCGGGTATACCGACGATGAGGTGAATCTTGCCGGTTTTGGGGGAATAGAGCCGAATGCAATGATTTACGTCGTCGGTGATGATGAGATTCCCGGCCTCATCGAGGCAGAGATGCTTGGGCCCGTTGATCCGGGCTTCTGTGGCCGGGCCGCCGTCACCGGAATAGCCCTTTTCGCCCGACTTTGAAACGATTGTGGTTATGTTGCCCTGCGCATCGACTTCGCGAACCGCGTTTCCATTTCGCGATGCGATGTAGAGGTTTCCGTCAGGTCCGTAGCAGGCGGCGCGAGGCGAAATCAGTGGCTGTGACGTGGCGGACTCCCCATCTTTGGGCATGCCTTTTTCGCCATTGCCCGCGACGGTTGTCACCGTTCCCGATGCGAGGTCGATTTCGCGAACCCGGAAATTTCCGAGATCCGCGATGAGCAGTTTCTCGCCGGCAGGATCGAGCGCGACCGTGTAAGGCTGATCGAATTTCGCTTCATTGGCTGGGCCATCATCGCCACCAAATCCCGCTTTGCCACCGGTTCCCGCAAAGGTCGAAACCGAGCCTGCTTCCAGATCGAGCAACCGGACCCGGTGATTGAAGGTGTCCGCGATGAAGACGCGCTTTCCATCAGGGTGAAGGGCCAGCTCGTGCATGCCGTTGAATCTTGCCCTGGCCATGTTCCCGCCATCGCCCTCGGCGACGTCCCCCAGTTTCTTGCCGCCGGGGGTGTTGCGTCCGGCGATGAACTGAACTGCTCCGTCCGGGCTGATTGAGAAGACGCGATTTCCTTTCTCGTATTCCACGCCATAGGCCGTTCCGTCCTGAGCAAAAACGAGCGAAAACGGCTGAATCATCCCGGTCTCAAAAACGGCGGTCTCCGCTCGAGCGGATGGTATGCAAGCCAGAGCGAGTGCGAGGCAGGTGACGAGCGACGAACAACGATTCATGATTGGAGTCTAAGCTGCAAATCGGTGAAGTGCCAAGGTGGGAACGAAAGGGGATAGGAGAGAACTGGGCTGTATCAAGATCGGTTGAGCTTGATGTGTTCGATCTGCGAACCCCTTACGAGATTCGCGACCTCAGAGCCTTTTAGTCCCGCGGCCGAGCGATTAGAAATTCATAGAATGTTAAGCCACGAAGCCATTCACCGCTGACCCGAAATGGGTTGTGCCCACGACGACTCAACGGTTGGTTTGGGTATCACTCCGTGGCTTTCGGCCGCTTAAACCCAAGCATCCAATCCACCAACTCTGCAGTAGTGAAAACAGCAATGCCCCCTTCGCGATGATCCGCCCCTTTAAACTCGGTATGTTTCACGTTCTCATTCCCCGCCGCTTTCAATCGCTCTACCATTTTTTTAATTCCAACGGGATTCTTACCATCCTCGCTCCCGGCCATCGCCCAAATCGGTAAGGTCGCCAGCTTCTCCGCATCGTCACTGGCACTGCCACCTGTGAAACCACAGGGCGCTGCCGCGGCAAAACGATCCGGCGACTGGTTGATCCATCTCCAGGTCGCCCCGCCGCCCGCGCTGTAGCCCATCACATAGACGCGGTCGTCATCAATCTTCGGGAAGGTCTCCAACACATAATCCAGCATCGTATCGAGCGAATCCGCACTCCAACGTTCCGCCGTGTTCGGATCAATCACTATTAGCTGCTTGCCCGCCAACTCCGCCAAGTCGTAGCCGCGCTTCATTCCGATCTCAGCCGAAAGCGCCAGCTGCTCTTGAAAACTGTTGTCCCACCAACGCTGTCCTCCGCCATGCAAATTGATCAGCAAGGGCAGCTTCCCGTCGACCGGCTCGACCGGGCGCGTCACCACGGCAAGTGTCGTCATTTTTCCCAGCTTCTCGTGCAGCTCAGCAGGCCATTCAAGGAGCTCCACCTCAACCCGCTCAAAGCGTGCATTCATCTTAGCCAGCGTCTCCGCTAGTTCCGCATCACCAGCTTGCGTCGGTGGTGTGGCTGCGGCCGGGGGCGTTGAGTTTCGCCTGGATTTGAGGAGCCTCTGGCGAACCGCCTCGATCTCCTCAGGTGACAGTTTGCCGTCCTGATCCGCGTCCGCTTCGGGGAAACGACTGAGTATTCGCGCCAAATGCTCAGGGGAGGGCTGTTGCGCGGATGGGGAAGGTTTCTCCCGAGCCGTCGCCTGTTCTCCCTTTGGAGCCTCGTTTAGTTGCGCTCGTCTCTCTTCTCTTGTCACGATGCCATCCTCGTTGGCATCCATTTCCTGAAAGCGCGCTTCGATCGCTTCTTGATCGAGCGGCTCACCACGCCTCTGGGTATTTTTTGCCACACGTTTGATGAATTGCTCCTTCGCTTCCTGATCCGGCCCACCTCCGGGAATCAGTGGTGTTTCCGAGGGCGTTTGTGCTGGGGAGGGAGGTTGTTCCGCAGACATTTGTTGTGCTGGGGCCGTCGAGGCAAGTTCGACCCGGGTGTAGGGACTCGAGAGATACTGCTGGTAGCCGTTGACCGCTTTGCCGTGGTTGCTGAAGAAGTCGATTCGGGAAGCACCTTCCTTCAGCGTGATGGTGGCGGTCCAGGAACCGGTCTTAGGATCCCGTTTCATATCCGCCCATTGGTCTTCCGGGATTGGCTCGTGCAGGAACGGAGCGGAACCTTCAGGGCCGCGATCATAGATCCACCAGATGCGTCCGCTCTCTGCCTCGGTTCCTTCTTCAAAACTCACCCTGACACTCAGCTTATCCTCCTCGACTTGATGTCTCGACGCCGGGGGGCTCAGCAGCGGGTCACCGCCGAAAAAGTGATTCCAAAGGAACGCGTCTCGATTCTGCTCGTCCTCCGCAGTGGTGGTATGCGGCGTTTGATCGTGCCCGCCGTTCGGTTGGTAATAGACGGGCATCTGGGGATGATTTTGCGCTCCCCAGAGAATGTCATAGGCGACATAGTCATGCGTTCCCGGCTCGAAAAGAATATCGACGCCGCGTTCCATCAACTGGTCCCAGTTTTCCGTAACGCTGACCCCGGGCTGTAACCGGGCTGCGAAGTTTTTTAAATCCTCGTGGGATTTCCCCATGTTCTGTGCCATTTGACCGAGGCTGCGATCAGATCCCACCATGACGCGCTCATAAAATTTGGCGCGGTTAGGATCCAGTTTGATTTCGCCGGCCGCTGCCGCCTCAAAGAATGCCTCGTTGGCCTCTACCGCTTTCGCCATGGCTTCGCTGTCGGCCCTTCGAGTCGGCGAAGAGTAGGCGAACGCATGATTGGAGCAGGTCGCGGTGAAACGCTCGTCATGGATCAAGGCGACTGCGGGCGATATGCCGTTCTTGGAGCTGCCCGATCCGGCCACCTTGCCGGGTTCAAAGTAGTCGCCCTCTGCATACGCCGCGGTGGTGGCCCGCATGAGGGTCATCGACCAGATCCAGAGGGCCGTGTATCGCGGATTCAGGTCTTTCATGAACTGGCGCATCATCTTCTGCTCCAAGCCCTGTTTGCCCGGAATATGCCGGAACGCCTTGACGTGCGTCTTGACGACGCCAACGCCATTGGCCAGCAGTTTGGTGTCAAAGTCACTCAGTGTTGAGCCTCGCATCAGGCCTTCATAGGCGTTGGATCCTGTAATGCTGAAACCCTTTGCCTTACCCTCGAGCGGAACGATCAGCCGCACCGGAATCCGGTAATCCTGTCCCGGCCACCACTCGGCGACATTGATCTCGATGAGCTTCTGTCGAGTGGCTCCTACGGGATGCCAATCCTCGAGCGTCCTGGTCTCCAGAGTGCTTTCATTGAGAATCTCTTCGGTCGTGAA
>JABSSQ010000383.1 GCA_013213905.1 Verrucomicrobiales bacterium | reverse complement strand
GAAGAGCTAACCTACAACTACGCCCTGGAACAGTTTGAGTATGCTGCGCCGTTTTGGTGCCGTTGCGGCAGCATCGATTGTCTTGGATATATCAAAGGCTTTGCCGCGCTTGGGTCGGATCAGAAATTGAGGCTGCTGCCTCATGCTTCCCCTTTTGTGAGAGCTAAATACTTTAAAACGATGAATGCTGAAGCTGCGACAAAGACAACCTTAGGACAACACTCGATCGTGGATTTTTGGGGATGTGATCGGGAAATTCTCGACGATGAGGCGGCTTTGACTGCTCTCTTGGAGCAGGCGGCAGAACTCGCCGGCGCGACTGTGATCTCGTCAAATTCTCACAAGTTCGAATACCAGGGGGCGACGGCCGTGACGATCCTGGCGGAATCTCATCTATCGATCCATACCTGGCCCGAAGCTGGCTATGCTGCTGTCGATTTTTATACTTGCGGAGATACGGAAGCTAAAGTGGCGCATGACATGATTGAAAAGGCACTGGGAGCGGAGAAGAGTTTCGCCCGGGCGTTTCTTCGAGGAGATAGATCCGCTGAAATTGAATCAGTATCTGAGCCGTCCACCGGACTTTGTTGCGGGCTCAATGCCGAGAAAAACTGGTTCGTGGAAGGGGCAATCCCAGGCAGCCGTGAGGGCAACATCGGACACGGCTTTGCGGTGACGGAGGTGTTGCTTGAAGAGCGCTCTGCGTTTCAAGAGTATCTAGTTTTCGACAGCCCTTTATTTGGGCGGGTCCTGGTGCTTGACGGAGTGATTCAGCTATCAACATCGGACGAACATATATATCACGAAATGCTGGTGCATCCGCCGATGCTCGCCAATGACAACCCTAAACGAGTTTTAGTCATTGGCGGCGGGGATGGTGGTACGCTTCGTGAGATATTGAAGCATGACCCGGAGGAGGTTGTTATGATCGATATCGACGAGCAGTTTGTCAGGTCGATTGCAAAGCACTTGCCTACCTTGCACAACGGTTCTTTTGAGGACCCCCGGTTGAAGTTGTTGTTTGAGGATGCCAATGTGGCCATCGATCGTTATAAAGATTACTTCGATGTCGCTATCATCGACTGTAATGACGCTCTGGGGCCTTCGGAGCCCCTTTTCGAAGAGTCGTTTTACTCCCGAATTTCCACATCATTGAAGTCGGGCGGGACCTGTTCCGTCCAGGCAGGGTCTTTGTTAGACGGAAAGTTTCTTGGGCGGATCAAGGATATGCTTTCAAAGCATATCGGAGCCACAACGGGTTTCAGGTTCACCATTCCGATTTATCACTGCGGCGAGTATGTGTTTTTTGTTGCCAGCAAACAAACGGATCCCGGAGGCCCTGATCAGGCTCGGCTTGCTGAGTTGCAGGCATCAAGAGGATTGAAGACTCAATACTGGTCGCCTGCAATTCATCACGCCACGCAAGTGCTGCCTCTTGGTATGGATTTGTGGTAGGGGGTGGGGCTAAACTGCCCCATAGGCCAGCATGGCTTCCGCAACTTTTTTGAAGCCGGCGATGTTGGAGCCATTAATGTAATCAACATTTGCGTTCGTCGCTTGCCCTTCCTCGACGCAGCGAGTGTGGATATCTTTCATGATGTTGCGAAGTCGAAGATCGACCTCTTCATCGTCCCAGCTGATGCGCATCGCATTCTGGCTCTGTTCGAGTCCACTCACGGCAACGCCGCCGGCATTGGACGCTTTGCCCGGAGCATGAAGAATGTGGTTCTCCCGGAAGATCTCGATGGCATCGAGATTGGTCGGCATGTTAGCACCTTCGGCGATGGCGATGACGCCGTTCTTAACAAGTTCTTTGGCACCCGCCGCCTCAAGCTCGTTCTGGGTAGCGCACGGCATGGCGATTTCGCAATCCACTCCCCAAGGGCGCTCGCCATCATGGTAGGTGACTCCCTTGCTCTCGTAGGAAGAAAGTCGACCGCGCTGCTCCTCTTTGAGCTGACGAATCTCTTCCCATTGTTCAAGGTCGAGACCCTCGGGAGCGTGAATGAAACCACCTGAATCGCTCAGCGTGACGACCTTGGCTCCTTTATTGATCAGCTTTTGCGCGGCGTAGAGGGCCACGTTACCGCTGCCGCTGACGGCGGCGCGTTTCCCTGAAATGTCGATGTCGTGATGCTTCAACATATCGTCACAGAAGTAGACGCAGCCCCAGCCGGTCGCTTCTTTTCTGACGGCGCTGCCGCCGAAGGACTGGCCTTTACCGGTGAGCACGCCGCTCCAACGGTTCTCCAGTCTCATGTACTGGCCGAAGAGATAACTGATCTCGCGTCCGCCGACTCCGATGTCACCGGCGGGGACGTCGGTGTCTTCTCCAATGTGGCGATGGAGTTCGCGCATCATGGAGTAGCAGAACCGCATCACTTCGCGGTCGCTTTTTCCCTTGGGGTTGAAGTTGGACCCACCTTTGGCACCGCCCATGGGAAGCCCGGTCAGGCTGTTTTTAAAAATCTGTTCGAAGCCAAGGAACTTGAGCACGCTCTGAGTCACGTTGGGATGAAAGCGAAGACCTCCCTTGTAGGGACCCAGGGAATTGTTGAACTGCACCCGCCAGGCGCGGTTGGCGCGGATTTCCCCGGCATCGGTTTCCCAGGTCACACGGAAGATGATGATTCGGTCAGGTTCGGTGATGCGCTCCAGGATCTGAGCCTTGCGATAGTCTTCGCGCTGGAGATACCAGGGCATGATCGACGAGGCGACTTCGTATACAGCCTGGCGAAACTCGGGTTCGTAGGGATTGCGTTTTTCGAGACCGTTCATGAAGGTCTCCAGTTCGTTTTTCTCAGCGGGGGTCATGAGCAGGGGAATGAGTGGGTTTGAGAACTATGACGGTGATTCTTCCTTTGGCTTACGCCTCAACCATTGCCAGGGAAGCGTGAGCAGGGCAAAGAAGGCGGCTCCTATCAATGCCATCCAGAGTAGCCTGAGCGGGTAACTCCCCAGTGCATCGATCGGGGTGGTATTTCCCGGCTTTCCAGTTCCGAGGAAACCGTAGTTCCAGTCGGCGATGGTATTGACGACAGCGAGGGCGGCCATGTAGGCGGCTGTGAGGGCGATGCTGCGAATACAGTCCTTCCAGCCGGGCCGGAAGCCGTCGATGAAAAGCACATGGGCCAGCGAGATGAGAATGAAGACATGATACCCCCAGAAGATCCAGAACTCCGGTAAGGCGGGGCCTTCGATCAGGGTCGGGGTTAGGAAGGCCCAACTGCACAGAGCCAGTCCCCAGTAGTAAATCATCGCTTCGGCCCAGCGCTGACGTCGTCCCACGGCGAGAGCGCCAAGCAGGTTGGCCATGTTACAGAACTGCAGCGGCAAGGCATTGTCCCAGGCGAACTTGTGAGGAAAGAAGCCGTAGGCGGTCGTAGCGAGCCAGGAAAGAAGGCAGCCGGCAACGATGATGCGCCGAATCACAGCAGTGACGTGCGGGCAGCACTTTCTTGAGCGGAGGCTGGCAAAGGTGAAGGCGGCGGTGATTGCGAGGCAGGCGAGCAGGCAAACGGCGTGAAGCGGGGTGTTGGGGGCGAACACCTGGAGGGCAATCATGTGTCAGACTCGACGGAATTGAGGGCGAACACTTCCACGTCCACACCCGCCGAGAAGTGTGCCAGATCAGGCGGCCGATCGTCGATTTCAAATCCGCACCATTTCATGGCTCCGGCCTGACATTCACTCACCTGAGCTGTCTCGAGGCGGTAAGGGGAATGGGCTACGGAACCTACCAGCAGGTGTTCCCGGTTGGGTTGCCAGGCGAAAAGACGGTATCTTTCAGCAAGGAAATACTCAATCGTCCCGGGCGGTCCGGATACGTCATCGCCGGTTCCGCGGTAGTGAATGGTGGAGCGATGCTCGGAGGTGCCTCGTTTTGGGGCGCATTGATAGTGAACCTCGTCACCGAGGCGTTGAGCCGACATTTTCGCCGAGTAGTAAGGCAGGTGAAAGCGGCGCTGCGCTACTGCGCAGGCGAGCGGGTTGTCGGCGTCGAGTGAATAGAACCACACACCGGGAGTGCCCGCCTTGTCGTAGACGTAGGTCCTGACATTCATCTCGAGAAAGTTGACCGTTCCGGGCACCTTGGGCAGCCCGCGCAGACGAATGTTCTGCATATAAAACGGCACCAGGCCCACATAGGCGCGTCCTTCAAAGGTATCGACGCCGAGGCCCGGGGGAAGCGTTGCTTCAATGAGAGCCGGATCGATCTCCCAATGCAGGAAAGCGAGATCGGCCCACGATTGATACATGACTGGAGGCCCCGCCGGACGCCGGCAGGCAAGCTGCCGATCTTCGAGGGTGGGAGGGGCGGCCATGTGAGGCAATCCTAGTAAAGCTGCCCTTTGCGGTAAGCGGCCGGCGAAATACCGCGGTGCTGTTTCAGCATGCGGCTGAAGTAGTAGCGATTCGGAAACCCACAATTCTCGGCCACCTGCTCGATTGACTGATCGGAGTGACGCAACAGGTGGCAGGCCTTGTCGAGACGGTAGTTCAGCAGCACACCCATCGGGGCGACGCGAAGCTGGGAGCGGAAGAGGTGGTTCAGATTTCGAACGCTGACACCGGCAGCCTTAGCGGCGTCCTCGGCATTGACCTTGCGGGCGAGGTTGGTTTCGAGGAACTCCATCGCTTTCTCCACACGCGGGTCGAGCTTTTGGTCGGTCCAGGCGGCGGGCGGCAGGTTGCCCAGTGCGTGAATAACGAGACTGGCGGACTCCCAGTTGTAGGGTTCGCCCTTGGCGTTGTTAAGGGTATCGAGGAAGCCCTGGCTGATTTCGTCAATGGATTGAGTATAGATCCCCGGGACGGAGAGGAGGTCACTGCGTCCGAGAATAAAATGGACATACCACTTCGTAAAAGGCTCCGGATTGTGGGAGGTAATCGAGGTTCGCGGAGGAATCAGGTACAAATTTCCGGGCACGAGCTCGGTTTCTTCGTCGTTGATGCTGACGATGGCTTTGCCGTCCACGGGACAGTAGAGGCGCCAGTAGGGATCGATCAATCCCTTGAGGTCCCAGTGTTCCAGCCGGATCTTTCGAGTGGCGTGGATTTCAAGGGACATACCTGGAAGCATGACCTCGCGTTCGCCCTTCACATCGTGGGGCGAGCCGTCCGGCACCAGGCTGAAAAACTTATCGTTGGGGGTACTCATTTTCGCAATTTTCCGAAAATGACACAAATAGGCATTTCTGTCCAGCCCTAAGAGATGGGCATTTGTGCCAGTTTTCGCCAGAGGTGACACAAGGATGGTATGTCGGAGGTCAGCGTTCGCGCCCGCCGAAGAGAAAACGGCCGAACTCCCGCATCGCTCCGCCAAAGTTACTCTCCTCTCGCTGCTGAGCGCGGAGGTCAACCGGTTGTGCCACGAGTTCTCCCGGGATGGGAAAGGCCTGAGGCTGCCGGTCCTTGCGGGCAAAGAGCCCGAAACCGTGACCTCGGCAAGTGCCTTGAGGGCGCTTGTCAGGGGGGAGGGGCATCTGATAGGGGTACAAAGTGCGGTCACTGGCGAGCAGGCCGCATTCGCGACAGAGGACGGTGTTTTGAGAACCGGCAGGCAAGGGCAGTGGCTCCGCGGCATAGCCGGAACTCTCAGCTGTTTTCATGACTTCCGTCCAAACGGGTAGGGCGAGGGTGCTGCCGTAGCCCTTGTTCATGATTGTCTTGGGCTGGTCCAGTCCAACCCAGACGCCGGTGGTGATTTTGTCAGTAAATCCGACAAACCAGGCATCCCTGTAATCATTGGTGGTTCCTGTCTTCCCGTAGGACGGCGCGGTGTAGCCGGTATTGCGCGCGGACACCCCGGTGCCGTTGGTCATGACCTGCCCGAGAATGTCGGAGGTCATCCAGGCGGTCGACTCGGAGAGAACCGGAACCGCTTCGATCTGGTGCTTGTAAAGGAGTTCGCCCTCGCTGTTCTCGATGCGGTCGATCATGTGCACCTTGTAGTTCATGCCCTTGCCGGGAAGGATCGACATCGCACTGGTCATGATTACCGGAGTGGATTCGAAGGCGCCGAGATAGACAACCGGCGAATCGGGAATGGACCCGAACTTGAGAGCGTTGGCGAGGCCGCGAACGTTTTCGAGACCTCCAATCTGGCCCACTCGAATGGACATGGTGTTGCGGGAACGGATCAGGCCGACCGCGGAAGGTTGCAGGCCGCTGAAGGTACCGTCGCTGTTTTGAGGGCTCCAGACCGGTCCGCCGTTGTGCTGCAGCCGTATCGGGTCGTCACTGACGTAGGCCCCGGGGAGCAGGCCGGTGGTCTCAAAGGCGTTGGCGTAGACAAAGGGTTTGAAAGTGGATCCTACCTGGCGCCTCGCCTGGTAGACGCGGTTGAAAGCGCTTTCGCCGAAGTCGCGTCCACCCACCATGGCGAGGATGGCCCCGCTCGAGTTGTCGAGCGTGACGACGGCTCCCTGCAGGTAGCGCGTGGCCTCTCCCTTTTTGTGGGCACTGCGAGGGGGATGCTGGAAGCCGGGGCGCGACTCGATCGCAGTAAGATGTCCATCGAGAGCTTTCTCCGCTGAGGCCTGAAGGTTCGCATCGAGTGTGGTGTGAATCTTGAGCCCGCCTGTCTCAATGTCGATCGGGTCGAGGAAGGTGCTGAGCAGATCGAATACCGCCTGTAGCGTGTAACTTCCTGTCGCGAGGCGTTTGTCAGGGGGACGGAGAGTGATCGTTTCATCCCTCGCCGCATCGGCTTCGGCCTGCGTGACAGTTTCTTCGGCGACCATGCGGGCAAGGACTTCGTCGCGGGTTCCCTTGGCGTCTTCGATGCTGCGGAAAGGATTGAGAAGACTCGGGCCGCGGATCACTCCGGCGAGCATGGCGCCTTCTCCGGCCGTAAGCTCGCTGGCCGGTTTCATGAAGAATCCCTGGGAGGCTCGTTCGATGCCGTAGAGACCGGAACCGAAGTAAATCCGGTTCATGTAGAAACCGAGGATCTCCTCCTTGGAGTAGTTGCGCTCGATCCGCTTGGCGATGGCGACTTCGAGAAGCTTGCGGCTGATAGTCTTGTCCCTGTTGCCGTAGGCATTGCGCGCCAACTGCATTGTCAGGGTGGAAGCACCCTGCTCAAAGCCGCCGGCTTTCAGGTTGAGGACAATGGCGCGGAGCACGCCAACGTAGTCCACGCCGCTGTGCTCGTAGAAACGGCTGTCCTCACGGGCCAGGAGGGCGTTGATGAAATTCTCCGAGACTTCCGATGCGGGAACGACGAGGCGGTTCTCTCCGTGACCGGAAAGATGGCCGAGGACGTTGCCCTGTTTGTCGTAAACAAGGGTGCGCTGAGGAGCCTCTTTGAGGTCGTCCATGTCAAAACGCAGCGCGACGACGTTGTAGTAAATGGCCCCGATAATGCCGGCGGCGATTCCGAAGGCGGCCAGGACCAGAAAGAGCCGAAAGAGCACGCGGAAACAACCGGAGCGGCCTTTTTTACCGTCAGTTTTGGCGTAAATCGCTTCGAAGGGACCGGGTTGGGAGGGCTGTTTTTTCTTTCTGGGCATATTCAGCGGGCGAGAAATTCTTTAAGATAGGTTAAATACCTCGATTGGTCCAATTCGCAGGGGATATCGGGGAATTGTCCCGATATTGGACGAATCGGCACCGGGCTTAGTTTGAAAAAGGCTTCCCGTGGCGCGGCCCGGCTTCGTAAACTACGCAGGGATGAAAGAACTCTTTCGCGAAGCGGACTCCGCCATTGTCGGGCACATGAAGTCGATCCTCGAGAATGAGGGAATTGCGACAGTGATTCGCAATGAACATCTCTACATGGCCGCGTTGAGCGAGGTGCCGATCCCCGAGTTCTTTCCCGCCCTTAACGTGATTCACGACGAGGATTACCCGCGCGCTTTGCGGGTGCTGAAGGAATATGTCGAAGAATCCCGCGCCAACGCCGGGAAGGTCAACGAGGAAGTGGGCTGCCCCTCCTGCGGAGAGATCAATCCGGGCAACTTCGAAGTCTGCTGGTCCTGCGAGAGTCAGTTGGCCCCGGAGGAAGAGTAGGCAGAAGTGGTTGGAAACTTTCGTGACACCATGATTGCGGCATCGGCGCTCTCTCGACAGTAGACGCTTTTCGATTTTGGGTGAAACTCTATGAAATCCCTGCTCGCTGTGTGCTCTGCTTTGCTCCTCGCCGTTCCGTCGTTCGCTGAGGACACCCGTCCCAATATCGTCATCATGATGGTCGACGATCTCGGCTTTTCTGATTTCGGCTGTTACGGCAGCGAGATTGAAACGCCGCACAT
>JABSSQ010000382.1 GCA_013213905.1 Verrucomicrobiales bacterium | reverse complement strand
ATTGACCCGGAAGGCGGCGTTCGGCGACGACATCATTTGCACGGAACTTCTTACAACAGCGCGATCAAACGGGCGGCGCGGGCCGTTGGGATTGAGAAACGCGTCACGAGTCATGCCCTGCGACACAGCTTCGCGACGCACTTGCTGGAGGCCGGGTTGGATCTAAAGACCATCCAGGAGCTGTTGGGGCACGAAAACATCACCACTACCGAGATTTATCTCCACGTCGCCACCGGGGAGAACGGGCTCGGTGTCGTGAGCCCGCTGGATGCAGTCGCCCCCGGGTGACTGGTGACTGGTGACTGGTGGTGCGGCTTTCGATATTCAGAATTCCTGGTTCAAAATCCGAAATTCAAAAATACGTGTGGTTTTGAGGTAGTCGTCGGATGCAGAAGCCTGTGAGGTCCAACATGGATGAGCACGATTAAACTTCGTACCCTCGACACGAGCCGAAGCCACGCTCCCCTTTCCCCTTTCCCCTTTGCGGATCTCCGCGCACAATCTGTGTCCGATGACGGTTTGGGGTTTTCCTCGCGTCATTCGCGGCGATAATGCGGTCCCGTGAGTTTTCAGCTAAAGAAGAAAAAGTTCTACCCGGTGACCCCGGGGCTTTCGAGCTACCTCGATCACTTCCAACGGTCGTTTGACATTCCTGTGGTCTACGAAGACCTGCACCGCTTCTCCCAGCTTTTCCCGCTCTACGACCGCGATGGCAAAGATACGCTCTGGAAGACGGTTCATTATGAGCCATCGATTCGCGAGGAACTCAGTCAAAAACTGATCCGCATCTACTCGCTAATCAAAACCAACGACATTCGTGTGGGCGATCACCTCGTCATGGAACGGGTCGACTTCTGCGACTTCGGCAACTCCCGTCCTTTCCGCGTCCGGATCGTGAATCAGTACAACGACAACTACGATCACTTCTACGTTAAAATCGCGGATGCCTCGCGCATCTACGGCTTAGAGCTCGAACACATTCTCTCCCCCAACCGAATCAACTACCTCGTCAACGGGGACACGCTAATCGAGGAGCACATTGCCGGTGTGCCCGGTGATGTTTTTATTCGCGACTACTTTGAGCGGGAAGAAACCAACCTCACGAGGGTGGCCAAGGAATTCATCAAATTCAATGAGCGCTCTTTCACCCGTCTCCTCGGTGATATGCGCAGCTACAACTACGTGGTCGACATCACACCCGACTTCGAGGACGCCCAATACCGTGTCAGGGCCATCGACTTTGACCAGCAGAGCTACGAAGGTTACAAGGAGATGTATCTTCCCCAGTTCTTCCTCGAGAACGCCCTCGTGGTCGAGCTCTGCACCAAACGGATCAACTTCCAGACTCGCAAGCAGTATCAGGATGAGGAGCGCACTCTTATCCGGCGCCGCTGCAAGCTCGCCCGCGGTCGTCTCGCTGCTTTCTGGGAAGCCATGTGCGACGTGGAGATCGCGCCCGAAGAGCATGTTCTGCGATTGCGGGGAGAGCTGAACCAATACCACGGTTCGGAGGCTTTCTCAGAATGCGAAACCATGGGCCAGCTCGTCCGCAAAAATGTCGAGGTAACGCTCGCCAAGGCCAGCTTTTAAGCGTCAGACTCGCGGCTCTTTTTCCCGATGTCTGATTACGCTCAATTCTTCAAGGCTTTCCTACGCAGCAGCGGAAAGATCGGCGCTATTGCCCCGAGCTCACCGGAACTTGCAGAGATCATGGTGGAGTGGCTCGATTGGGAAAACCTTAACTCGGTGGTCGAATATGGTCCGGGCACTGGCGTATTCACCGAGGCGATTTCCAACCGGCTCCAGCCCGGCACTGAATTTTTCGCCATCGAGCGTGACCCGCATCTCGCCTCCATCACCCGCGATCGTTGTCCTGATGTCAGGATCGTGCAGGAATGTGTCAGCCAGGTGCCACGCCTCTGTCATGAAGCCGGCATCGACCAGGTCGATGCTATTCTCTGCGGCCTCCCCTGGGCTGCCTTTCACCCGGAACTGCAGAATGAGTTGCTCGACGCCATGTTCGAAGTCCTGCCGCCCGGCGGAAAGTTTGCCACTTTCGCCTACTGGCAGGGCGTGGTCCTTCCGGCCGGGCAACGTTTCCGCCGCTATCTCCACGAACACTTCTCCGTGGTGAAGCAAAGCCGCACCGCCTGGCGCAACCTCCCGCCGGCGTTTGTCTACCAGTGCGAGCGTTGAGAATAGATCCTCCCGTCAAACCGGAGGCTTTTATTATGTGAGCCACTCAAATCGGCTTCATGCATCAACCTATAGCAGTCCTACGTAAACCGAAACTCAAGCAAACCTTTTTAACGTTCGCGGTCGCGGGGGACCGCGACCCTCCAGATGCCTCACGGCATCTCATTTCTCAAGCTGCTGTCTCCAACTATAATGGAGGGCCACGGTCCTCCGTGACCGTTGGATGAGACTTCCATCCACCCACCTCAATTTCGCTCTTTATTACCGCCGGAAAAGTAGAACTTCAATAGCCTCCCCGGCAAAACCGGGGGGATCTCCTACTGGATTATTAGAGCTGCTCGAAGTGGCTTCAATTCCCCGTCACCTTGATCCCATCGAGCTCATTTGTAGCAGGCCTCTGTGAGGCCGGAAAAGCGCATTCAAAAATCTGACATCGCTCTCAAAATCCACCCCGAACTCCTCCGGGGTCGAAGACCCCGGCTACAGTTGAGGATGTAGCGGAACTTGCCAAAGTTCCGACCTAAGCCTCCGCCGCCGCTACTGCTGCCTGCATTTTCTCGAGCCCGATTTTTGCACAATCGAGCGCGGGCATTTCCCAGTAGGTCTTGTTGAACAACTCCAGGGAAAGCGCCGGGTAAGCGCCCACGGCGATAAAGTTCTTCAGGATGTCGGTGATCGGCGCAATGCCGTCGCCGGGGAAGACACGGTCGGAGTCCTTGATCGTCTCACGCGGCGGATCGGCCGGGTAGTCGTTCATGTGGTAGCTCTGCAACGCATGCGGCCCCATCAGGAGAATCGACTCATAGGATGAACCGCCTTTGTAGGTGTGATAGACATCGCCGAGAAAGCAAGCTTTCGGGTGCCCGGCCTTGATCGCAATGTAGAGGGCTTTCTCCACCGAACCGATCGTGGCGTTTCCACCCCACATCTCGATCTGCGGGACCACGCCCATCTCGTCACCCAGTTTCAGCAACTCGTGGTAACGCTCCGCCGCGGCGTCCATGTTCACGCTTTCGCCCCGCGGAACACCGGCCGGCGGTGCCGCGATACGCATGCCACCCAGTTGGGCGATCGTATCCATGTCACGCCTGGCTTCCTCGAGACCTTCAGCCCGAACGGCGGGGTCATCGACAATCCACTTGGCGAAGCCAATCGCGCTCTCGACGGTCAAGCCATGATCATCGATGCGCTTCTTGAGATCCTTGAGCGTTCCGCCTGCTTCGACATAGGCATTAATGCTTCGAAACCAAGGCTCGATACCATCGTATCCCGCCTTGCCGGCGACTTCGATTTCCTCGGCCGCATCCAGCTCCTGCCCACGAATCGTCGACATGTTGAGGCAGAGCTTAAATCCCGGGTTCTCGCCGTGACTGTCGGCCCTGGCATTGCCAGCTCCGAGGGCGAGCCCTCCTGCTAGAATTCCGCTCCCGGTCAAAAAAGAGCGCCGATCAGATTGAAATCCCTGGTCAATGGCAGAAGTGTCAGTTCGATCCATGGACGTTTTGTGCCATGTTCGCTCTGCGGAATCAACCGTCTTCCCATCGCATGATTCAGGTGTTCGAGAACTGCCTTCAACTCCGCGGCCGGCTGGTGAGTCACTACGCCCTGCTGGAGGAGGATCGCATCATCCTCATCGACGGAGGATTTTTCAGCACGCGACCGGAGCAGACCATCGCGAATCTTGAGTCCATCGGGAGAAAGCCGGAGGAGATATCACACATCCTCATCACCCACGGACACATTGATCACACGCTCAACCTCTCCCGCTGGAAGCAACTAACCGACGCACGCCTCCTCGCCCCGGGGCCTGACCGCGAACACATCGCCGGAACTTATCCGTATCGGGGGCTCAACAGTTTGTGCGGCCTCATGGAAGGCACCTGTCGCGCACTCTTCGGGTATCAGCCTCCGGAGATTGATGAATGGTTCTCTCCGGGCGACCAAATTCCGGTTTGGGGTGGCCTCGAAGTCATTCCCCTGCCGGGCCATACGTTAGGGCATTGCGGCTTTTACTCTGCTTCGAAGCAGCTGCTTTTTCCGGGGGATTTATTCTCCAATTACCACCACGATCCAAAGCCTCCCCCACCCTGGTTCAACGTCGACCGTTCGCAGATGCTTGAGAGCATCCTTCGTGCCTCACAGCTGGATATCGAAAACGGCCTGCTCCCCAGTCATTGTCACGACGGCACGCCGCTCGAGCACCGAGATGATCTCTACCGGATGATTGCCCGACTCAACCTGACCGATTCCCCCTGAATAGGCGCTAAGAATCGGGCAGGTCCCGCCGTATGTAAATGCAAGGACTACGGGACCTAAACCGTCCAACCTTACGTAACCCTATCGAACGGAACCCAAAATTTACCCTTTTCCTTTCCTTTCCTGCCTCAACCCTGTTGACTCAGGCCCTCCTTCTGCTGAATGGAACCCGCTAGCACAGAAACTGCTCCGCCGGTCACGACCGCGGATGGCAGAAAGAGACACCGCGTCGACCCGGATGCGGAGCTGGTAGCTCGCGCCCGCGAGGGAGACACTGCTGCTTTTGACGAACTCGTCGAAAAATACACGCCCAAGCTCTACGGGCTCGTCTACCACATGACCTCGAACCACGAGGACACCAATGACGTGCTCCAGGACGTTTTCGCCAAGGCCTACCGTGCGCTCAAGCGATTCCGCGGAAAATCCACCTTCTACACCTGGATTTACTCAATCGCGACAAACATGACGCTGAATTTCCTAAAAAAGAGAAACCGGCGGCGCGCCATGAGCCTCAACGATGTCGATCTCGCCATCGAGAACGATAAGGAATTTATCGAGGCCACCTCCAAGTCAGACCCCGTCCGCGAGGCGAATATCTCAGAGTTGCAGGAAAGATTGAACATGGCCATGCAACAGCTGTCTGAAGACCACAGAGCAGTGGTCACTATGTTTGATATTCAGGGTATGCCTCACGCAGAGATTGCGAAGATTTTGGGCGTTTCCGAAGGAACAGTCAGATCACGGCTCTTCTACGCACACCGGCATTTGCAAACATTCCTCGACGACTTTAGAAAGTAGTCTTTGGCGTGGTCGGTATATTGATTGAAATTGTCTCAGGCACCCCGTAACTTTCCTTGTTCTCGATTGTAGATGAAAGATTCCGACGAAGTTCAACAACTACTCCGGCTCAAGCGCTACGAGACTCCCGGAGAGGAATATTTCGATTCCTTTCTAAATGATTTCAAAGATCGACAGCGTTCTGAACTCCTCAGTCGCTCGGCCCGTTCAATACTTACGGAGCGAGTCACGGTCTGGTTTGATGAGCTGGGAAGTGCCAAATGGCTCGTTCCCGCCGGTGCCGCCGCCGCCGCTATCGGCGTCGGCGTTTTCGTAAACACGCGGCGACCAGCTGACAACAACCTACCTCAGGGCCTCGCCAATGGAGACATTCCCTCATCCGAAGAGACCCACACTAGGCTGCCCCCAACCGAAACTTTCAATATTTCTCTTCCTCCCAGAGACAGCCGCGTTCCGTCGTTTAACGAAGAGATGATCGGACACTCCGGCGCACTTCCTGCGAAATGGGAATTCTGATCGCGATGTTTGCTTCGATTCGAATTTATATCCTGGCGAGTATTGGCCTTCTCGCGTGTGCCGGAAGCACCAGTGGTCAGGACGGCACTAATCCCGAATCAGTCGCAGCCATTTGGGCTGGAGGGGTCGAGACCCCGGCGCTCTGTGTGGGGCGCCCTCAGTGGTTTGTCACAGTGATACCGAATGGGGTCAAGCTGTCAGAAGCTGCCGACGGCCGCCTTAAAAAAGGGGAGTCCGAGGCTGCCGGCAGGGTAATTTACCTCGACGAATCCCGTCGCCTTTGCGTCCTCGAAATTGCGGAAGGCAATCTCAAATCCTCCCCTGTCCCCCTGGCTTCCGACCCCTTCCCCCGGGCCGGGATGGAACTCAGCTGCCTTTATCGCAACGAAACCTGTCGCTCCCTCGTCGCGGGAAAAGATTTCTACTACCACGGTGAAGCTTTCACGGTCCCGTTCCTCAGAGTGCGCATCGCCGAAGCTGATAAATTTTGCCGGATCGGGGTTCCTCTTTTGAGTGACCGCGGTGAAATCGTCGGTCTCGTATCCGAACTTGAACTGGAGCTGGACAACGAAGCTCACGCGATTCCCGCTGCCCAGATACGAAAAGTCATCCTCGACCTCGAACGCTTCAACAAATCCGCCCCATCGTGGGTTGGCCTGGCTTTTCACGACCAGTCTTCAACTCCTGTCATTATTGAGGTGAAACCTGACTCACCCGCGAAAAAGGCCGGCTTCGAGCCCGGAGATGTCATCATTTCTCTCAACGGTTCTGAGATTGAGGAGCTGATTGATCTCTGCGACGCGCCCTTCAACCTGCCTGTCGGCATCCCCGCGAAGGTCAGGATTCTCCGTGGCCTCGAGGAACTGATGATCGAAGTCACTCCTACTTTCCCCCAGGCTTCCGCAACGCCCTGAGCCGCCAGTCCGTCGGCCGACTCACATTCCGACACGGCCCTGCAGGGCTCGCATCAAAGTCAATTCATCGGCCGACTCCAGGCCTCCGCCAGCAGGAATTCCTTGGGCGAGTCGTGATACCTTGATTTCGGCAAATTCTCCGAGCAGCTCCGCGAGGTAGTTACCGGTCGCTTCGCCTTCCACATCGGAACTCAACGCGAGAATGACCTCGGTAAAGTCACCGGCCTTGAGACGCTCCACCAGTTCGCGAATCCGCAAGTCCTCGGGACCCACGTTGTCGAGTGGTGAGATTCTTCCCCGCAGCGCGTGGTAGTGACCGCGGTAGGCGCCGGAGCGCTCCAACGGGAGAATGTCAGTAGGCTGCTCCACCACGCACAGCGAACTTCCGTCGCGCTGGATCGAATCGCAGATCGCACAGCCGGCTTCTTCCGTGGCGAAGAACCCGCAGGTCCGGCATTCCACCACGGTGTCACCGGCCGTCCTGACAATATCAGAAAACAACGTCGACGTTTCCGGTCCCTTCTGCATCATCCAGACCGCTATTCGCTCAGCGCTCTTCGGCCCAATACCGGGGAGTTGCTTGAGTTGCACGATCAGTGCTTTGACCGGCTCCGGATAGTCAACTTGTGCCATATGGGTTCAATTCATAACCCCGAACGGCGGCTACATCAAACTGATCAGTCGCGCGTGTCCGTCTTCGGTCAACTTCTCGGACCTTGCCTTCGTTCCATCCTCCGGCGCCGTCAGCGCGTCCTGGGTCTGGGCAATGAAGAACTCGACCGGTCCGTCTCTTCCGCCGGCAATGCGGGCTCGGGTCAGGTGATCGAGCGCTTCCTCGTATTTCTTCTCGCGATAGTAGATCACCCCCTGCCAGAACAGATCGCGTCGCTCCCGCTCTTTCTCATCAAACGAATCGGAGGCCGCCAGCAACTGGTAGATCTCGGTCATGACATCGTCTTCGGGGTCGTAGAACATTTCCATGGGCCGGAACTCAAACCGTTCCTGGACGAGACGGTAGGTCTCCGGACTGATCAATAGATCGGAGTTGTAGCGGAAATTGGCATGCGCGAGGCGCCTCGAGAAATCAGTCTCAGCGCCGATGCCACTGAAGTAATAGTGTTCCTTCGACCCGTAGACACCGACGGTCATGGGACCGGAGCTGATGCCGATTCCGTAGTGCAGCGGCTGAAACCAACGCGTCTCACATTCCTGATTCAGGGTCTTAAGACGGGACCGGAGTTCGAGAGCCGCCTCGCAGGCCTTGTCGGCATGATCATCGTCGGGCTGCAGCATTCCGAAAAAGACACGCACCAGTTCGGGGCCGGATTCATCGAGGTAGGCCCCACGGGAAGTGAGAAAAGTCGACACGCTGCGAAGGAAGAGATTGCTCATCTTCATCAACTCAGCCGCCTCCAGTTTTTCCCGAAGCTCGGCGTGATTGAAAATTCGGCAGGTCAACACCGTCACTTCCCGGACCGCCCCGTCGAAATCAGGAGGTTCCGGCGCATCGAGTAACTGGCTGAAAGTCGAATGGGAGACACGAAGGCCGAGCACATCCTGGAGGACACGCTTTCTCATGCCCCGTTCTGTGCCGGCAAAAACAAATCCCCCAGCCGCAGCGAGAAGACCGGCGCCGAGAGAGGAAAACGGCTCAAACAATACTCCATAAAGGGCCATTGTTGGTGAAAGCCCGAGAACGAGCAAGACCGCACAGCCAAACACGAGAATCTTCTGGGCCACCTGCGACACGTCGATGACACACCAGGCCAGTCCCACGGAAACCGCGAGGACAACCAGCATCTCCAGCCAGAGGTAGCGCTCCACCGGAGACACCTTCAGAATACCCCGGGAAAGGTAAAGATTCTCCAGCCATGTCGCCACAGCAGAGAACGCTCCCAGCGAGATCGCGATGATGATCACCAGAGCGGCACCGACCCCGATCGAGAGGGCTGTGAAGACATACCGTTGCATTCTACTGAATTACCGGAACCCAGTCTGCCGGTATCTGCGCCGAAGGTAAAGCCTTCTGCACCATTGGCAAGATCGCACCCGCAGGGTGCCTCTTTTCTACGCGCGCTGCCGCTGCAGTCCAAGCTTCTGTTTGATCTGGCTGGCCATGGAACGCTTGCCCACCTTGCGGTTCAGATCGCGGAACAGCTTCAGGCTCGCCTCGTCGGAGAGCCACTCATCCTGGAGATGGTGAAGCCGGCTCGCCGCCCTCATGTGGGGCGTTTCCACGCTTTCCGGAAGCATCTTCGGCACGAGCCCTGTGCACTCGCAGAACTTGGCGAGCGCTTCAAAATATTCCCGGTGCAAATCGCCGGCATGCTCCTGCAGGGTGGAAAGACCGACCCGGAGAGCTTCGGCGAAAGCGACCTTCCAGTCTTCCTCGTTGGAAAACTCGATCGGCATCTCATCGTGCTCCCACAGTTCGCAGTAGCTGCGGGTCGCGTTGCTTTCGGTTGGAATATTGATTCTCGCCACCCCTCCTGACATGCAGATCACCCGGCAATCGAGCGAAGTTCCGCAGTAGAGGCGTGAGTGGAGAAGCAGCGATGCGATCTCCCAGATGTTGTCGGAGCCGAAACTGGCAGCGTTCCACTCAGGAAAGGCTTTGACCCAACGACGGGTCGACGCCGTTCCCTGGCGGGACGCATCAAAAAAGACGAGACCAAGACCTTCCTCTTCGCTGACATCACGCAGCGCGGAGGTCAGTTTTTCAAAGTCAGCCGGCATAGCCGTTCCGATTTCCACAGCAATCCAGCCATTGGGAAAACGGTCACGCACAGCCTCCAAGGCTTCGCTGTCGCGGTGCTCACGCAGCTGGCGGGCACAAACCTGGGGAATCACGCTGAGCGAACACGGCATCCGGTGAACGTCGACGCCTTCCTTCTCGAGAAAATCGGCCCCGTTCTCATCGCTGATACCGACGAAGTCCGCGCGGCGCATCTGGGAAACCAGTCGATCCCGCATTTCAGTGTTCATCGTATCGGGATCGGCCAGGCCGACCGCATGAAAACTGGTGCGGGCTCCATAGAACTCGCCCTCAGGAGCGAGCATGTAGGCAAAATCATTCAACTGACCGGTTCGGCGACGCACGTAGGTATTCAACTCCTCGTCTCCGCTGATCACGGCCAGGCTTTCAAAACGCTCGGCCTCTTCTTCGTCCACTGCCTTCGGATAACCGTCGACAAGGTGTTCGCTGATGCTGTCAGTTCCGAAGTGGAGAAGCTGCAGCTGCTTGCCCCCCATCTCGAGGGCCCCTTCGCCGTAGTTTCTCACGGCGTGACCTCCCACGGCGGTTCGATCGATTCCGGCCAGTCCGGCGCAGCGAAAGCGCGAAAAATTGAGAAGGCGGGTCAGAACATGAGGCTTGAGCATTTCGCCCACCGCATACTGATCCGAAGGCCCCACCAGTAAGGCGTCATGAGTCGGCGAATTCACCTGGTGCACATCCGAAACCGGCGCGAGCCAATCCAGGCCCGGGCGATGATGTGATCGCCCCCGCCTAGGGGCGGCGGCAGCCTTTTCGCTGAGTTCGTTAAAGCAAAGCCGGTTGTGAGTGGAGGACATGCCTCAAATATTACGCAAATCTAAAATATTTACAATCACTAAAGAGAAAATCTTAAATTTCCACAGCGCCTCACCCCCGTTTTGGGACGAATTTCAAATTCGAAGCCCGATCGGGGCTCCGTCCAGGGACAAAATTTCAGTTTTTTGCCGCAGTGACCTGCTTCATCTCCTCGCCCGTCGAACCTGTCTGTCGAATGCGAACCAGGTAATCGCTGGTGTGCTCGGCTTCGGAGAATTTCAGCCAGTTGGCCAGGTTTTCAGGACGTTCGAGCCGGGAAAAGAGCACACGCTTAATCCGACTGCGCTCGACCCACATAGTTCCGTAGCCGTGAGAGCCGTCGTCGTTGTTCATATTGCTCGACCAGACTTTCACCTGATTGCCGGCCTCATTCAGTCCGAGATAGACGACGAGATGCCCGCTCTCCCCTTTTCCGATCGACTCGTTCCAGAAGATCTTCATGAAATCCCCCGGCCTGGCGTCGTCGAAAGACGAGAAATTGGTGCCGAGATCGAGACGTGCGAACAGAACCGCCGTTCCGGGTCCATCGGCGTTCCAGTGCCCGAAGATACCGACACCGTCCATTTTTCCGTGAATCACGGAGACCTTGTCCCCCACATCGGCCATTTCGCGGCTGAGTTCCTTCGAACCCGCCTCGGCAAAGTTCACCTCACTGACGACATCGCAGAAAAGCAAGTAAGTCGCGCTGGAACAGAAACTGTATTGGGCCGATTTCTCGGGCTTGACCTTCAGCTGGCCGCCAAGCCCTACCTGGAGAGAACTGCCGAGATCCTCCACCGTCTGGTAGAGTTCATTGAAACGCTGCGATTCCGGCAAATCCTTGCGGTAGCGGGCGTAGGTGCCGCCAGACGGCATGTTTTCGATCCGATCAACGATGAGCTGATTGTAATCCTTCGACAACGCGGGAGCTCCAAGCCCCAGCATGAGCCCCAACAACCATCCAATTCGTGCAAATTCCGGCATCACAGACGGGAGTTCTTATGCCAGATCGAGCGAATCGCGTCAAACCTAGCTTCCTCTCTCAGAAAAGCGGGGCGCGCGCCAGGCCTTCTGATGGACGAGAATCTGACGAAGCGCCTGTTTCTCCTCTTCCGGAGTGTTTGGATCAGCGATCAGGTCTTTCAAATTCTCCCATTCCAGCCAGACGATGACATCTTCGGGCCAGATTCGGATATCGAAGCCCTCGCGGGCCTCGCCCTCAGCCCAGACAGGGAGGGCCAGCGAGCCGCTCATTTGAGGCTCAGGAAGATTAGGATCAGGTTCGGGTGTGGAGGCCCGGGATTGCAGGCAAAACCCGCTCAAGAGCAGGCTTCCAGCGATAAAAAAGGAGGGGAAACGCATGGGATTTTGGCTGAGGGTTACTTCTATTACGAACCAGCGACAGACCCTCTTAGACCGCCGATTTCCCTCACTAGCGTCACGGAATCGTGAATTCGCGCAAATACCCTTGATTTTTCACGGTTCCAAAGCCTTGACAAGCTGGACAAACCGCCTAGATTCCCGCTCCCCTCCCGCCATTGGGAAGAAATTGAGGACTGAATCTTGGGTCCGGTTCCAGGAAGAGGGCGGGCAATCTATTAAGGGAAATGAAGACGTTTTCTGCCAAAGCTGAAGGAATCGACCGTAAATGGTATGTGATCGACGCCGAGAACAAGGTTCTCGGAGATGTCGCCGTAGCTGCTGCCAAGCTGCTCCGCGGCAAGGACAAGCCTCTCTTCACTTCCCACGTGGATTGCGGAGATTTCGTTGTCGTCGTCAACGCAGACAAGGTTAAGCTCACCGGTAACAAGGAAGAGCAGAAGATTTACACCTCTTACTCCGGCTACGTCGGTGGTCAGAAGCGTGAGAACGTCGCCAAGCTCCGTGAGCGCCGCCCCGAACTGATCGTGGAGCGCGCTGTCAACGGAATGGTCCCCCACAACCGCCTTGGTCGTCAGATCATGAAGAAACTCAAGGTTTACGCCGGTGCCGAGCACCCGCACGATGCCCAGAACGCTGAGGCCTACGAACTTTAATCCCGAAGCTTAATTTCGAAGCAGCAAATCACGCTATGAGCGAATCCTACTCAGCCACCGGTCGCCGCAAGACCTCTACCGCCCGAGTCACCCTGACTCCCGGCAGCGGAAACATCACGATCAACAAGCGCCCCTTCGAAGATTACTTCGGCACGCTTTCTCTCCAGAACCAAGTCCTGCACCCCTTCAACGTGGCCAATGCAGTGAACCAGTTCGACGTCGCAGTGAACACTCGCGGTGGCGGTGTTACCGGCCAGATCGGTGCGATCCAGCTCGGAATCGCCCGCGCTCTCCTCAAGACCAACGAGGAACTCAAGGACACGCTCCGCGAAGCTGACCTTCTCACCCGTGACTCCCGCAAGAAGGAGCGTAAGAAGGCCGGTCAGCCTAAAGCCCGTAAGCGCTTCCAGTTCTCCAAGCGTTAATCGCTTTTCAGAACAAACAGACATTTTTCGCAAACAGGGTTGGGTGTTTCACTCAACCCTGTTTTGCGTATGGGGCGCCCGTTTCAACGAATGAAATGGGCACAAAAAAGAGAGCCTAACGGCTCCCCTCTCCATTGGATAATTAATCCCTGGCGGCCAATTAGTTGGCCGCTTCAATCTCCTCGGCAGCCTTCTCAGGTCCAAGGTGGCGCACATCGGCGGCGCTCTCGAGGAAGATGCCGTCCTCTGCGATGTTCACCGCATGGTCACCGACGCGCTCGAGGCTCCTGACGATGAAGACGAGGTGCAGGTATGGCTTCACCTTCACCGCATCGCTGTCCATGCGCTTGGTGAGATCCTTGATCAGGGCGTTGTGAGCCTTGTCCAGCTCACTGTCCCGGTCATAAAGAGAAAGGCCCAGTTCGTTGTCCCCTTCGGCGTAGGACTTGAGGGCGTCACGGTAAATGCTCAGAGCCTTTTCATAGATGGGCTCAACCATGGCCACCCCGTCCAGTTCGGGATGCTTCAAAATCTTGCGGGCGCGGCGAGCAATATTCTGAGCTTCGTCAGATACCCGCTCCAGGTTATTGGCAACCTTCATCCCAGCAATCACTTCGCGAAGGTCACTGGCGACCGGATTGTAGCGCATCAGGATCTCGAAGGAATCGGCGTCAATCCGACGCTCGAGGTTGTTCACTTCATCGTCCTCGACAATGGCTTCGTTGCAAAGCTCGGCGTTGCGCGTCAGCAAGCCTCGAATCGCGTTTTCCAGGTTTTGCTCGGCGATACTGGCCATCCTCAGGACGCTATTCCTAGCTTCCCGAAGCGCAGTTTCGAAGTTGGCGAAGGTGTGGGGCACTTCTGACATCAAGTTAAATACCACAGCCCTTATGCAGGGCAAGCATCAAAGCCTTCACATACCTACTATCATCAGGCAGCGACGACTCCGACAGGGAGGCTTGTAAGTTCCTCATTCTCAATAAAGTCCTCTTCATTCTCTTTGAGGCATTCCGAAGTTTCACCGCGCTCCATGAATTCGGTGTAGTTGATCAACTCGAACTCACCCGGCTCCTTCTCAACGATCGCAGTCAACGATTCGACCCAGTCGCCGGAATTGAGGTAGTGAACCCCGTTATCGAGCCGCTTGTCGGCCGGCGTGTGGATGTGGCCGCAAATAATACCGCAGCAATCGCGCACCACGGCCAACTCCTTCAGCTGATCCTCGTAGCGATCGATGAAGCTCACCGCCGACTTTACCTTCTCCTTAATCTTCTTACTGAGGGAGTAATACTCCTTACCCCGCCAGGCCCGCCATTTGTTGTAAAGCCGGTTCACATTGAGGAGCAATTCGTAGCCTTTCGCCCCGGCCACGGCGACCCACTTGTTGTCAGTGGTGACGGAGTCAAAACCGTCCCCGTGAACCACGAGATAATCACCGGCAGGCGTCTCATGAAGGTATTCATCCATGATCTTGAGATTGCCGAAATTGATGGGCATGAAACGCTCAAGGATGTCATCGTGGTTTCCCCGCAGGTAAATCACCTCGGTCCCCTGCTTCTCAATCTTTTTCAACACGGTGCGCACAAACTTGGTGTGCTCCGGCAACCATTTGCCTCCACTCTTCAGCGCCCATCCATCCACGATGTCACCATTAAGAATCAGTTTCTGACAACGAGTTGCTTTGAGGAACTCGATCACTTCTTTTGCCTTGCTGTCCCGGGTGCCGAGATGCAGGTCGGAGATAAAGATCGTGTGATAGTCGTATTTTTTCATGAGTAGGCAGAATGAGCGGTGGGAACTTCGAGAAACTCTGAATCGAAGCCGGGGGCGTCGCCCTTGGACAAGTTCTTCAGTTGCTTCTCAAATCGCTTCACGACTTTCTTCCAGCGCACCGTTCGGGCGGAAGAACGGGCTTCGGCCCGCAAGTCAGTCAGGTCGGATTTCGCGGCGTCTACCACTGCCGCAACGAAAGCTTCCTCGTCATCAAACGGAACCGAGAAACCATTGTGACCTGAAATGATATGCTGGCGGGCAGCGGCGTAATCGTAGGCAACGACTGCCAGCCCACTCGCCATGCCTTCGAGCGTCACGTTGCCAAAAGTCTCCGTGATGCTGGGAAAAACAAAGAGGTCCGCCGAGGCGTAATGTTCGGCCAAGTCGTCTCCTCGCTGAACGCCTGCATAAATAAATTCCGGATGCTCCCTCTTCATCTCCTTGAGAAGAGGTCCGTCTCCGACGAACACCCCCTGGAAATCAGGGATCCGCTTCTTCACCTCGACAAAGGATCTCACCACCACCGGAAGATTCTTCTCTGCGGCAATTCGTCCTACGTATAGGCCAACCACGCTGCCCTCACGAACTCCCCATGATTGACGAAGCGCCAGGTTGCGTTTCTTCGGCGAAAAAAGCCGGGTATCCACGCCCTTCGGAAGCAACTCAAGGTTCTCAAATCCACGAGCATCAAGATCAGCAATCACATCGCGGGACGGAGCAAAGGTGCAGGTCGAGCGATTGTGGAGGTGACGCAGGTATTTGAGCGTCGCTTTCTCCAACAGCGGCATCTGGTAGTGCGCCATGTACTGCTGGAAGTTAGTGTGAAACCCGGAAGCGGCAGGGATGCCCAGGGCACGCGCCGCAGAAATAGCGGAAGCTCCCAGTGGAGTTTCGGTGGCCACGTAGATCACATCCGGTCGATTCCTGCTCCAGCGAGACTGAAGCACCAGTTTCATCGGAAATCCGAACCGGACTTCCTTGTAACCCGGCAGCCCGAAGGACGGGACTCGCAGCCCCTCTTCTTCGCAAGCCAGGATGGCCGGCCGGATAATGTCCACTTCGTGTTCCCGCTCTCGTAATCCCTTAACGAGGCGCTCAAGCGTGGT
>JABSSQ010000381.1 GCA_013213905.1 Verrucomicrobiales bacterium | reverse complement strand
GCCCTTAACGTATTTGATCTTACCGAGCTCTCCATTTTGAACAAACTCCACTGCTGCCTGAATCGACCCCATGGAACGGCTTTGAGTTCCGCCCTGACAGATCTTTCCGTTTTTCCGAGCCAACTTCACGAGCTGACGCCCCTCCCACACATTATGGGAAATTGGTTTTTCGACGTAGGCATCAATGCCTGCCTGGATGGCCCATACCCCGGCCAGGGTATGCCAGTGGTTCGGCGTTGCTGTCGACATGGCGTCGATTTCACCGCTGTCGAACATCGCCCGCATATCAGCAAACCCTTTCACGGCAAATCCCTGGTCGTCCGCCGCCTTGTTCACCCGGGCGTCCAACACAGCCGGATCGGCATCACAAATCGCAGCCACTCGCACCCCACCCATTTTCTGGTAGGCACTCAAGTGCCCCTTACCACGACCGTTCACCCCGATCACACCCACGCGAATATCCTCATTCGCTCCGATCACCTTCGAGTTCGGCCAGGCCAGGGCGAGACCGAAACCGGCACCATACTTGAGGACTTTCCGACGATCGACGGGGGCTGATGACTGGGGATTTATTTTCATTCTGACAGCAGCCTTAAAAAGTCACCCTCACATCGGCAATCCCGAAGCAGTCCGCAGTCGCGGCAGCCTGCGTACGCAAAAAAGCCGCCGGGGTTAGCGGCGGCTTTCGAAAAGTTTGAATGACCTTCAGTGATCAGTCCCGGCTCATAAAGATCTGGAGGATATACCAGAAGAGCAGGGCCACACTCGCGAAGAGCGACAGCGAAGCAGATACATACTGATCCGTGCGGTAGTGGTGAATGATGTTGGAGGTGTTGTAGAGAATGGCCACCGAAGCGAAGAGCGCCATCGCACCTGAGAAAATCGTTCCCAGATTGAATCCAAAAATGATCGAACAAACGATGATTCCGAGAGCAACGAAACCACCTACCATGAGGAAGCCACGGAGGAAGGAGAAGTCCTTGCCCGTCGCAAAGGCGGCAAAGGTTAGTCCGCCAAAGACAAAGCCCGTCGTGATACCGGCTTTGAGGATGACCTGAGGATCGTTAGCGTAAAACTTAGCCAGGATCAGTATTGGAAGAAAGATGATCGCTTCTGCTACGATAAAAATTCCAAGTCCCAGGTATTGCTTGCCTCTCGAAGCTTCGGAAGCAGCCAGTCGTTCCGCCAGGAACGAAACCCCCATGAAGGCACCGAGAACGATCAGCCAGCCCATGCCACCCACCATCTTTCCTGCGAGCTGATGCGCCCACGGCTGGGAGAGCAGGAATGCCTCGATTCCGATAAAGGCAAGGATCGCAAAAGCGAGGTGAAGGTAAGTCTTGCGGATAAAAGCAGCGCGCTCAGTCGGAGCGGCACTGGCGACGGTGTAGGGATTGGCGTAACCGGAGTTCATGGTTTCAAAGGTTGGAGAAAATCTATCAAAGTAGGAGTAGGAGGGCAAATGGAGATCTGCGCCATTTCAGGCACAATTTTTCAGGCAAATTCACGTTGGCGCAGTGCCTCATAGAGACAGACAGCCGCGGCATTGGAGACGTTCAAACAATCGACGTGCCCCTGCATCGGAATACTGATCAGCGCGTCACAGTTTTCCTTGGTGAGACGTCGCATCCCCTCACCTTCCGCCCCCAGGACCATCGCCATGGAGCCGGTCATGTCGCAATTGTAGAGATCGGAGTGAGCCTGATCAGCCGTCCCAACCACGCGAATGGCGTATTCTTCGCGGATCTTCTGGAGAAACCGGGCCATGTTCGCAACTGACACAACAGGAATGTGTTCTGCTCCGCCGCATGAAATTCGAACTACCGTTTCCGTGACGGGCGCCGACTTGTGACGGGGCACCACCACCGCATGCACTCCCGCGCCTTCCGCCGTTCGAAGACACGCTCCCAGGTTGTGAGGATCCTGCACTCCGTCGAGCACGAGCAGGAAAGGCTCCACCTCTCCCGGATCCGAAAGAAAATCGTAGAGCGACTCTTCCGAGAGTCGCGCCACTTTCTGAATCTTTGCCGAATGCGCATTCACCCGCGCTTCTCGCGGGCGGTTTCCGGCTGATTTGGGTCGACGGTGTCTGGCCATAGGTTGACTGATTTTCGCCCAAAAACCGCTCACACGCAAAGGGCGACGACTAGGATTCTCTTTTATCCTCTGAACGGCCCACCCTCCCCTGGATGGCAAGGAACAGTCCAATCACCACGATCACAGCGCCCGCGATCTGCCACGGAACCAGCGGTTGACCCAGAATCACCACGCCCCAGATCGCGGTCACGACCGGCTGAACCAGGAGCGTTACCGCAGCAAGACTGGCCGGCACGCCGCCGAGTCCATAGGCGATCAACCCCTGCCCGCAGGCGTGAACCAAAACGCCGATGCCCAGCAACGATCCCCAGACTTTCAAACTCCCGGGCCAGAACGGATCCGGATGGAACCAGGCGATCGGAAAGAGAATCACAGCCGCCACCGCACTCGCCCAGAACAACAGAACCGGCGCCGAGTGTTCCCGCCGGTAGCGCTTAATCGATAACTGATAGGACGCATAAAAGACCGCCGTAACCAGCGCAAGGCAGTCACCAAAGACCGGGTTGCCATCCGTCGGCGGCACCCGGGTCGACGAACTCAGCATCAACAACGCCATTCCT
>JABSSQ010000380.1 GCA_013213905.1 Verrucomicrobiales bacterium | reverse complement strand
TGCTAAAAGACTGTTCCATTCTTTCTTTTTCTTTCTCTCAGTCAACGTGGCAGGAGAGTCTCAAATCTTGGATCCCAGTGGGGGTGATGTCCTTGGAATTAACGTTCCATTTGCAGAGTACTTGAGCGCTGGATCCTTCGAGACTACCTTCTTGGACGATACGGTTCGCGTCAGTCGCAGCAAATTGGGACCCGTGGATCAAATCCGACTTCAATCTCCCATCCGTCTCTCAGACTATCGCCATCGCTGTCTGCGCTGATCGGGGATGTTCCCTGCGCCAATTCGTCAGCATTGTTTAAGCCATCGCCATCGTCATCACCGGTGGCGGACACATCTGCGACCGAATTCACCACGGCAAAGGCATCAACGATAACCTGCTCCCAAGCGTCCGGCAGGGAGTCTCCATCAGTATCGGCTTCGGCTACGGTGGGATTCAGGCCAAGCTGGAATTCTTCAAGGTTGTTCCAATCGTCGCCATCGAAGTTGCCGCGCTGCCCTTCCAGAGTGCTGACTGAGCCGTTGTCGTTTGAGTCGAGCCCGTAGAGGGACTCCCAGGCGTCGGGGAGGCTGTCGTCATCAAGATCGTCGGAGTTCTCTCGCCAGGAGCGTAGGAATTGCCCCTCGATGATTTCGATCTCACCGCCCGGTCGTTGCCAACCCACCGTGACATGATCGGTCCACTGGTCTTCCACATGGAGCACTTCGAAGTAATACTCTGCTCCTTCGGTCAGCGTGAACCAGCCGCTCTTTTGCTCGGCAAACTTGTCCCACTGTTGGGGATCTGTTTTGCGATGTGAGGCAATTTTGCGTTTCGGAAAGCTGGTCTCGTCGCTTGAAAGCCAGAGTTCGCCGGCAAAGTTGCCGGAAATCCAGAAACGGTAAAGCCCGGTCTCCTGAGGAATGATACGGCCACGGATTCGGCTACCAAAATAGTCGTCATAAGCGACCGGCCCGTCGAGCCGGGTCAAGTAGGCTTGGTCGTCGGGCGCACCGAGGAAACGGGGATCAGAGGTCAGGTCGGCCACGGTCGCCCCCGACAGCCCTGTCCAGACTTCCCAATCGACCAGGCCGTCAAACCCGTAAGCAATGAACGGGCGCCCACCGTAGTAGAGATATTCTTCTCCGTTAGCGAACCCATCTGCGTCGGGATCGCCAAAATAGCTCACATCATAGGCATCGAGACTTCCGCCAACCACCAGACCAACCTCCAGCTGCCACGCATCCGGTAGACCGTCGGCGTCGGCGTCGGCCGTGGTAGCGAGGTAGCCGAGATATCCCGTCGGAAGAATGAGGTAGTCAATGTAGTCATTCCCCCCGCCGTCTCCATCGCTGTAGGACTGTTCGTCCTGGATCTTCAACTCCACGCCTGTCTGGGAAAAGTTTCGGTATCGAACCACGCCGGGATCTTCGTTGTTCGAAGACGCCAACGAGGTGATCAACGCGACACTGTCCGAAGCTTGGAAGAAGCCGTCTGCAATGTTAACCGAAATCCAGTTCCAGTTGGTCGGTTGGTCACTCTGGCCCGCAAGGTAGGCCCCGCTGAGCGTTACACCTGTCCCCGGCTCCCATGCAATCCAATCCACACTCTCCTCGGCATGCAATCCAACGGTTTCGTCCTCCAATTCAGAATTCTGAATGATGAGGTCGGCACCCACCATGGTGGTGTTGCTCTGTCGAACGACGGCCACACGCGAATCGTTCTGCGTCGTGATCTGAGGAAGCAACACAGGGGCTTCGGCAAAGGGCGATACATAGGTAATGGTTTCCACTACTGTGCCATCCACGGGGCTTCTTCCAGCCTCAACACGGGTCCCATCGCCCAAGACGTGAGCCCCTTTTTCCATCACGCAGTAGTGAACGGTGAGCCCGTTTAATACACCATCGAGATACTCGAACTCGGCAATTTGAATCTCGAATCCAACCGCGCTGATATTGCGGATTCGAGCTGTGGCCGCGTCGCCACTGTTGGAGACTGCTCCCGCTACAATCACCGGGTCAGAGTAAACCCCTTGAAGAGTGACCGGAGTCCAACCATTTCGGTCTACTTGTGACAACTTGAGTGTTCCGACTTCGCCAACGAAGTGTGGATTGGCCAGTTCCGGATTCGTCCCGAGGGCAATTTCGTCTTCGTCGTAGATATCATCTCCGTCTGTATCAATTTGAGCAAGAACAAGTTGCGAAAATAAGAAGATCGCTGCGATGGTGGTGCATCCAACGATAGCCCAAAGTAAAGAAAACGTGCGTTTCTTGAGGTAGTCTGGCATGGCGGAACCGGCTTTTGAACAGAAGCCACGATCGTTCTAGTGCAATGCCAGGCTTCGCACAACAAAAACTTTGCGATTAGGTAAGAATACTGACAAATGTGTCAGAATTGAATCACACGAGTGAATGAGAAAAGATTTTAAGGCCAAATAATCTCACGGGATCACTATGCTTTGGGCTAAAGTCTATAAACAAATCGACTCAGGAGAAAATATAGTAGACAAACGGAGGCCCGAACGCCGTGGTCGAAGCACAATTTAACCTGTTAGATATCACCGATTCACCTCAAAGAACAAGATCGTCGCGGTCTTGCCCTGACTGAGCTCGGGCTTCTTCTCGGACACCCGGATGGCGATCTGGTGATAGCCGCGAGGCAGGTCATCGGCGAGGATGACGCTGCGGGGATAGTTGAGGCCTTTGCTGTAGCGGTCATGATAGAGCTGAACCTCTTTCCACTCTCCCTTGTCGACACTGATCTCAAGACTGCCGGCATCGGGACCGGCGAGGACGAAGGCCCCTAACATGGTTCCCTGGAAGGCGTAGTAGAGATGCGAACCCGCTTCATCGGATCGGAGCGCATGATAGGGTTCATACTGTTCGCGGATGCCGCCGACAGGCAGCAGATCGCGGGATACGGGCGCCCACTTCCAGCCGCCTAACCAATCGAGTTTTTGAGGATCTACCGCCACAGCGTTGAAGTAGGAGCCGGAATCAAGTGGAGCCGGCAAGGCCACCGGTGTCGGGGTTTCTCCCGAGATTGTCTTGTCGAGGATATGGGTAATGAGACCGGTGGCGAACTCGTAGCCCTTGTCCGATGGGTGAACATTCTTGTAGTCATCCTCCCAGCTCATGCGGCCTTCCTTGATTTCGGTGGCGAGCGCCTGGCCCACGTCAGCGATCGCGAGTCCGTAATGTCTCGCCACGGCCTTGTGAGCGGACGCGCTGACGGCTTCTTCTCCTGCCTGGATTTTCTCCAGCATGGGCTTGTTCACAAACTGGACGGAAATCACATCCCCTTTCGGGTTGGCATTGAAGTACTGGCGGATGACGCCCTCGAGCCCACGGATGGCAGTCTTGCGATCGTGTTCCGCATCCTGGTCATCGTTGACCGCGAACTCCACGATGAGGAGATCAACCTGGCCCTTCGAAAGAACATCGCGTTCGAGGCGAAAGGCTCCGCTGACGGAACAGGTGGATCCGAGCCCCGCATTAGTGAAGGTGAACTCGACATCGGGCCACTCTTCCTGCAGCCAGGCGGAGACTTTGCCAACGTGTCCGCTCTCCTTCTGCGTGATCGATCCGCCAATGAAGGCCACGTGAGCTTTTCGATCTTTTTCAAGGCGGGCAATGAAGTTGGAAACGCCCTGCTTGCCCATCCCCACCCCAGCGGGTTCTTCAGCCTGGACGGTAGCAGCCGGACTCAACAGCAAAGTCATGGCGAGAATCGGGGAGAAAAATGGGGCTTTCATGGGTTGCTGGAAACGAGTAAAAGCGAGAATACTTCGCTCATGAAATCCTTTTTTCAGTTTATCGCGCCAATTCTCGCGCTGGCCCTGCTCGCCCCTGCCATTCAGGCCGAAACCTCCAAGCCTAACTTTCTCGTCATCATGGTCGACGACCTCGGCTACGGAGACCTCTCCTGTTACGGAGCTCCGGATCTGAAGTCGCCTCACATCGATGACTTCTTTGCCGCAGGAATGCGTTTCGATTCGTTCTACGCCAACTGCCCGGTGTGTTCCCCGACCCGTGCCTCATTCCTGACCGGGCTGTATCCCGACAACGCCGGTGTCCCGGGCGTGATTCGCACGCCGCTCGACGACCGTCCCACGAGCTGGGGTGACTTCCGCAACGATGTCACCACGCTGCCGACTCACCTCAAGACCGCAGGCTACGACACCGCCCTCATCGGCAAGTGGCACCTCGGCCTCGAAGCTCCCGACCGTCCCCAGGACATCGGCTTTGATTTCTTCCACGGCTTCCTCGGAGACATGATGGATGACTACTACGACCACCTTCGATTCGGTCAGAACTACATGCGCCGCATGGAGGAAGTGATCGAACCCGAAGGCCACGCCACCGATCTCTTCACGGACTGGACCCTGGATTACTTCAAGACCCGCAAGGACAAGGAGAACCCGTTCTTTCTCTTTCTCGCCTACAACGCGCCACACACACCGATCCAGCCGCCCCAGGAGTGGCTCGACAAGGTGCTGGAGCGGGAAGAAGGCATCGATCCGAAGCGCGCCGCGCTCGTTGCCCTGATCGAACACCTCGACGAAGCCGTCGGTCGTGTCGTGAAAGGACTCAAGGATGAGGGGCTCTGGGAAGATACCGTCGTCATTTTCACCAGCGACAACGGCGGTCAGGGCAACGTGGGTGCGCGCAACCTGCCGCTCAACGGAGCGAAGCAGGACATGTGGGAAGGCGGGATTCGCGTCGGCACCGCCGTGACCTGGCCGGGAGTGATCCAGCCCGGCTCCCGTCAGCCGGATCATGTTTCCCTGACCATGGACATTTATCCCACGCTCGCTGAGATCGCGGGTGTTCCGGTCACGCATGAGATGGACGGCCGCAGCTTTCTTCCGGTGCTCAAGGGAGAGCCTTTCGAAGAAGAAGACCGGGCGCTGTTCTGGGTCCGCCTCGAAGGCAATATGAAGTATGGTGGCATCCCCTATCACGCCGTCCGAATCGGCGACTGGAAACTCCTGAGGAACCACTCCTTTGAGCCCTACCAGATGTTCAACCTCGCCAATGACCCGGGCGAACAGAACCCGATCCCTCGTGAGAAAGCGCCGAAAATGTACAACGACCTTTTCAACGCGCTTCTCGAGCACATCAACCAGGCCGGCCGCTACCCGTGGCAGCGTGAGAATCCCTGATCAGTATGGGCCTGCGGACGGGACTTGGCCTCGAGCTGAAAACCTACGGGAGCTCCCTGCTCGGGGCGCCGCTGTCCTGGTTTCCCCCGTCAGCCGATTGCAAACTCCTCATCGTTGCCGGCATCCACGGTGAGGAGCCCGACACCACCGTATCGCTTTCCAGGGCGATTCGATCGATTGAGACGACTGAGATCGCCCCTTCCATTGGGCTGATCCTCACCGCCAATCCCGACGGGCTCCAGCTCGGAACCCGCGGCAATGCCAAGGGCGTCGACCTCAATCGTAATTTCCCCACCGCCAACTGGCAGGCCGATCCAACGACCTGCCGCTGGCACGCCGACGAAGATCTCGCCTTACCCATCCTGACCGGTGACCACGGAGGATCGGAGCCCGAAACGGCGGCGCTGATCCAGCTGATCGAAACGACAGGCCCCGACCGCATTCTAGCCCTCCACGGTCCGCTCGCCTGCATCGATGACCCACAGCCCGGTTCCTTCTCCGAGTGGCTCGCCAAAGAGACAGGAATGCCGCTGCTTACCGAAATCGGTTACCCCACTCCTGGTTCACTCGGAACCTGGGGCGATGAACAAGGTATCCCGATCACGACCTGGGAGTTTCCGCCCGAGGGAATTGAGATTCTGAGCCGCACCCAGGTGCCGACACTGGTGGAGATTCTTCGCGGCAACTGTCCCATCTGAACGGGGTTGTAACCGGAGGAAAAGACCTCGCGTCTGTTTCAATGTTCACTCCCATGAAATCTACCCTCCTATCTACCCTCCTATCTACCCTCCTTTTAGCCACCATGGCAGCGCTCGCGACCACCAGCAGCGTCGCAGAAGTCACCTACCACCAGGACATCGCCCCGATCATCTACGCGAATTGCACCAGTTGCCATCGCGACGGCGAAAGCGCTCCGTTTCCCTTGAGCAACTTCGAAGAAGTTTCGAAGAAAGCTCGGACCATCAAACGGGTCGTCAACGATCGCTACATGCCGCCATGGCACGCCAGTCCGGAGCTCACCCACTTCTCCGACGTGCGCCGCCTCGCCGATGAGGAGATCGCGCTGATCAATCAATGGGTCGAAGCCGGGAAACCCGAAGGCAACAGCGATGACGCCCCGCCACTTCCTGAATTTCCCGATGGCTGGCAGCTCGGCGAGCCGGACATCATCCTGACGATGAAGGAAGCCTATCCGGTGCCCGCGGAAGGCCCTGACATTTATCGCAACTTTGTCCTCCCAATGGATCTCCCCGAGGACAAGTGGGTCAAAGCGATCGAGCTCCGACCTTCGGCCCGCGCCGTGGTGCATCACTCTCTCTATTTCCTCGATGACAGCGGCACGGCCCGCAAGCTCGATGGCAAGGACGGAAAGCCCGGATTCCACGGGATGAGCTTTCGCAAAAGCGGTTCCCTGGGCGGTTATGTCCCCGGCGTTTCCCCTCAGTTTCTCCCCGGCGATCTGGCCCGACCACTGCCCAAAGGATCCGACCTCGTTCTCTCAACGCACTTCCATCCCTCGGGCAAGGCCGAAATGGAACAGACCACGGTCGGGATCTATCTCGCTGACAAAGCACCAACGCGCCAGATCCAGGAGATCCAGATTCCCCCCGGCTTTGGTCGTGGTATGGGAATCGACATTCCGGCGGGAGAAAGCAACTACACCATTACCGACAGCTTCACGCTCCCCGTCGACGCCGAGGCGGTCAGCATCACCGGCCACGCTCACTACATCGCCGAGACCATGAACATGACGGCGAAATATCCGGACGGTGAAGAAAGAGTGCTGCTCGATATTCCAGACTGGGATCTCGACTGGCAGGACATCTACTTCTTTAACGAGAAGATCATTCTCCCCGCCGGAACCGTATTGACCACCACCATCACCTACGACAATTCGGAGAATAACTACGACAATCCGTTCTCACCGCCGCAGCGCATCAAGTGGGGCCGCGAGTCGACCGACGAAATGGGCAGCATCACCCTCCTCGCCGTTCCGACGGAAGCCGACGACATCACCAAGCTGACGCGACAGACGAAGATCAACCAGGCCAAGATCTTTGCCCAGTTGGGACGTGAGCTCTCCAATGCCCGGGTGCTCGAGCGTTTCCCAACGGTGATCAAATTTCTCGACAAGGACATGGACGGAAGCCTGCAGAGCAGCGAACTTCCTGAACGACTCCGGTCCGCCCTGCTACTTCGACTCGACGCAGATGAGAACAAGGTCCTCGATGCCTCCGAGCTGAAAACGCTTCAGGATTGGCTGGAGAGCATGAAAGCCTCCCGCGACGCATGATTCGACTCCTGACCGCGATTCTACTGCTCGCTTCTCCGCTGATGGCCGCGGAGAAAGCGGGGCGTGTCGAGATCTTCGTTTCGACAGACTGCCCCATCGCCAACGCCTACTCTCCCGAGTTCTCCCGACTGCATGAGGAATACGGAGCGAAGGGATTCGAATTCCTGCTCGTCTACCCCGACCCTTCGACGACCGATTCTGATATCGCCACGCATCGGGAAGAGTATTCGCTGACCATCCCCGGAGTCACCGATCCCGACCACAAGCGGGTCAAGTCGGCTGGAGCCAAGATCACCCCGGAAGCTGCGGTCTACAATTCAACCGGTGAGTTGGTTTACCGCGGGCGGATCGACAACCTCTTCAATGATTACGGGGACAAGCGCCGCGTCGTCACCGAGCATTATCTGCGCTCTGTTCTCGCACAACTCGTCGAAGGTGAATCCCTGTCATTCACAGAAATGAAAGCGATCGGCTGCTATATTGAACCGCTCGATTGACGGCGCTTTTTGCATTGCCTGCCTTGAAAATCCCAGTACTATCAGGGCATGAAACTGCTTATCCTTTCGCTTTCCCTCGCTGCTTGTTCTTTTGCTTTCATCGGATGTGAGACCAATAATACCGGCGGCGACACCGAGCCGCAGCGCGTTTATTCCCGCGAGCCCATTTCTCCTGCCGACCGCACCACCCAGATTCAGTCGGGCGTCGACTCAATCCAGCGAAGCACCGGAGGTAACATACTCTAGGGCCTGACAAGCAGCCTAACTTTCTGTTTCTCACCGAGACACCATCGAGCCCGCGGGATTGGATTTACTTCTCGCGGGCTCTTTTTTTTGCTACACCTGACTGATACTCAGAGTCATGGAGCCAGTCAGTATTGTCGAATCCGTCCTAGATAATCTCCCCGTCGCCATCTTTGCGAAGGACGCGACCGATGATTTCACCTTCATCCTGTGGAACAAGAAACAGGAAGAGGTCACCACGATCCGACGAGCAAAAGCGCTGGGAAAGAACGACTACAAGCTGTTTTCACGTGAGTCGGCTGACTACTTTCGAAGTGTCGACAAAGCCGTCATCAAACGTGGCAAACTGATGAAAGTGCCGGACGAAATCCTCGAGACTCAGGATGGCGAGGAAGTCCACCTCCGAACCGTCAAGATTCCGGTTTTTGATGCCGCGACTCAGCGCCAGCTTGTGGTCGGTATCAGCGAAGATATCACTGAACAGGTCAGGTCTCGCGAAAAGCTGGAATCTCTCAATAAGACTCTCACCGAAGCCAACCGGGAACTGCAGGAAACCCAGATGCAGTTGATCCAGGCCGAGAAACTGGAATCGATCGGACGCCTTGCGGCCGGGGTGGCCCACGAAGTGAAAAATCCTCTCGCGCTGCTCTTGCTCGGTGTCGACTACCTCTCCCAGGGAATCGATCCGGATGACCAGAACGTGGACAAGATTCTCGGCCAGATGCGAGACGCAGTGGAACGTGCTGATCGCATTGTTCGTGGTCTTGTTGATTTCTCATCGCAACGGGCTCTCATGCGAGAACAGACTAATCTCAAGCGTCTGCTCGACGATGTGTTGCTTCTCATCAGACACGAGCTGACCCGGTCCAATACTGCCGTTGAACTGAGTGTCCCCGCCGACCTCCCCGATGTTTATCTCGATCTCTCCAAATTCGAACAAGTCCTCATCAACCTCATCATCAACGCGACCCACGCGATGGGCAAAACAGAGAGCCCGAAACTGGAAATTGTGGTTCTCTGCGAAGACCTACAGGGTGTCGTGAAAAACCAGGGGGCTCGCAAAAAGGAGGTTTTCCGCTCCGGCGACCGTGTTGTTCACCTGGAATTGCGCGATAACGGACACGGGATCGACAGCAAAGACTCCGGTCGCGTTTTCGATCCCTTCTTCACTACGAAAGCAACCGGCCAGGGCACGGGACTTGGATTGTCGGTCTCCCGCAAGATTGTGGCACTTCATGGAGGTGAACTCACCCTGAAGAACCGTGAGAATGTCAAGGGGGCTGTCGCCAAGATCACCTTGCCAACCAAGGTTGAGGCGATCCCCGGAAAGCAGGGGTCAAAAAAGGTGAAAGACGTTGACACTAACGCCTCCAAACTGGCATGATCCAGTAAGAGACTTCCCTCATATTCAACCACTTCCCCTATGTCAAAAAAGGTTCTGCTAGTCGATGATGAAGCCGGATTCACCGAGCTTCTCAAGATGAATCTGGAGAAGTCCGGCGACTACGAGGTTCAGATTGAGAATGATCCGACTCAGGCCCTCGGCACCGCCCGGCGATTCCAGCCGGACGCGGTCCTGCTCGACGTCGTCATGCCCGGAATGGACGGTGGTGACGTGCAGGCTCAGTTTCAGGGAGATCCCATCCTGGGAAACATTCCAATCATCATGTTGACCGCCCTGGTCGACTCTGCGGAACTTTCCGAGGGCGCCGTGGCCCAAAGTGGTTCTTCGATCATGTTGCCCAAGCCGGTCGATCTACCCTTGCTTCTCGGTGTGCTCAGCAACGCGCTCGAAGCAGCCGAAGAAGTTTGATTCGCTCGAACTCGAGTCGAGTCCATGTAGCGGAGGATGTCAATCTTGCGACCGACTACCCACGGCCAAGGTGGAACTTGGCCCTCCACGCGCTGACGCGCGGTTATGCGGTCACAAACTCCAGCGGTATAACGTGGCTCCATATTCCTGTGTTTGCTTTGCGGCGAAATCTTCACAATCCGCAGGTCGCCCTCTCCCGCCGCGCCAAAGCAGAGTGAAACCGTGAAAGAATTCCAAACTGTTCTCTTTCTCTGCACCGGCAATTTTTACCGCAGTCGGTATGCAGAGGCCTGGTTCAACTTCCAGGCGTGCGGATACGGTTTGCACTGGCGGGCGGAGTCGAGAGGTTTTCGTCCGCACCTTGCGACCGAAGACTTGTCTCACTGGGCCGCGGATCGTCTCGATCAATCCGGAATCGCCCGCTCACTCACCTCAACCAAACCCGCCAAAGTCACTGCAGAAGACCTGGCCGAGTCGTCTCTCGTCATTGCCATGCGCGAGGCGGAACACGCTCCCATGGTCGCCAAACAGTTCCCCAAATGGACCAACCGGATTCGTTACTGGGACATTTGTGATATCGACGAAACCACTCCTGAAACCGCACTTCCACAAATCGAATCAGAAGTCGATAAATTGGTCCGAAACCTGCGTCTAGGACATGCGTATGGAAGAAATTGTGACGTTTTAATCGAATTTTAGTTCATCGAATATTTTGACAATCTTAAATAAACTGTTCACACTTCAGTTCATACAAGTTCGCGTTTCACATCAAGGTGCCGCGAACCGCTGCTATGAGTGATCTGCAATCCGATACAGGTGCGGGTGGAGCATCTTCCGAAGGGACCGTCCAGGTCGAGATGTTCAACGGAAATGGAGCAACGCGTAAGCGCCAGCAACGCTCCTCGAAAAAGAAGAAGTCCTATGGTGACGGACTCAAAGCCCCTTCCCCCATTGGGAAAAACTTTGTCCTCGATACCAATGTGCTCCTTCATGACCCCGACTGTCTCGACAGGTTCGGGGACAACCACATCTGTATTCCCATCGAGGTGCTTTGTGAACTGGACCGTTTCAAGGGAGAGCAGTCCGAACGAGGAGCCAACACCCGAAACGTCCACCGCCGTCTCGCCGACATCTTCTCATCCCACCCCAACGAAGCGACCATCGGCATTCCCACATCGGGCGGAGGCTCCGTCAGGCTGGTGCCGAACAATGGCAAGAGCGCCGCGGTGGAAGAACTGATGGCGACCTTCCGCGGGCAGGAAACCAACGACAACCGCATTCTCATCTGTGCCAGCATGGTAGCCGAGCAGAACTCGGCACCGACGATTCTCATCACCAAGGATCTCAACCTTCAGCTCAAAGCTCACGCGGTAGGCATTCCCTGCGAAGACTATCAAAACGATAAAGTCGACAGCGATCAGGTCCGCCAGACCGGGCCGCGTATCATTGACCTGAAGCCCAACGAGCTTCAGCGCTTCGCCAGCACCGGTGGTATCGATCTCCCCGCCTACGTGAAGAAGATCAGCCCGAATGAATACGTCCTTCTCAAAGCCGGCGAAAAACGCACCATGCCGGCGCGGATGGGTTCCGACGGCGCCTTCCACAAGCTGCACGTTCCCGATCAGATCAAGATCCAGCGAGGCACTCCAATCCGCCCGCTCAACCTCGGCCAGCAGTGCTTCATGGATGCGCTGCTCAACCCGGAGGCCACCCTCGTGACCTGCTACGGGCAGGCCGGAACCGGCAAAACGCTGCTCGCGGTTGCCTCTGCCCTTCACGCGACTTTTGCCGGGGATTTCAACGGCGTCACCGTGAGCCGCCCCGTGATCCCTCTCGGAGACACGCTCGGCTTTCTCCCGGGTTCGTTGGAAGAGAAACTGGACCCGTGGCTTAAGCCTGTCTTTGACGCCCTCGAGTTCCTCTTGACCCCGGAGAACACCACCGGTAAGCGTCGCCAGCAGCATAAAGGTCGCAAAGGAAACACCGACGCCCCCATGAATGTTGCCAGTAAGAAGGTCTATGACGGCATGCTTGAATCTGGTCTCATGGAGATCGAGGCGCTCTGCTACATCCGCGGACGCTCGATCCCGAATCGCTACTTTATTCTCGACGAAGCTCAACAACTCACGCCGCTTGAGGCAAAAACCATCGTGACCCGCATGGCGCGGGGATCGAAACTGGTTCTCATAGGAGACCCTGCTCAGATAGATAACCCATATGTGGATCGACTCAGTAACGGCCTTGTTTATACTCGCGACCGCCTTCGCGACGAGCCCTGCAGCTCGCACGTTACGCTGGAACGCGGAGAGCGTAGCCAGTTGGCGGAAGCAGCAGCAAAGAAAATGTAAATCAGACGGAACGTCTGCATTTTATTTGCGCAAAAGCCAGGTTCGGGGGCTAGAGTCCCCCGAAGATGGCCCGTGATTATACGATCAAACGCGTTCCCAAGAACGCCAAGTCCGAAATCGATTATGCCAGTGAACTGAATGAGAAACAGTTCGCGGCCGTCACGGCGCCCCCTGGTCCATCCCTCGTCATCGCTGGGGCCGGTAGCGGTAAGACCCGCACCCTCACCTACCGGGTCGCTTACCTGCTCGATAACGGCATCGCTCCCGGCAGTATTCTCCTGCTGACGTTCACCAACAAAGCGGCCAAGGAAATGCTGGAGCGCGTCGAGGAGCTGGTGCCCTACAATACCAGTGAGCTCTGGGGCGGCACCTTCCACTCCGTGGGAAACCGTATTCTGCGCCGTCACGCCCCTGAAATCGGCTGGGAACGGAACTTCTCGATCATGGATCGCGAGGATCAGAAAGAGATTCTCAACGCAGTGATCGCCGAAAGTGACATCGACACCAAGACGATGCGCTTTCCCAAACCGGAGGTTCTCGCTGATATCTTCAGCCTCGCCAAGAACACGGGCTGTGAGATCGAGGATATACTCCACTCCAGGTATCCCTACTTTCATCACCTCGCCGAACAGATCGCCTCGCTCGAAGAAGGCTACGAGAAGAAGAAGCAGTCCACGAACTCGATGGATTTTGATGATCTCCTCGAGAAGCCCCTGCGCCTTTTTGAGGAGCATCCGGTGATTCGAGAATCCTACCAGCGCCAGTTTGAATGGGTTCTCGTCGACGAATACCAGGATACCAACTCCCTCCAGGCCGATCTCATTCGTATATTTGCCGATCCTCAGAAGAACGTGATGGTGGTTGGCGACGACGCCCAGTCCATCTACTCGTGGCGGGGTGCGGACTTCCGCAACATCCTCGACTTCCCCGAGGAATACGAAGGAGCGACCAAGTATGTCATTGAAACGAATTACCGCTCCGTTCCCGAGATCCTGACGCTGGCCAATGCCGCCATCGCCCCGAACACGAAGCAGTTCAAAAAGGACCTCGCCGCCTGGCGTCCGGATCGGCGGATGCTTCCGGCCCTCGCGCCGCTTCAGGATCCCAACACGCAGGCTGCCTTCGTGGCCCAGCGCATTCTCGAGCTCCGGGATGAAGGCATCGAGCTCAACGAGATCGCCATTCTCTATCGAGCTCACTTTCACGCGATGGAGATCCAGATGGAGCTGACCAATCGCGGGATTCCATTTGTGATCACGAGCGGCCTCCGGTTCTTCGAACAGGCCCATATCAAGGACGCGGCGGCATTCATGAAATTCGTCTGCAACCGAAGGGATGAAGTCGCCTTCAAACGCTTCGTGAAGATGCTCCCGGGGATCGGGGCCAAGAGTGCTGACAACCTCTGGCACGAATGGCTCAAGACGGATGAAGCTCACGCCGAAGTGGTGCATTCATTCTCCGACGTCATGCTTGGCTTCAAGGTTCCATCAAAAGCCAAGGCAACCTGGGAACAGCTGGCCTACACGCTCGACGAACTCGTGAACCACGACGGAAAACCGAAGCCTCCCGCAGCAATGATGCCTTCCATCCTCGGCGGCGTTTACGAGGACTACATGCGGAGCAAGTTTACCAACTTTGACCACCGTCGCCAGGATTTGCTCCAGCTCGAGAAATACGCCGAGAAATTCGACGACATCGAAGAGTTCCTCAGCCAACTCAGCCTGCTGGCCGGACAGGACGCCGTCAGTGCGACCCAGGCGGAGCCTGACAAAGAAGCCGTTTGCCTCAGTTCAGTGCACCAGGCGAAAGGACTGGAGTGGCGAGCCGTTTTCGTGGTCTGGCTTGCCGACGGGCGTTTTCCCAACAACCGGGTCATCGATGAAGATGACGAGGACAACAGCGGACTCGAAGAGGAACGCCGCCTCTTCTACGTCGCGGTGACCCGGGCCAAGGACGAACTCTATCTCACCTACCCGCTCATCTGGCATGGCGCCTTTGATGGCGAAACGCTCCAGCGCCCCTCACGCTTTCTCGAGGACATTCCCACGGAACTGGTGGAGGAATGGAACATCGGACCGGCTGCCTGGTGAACTGAGCCGCCCCAGTCCCGAGCATCCGGCAGGAGAACGCACAACGCTCACCGCATTCTTTTCATCACCGACGCAGCCCCCGACCGATGCAACCCCGGAATTCTTCCGGCATCGTGACGGCCGAACACAGCGTCATAGCTCCGAAAGCATCGAAAAAAGCCGGGGTGAAAGCCGGGGCAAAAGCCGGGGTGAAAGAGACCACGCTTGTTTTTGAGCGATGAGCTCACCCGATGGACAAATCCCCTGGGCAGGTCCCGAAGCCGGTAAAGCACAACCCCGCCGTCCCGTCGCCACCTGACGGGAAACCGTTCCAAAATCGGTTCACTTAAGCGAAAGCTGCTCCACGACTTTGGAGCGGCCCTCTTCTCCAGCACCCCCCAACACGATCAGGGGAGCTCCGGGCGGGTCGACGAAGCGAGAGAAGAATCGTCCATGTTCAAATTGGGCTACCTCGTCCCAGCCATCGCTTCCGTTGAAAGCGTAGACCTTGCCGCTGAACCCGGTGATATAGAGCTTTCCATCGTCACTGTCGACAAGCCCGGCGAGGCCAAATCCGTCCATGGGCCCTTCGGGAAGATCAGGCCCTTTCCTCCACTCTTCCGTCTTCAGATTGAGGATGTCGACTTCGAGACTGGTATCGCCTCCGTTATCGAGCCCGCCCATGCAGAACAGCTCATCGCCCACTGCCGCGATGGAAAGGGCGCGCCGGATAAATGGCTGCTTAATGCTGCGCCACTCGGGCTTCTCCGCCGCCAGGTCAAGCACTTCGACGGTTTTCAGCCAGGTGTTGGAATTCCCCTTGCCTTTCATCTGCCACCCTCCAACGACGTAGATTTTATCGCCGACGATGAGCGAATCATGGCTGGAGCGCGATACGGGGAGATCCACAAGCGGTGACCATCTGCCGGATTCTGGATCGAAGCGGCGCACATAAGGAACGGAGACGAGATCCTGCTCTTCATCCTTCGCGTTCTTTGGCTGCATTCCCCCGACCCGAATCAAGCCAGATTCATGGGTCCACAGCGTCGGTCCGAGAGCTGGCTCGTCCGATGCGAGCTCCTCCCACTCAGCTCCGTCCTCGAGTTGGAGGCGGTAGAGCGGCTTATTCACCTGATCCCAGCTGTAACTGTGAGCTCTGCCCAACTGGCCCCCGTAAACGTAGATCGCTCCTTCGTGAAAGGTGGCCCCGAAACTGGTAATGGCCACCGGCAGATCGGGT
>JABSSQ010000038.1 GCA_013213905.1 Verrucomicrobiales bacterium | reverse complement strand
TTGTGCATTGCCCACCGATTTGGAACCTCAGACGAAGTCGACGCCTACCTGGTCGCTTTCGCCATCCCCGTCTTAGTTGCTTATGTCGTCGGTGAAGCGATTGCAGACGCGGTGATTCCGGCTTACACCAGAAAAGAGCTTCGCGACCACTCCGCCGCGAGGAGATTGATTTCTCAAGCGTTCTTGATCTCGCTAGGTCTACTCACCCTGTGTTCCCTGATCGCATGGTTCCTGAGTGGTGAAATCGCTGCTGTCATCGGACACCAATTTGAGACTGCGAAGCAACAACTCAGCGCAGAAATGCTCCGCCTGCTGCTCCCCTTCGCCGTCTTTTTCGGGACCGCACCAATACTCGCTGGCTACCTTCAGGTGAATGATCGCTTCCTCGTCTCCTCTGCGGCACCGGGACTCGTTCCAATGGGGACGATCCTATTGCTACTTTTCCTGCCTGACATTCGGGATGGCAGGCTCCTTTCTATCGGAGCCAGCGCCGGTGCCCTCGTTTATCTCGCACTGCTCGTTCTTGAGTGCCAACGTAAACCCGAAACACGCCTACTGGCGTCCACCCTATCAGCCCCACCTTCGAGGGAACTTTTGCTGATGGCATTGCCTCTGATGGGAGGCGCACTCATTCATTCCGGCTGCTACTTCACCGATACGCTGATGGCGGCCTCCCTCGAACCTGGCAGCGTCGCAGTGCTCGACTACGGCGAAAAGATTTGCAGCATCATCAAAACCGTCGGTGCCCTCGCTCTCGGCCGTGTGATGCTCCCCCACCTTTCAAAACTGGCCGCAAAGAGTCAATGGCACACTCTGAAAGAGTCTGTCAGGGCCTACACACGGCTGATCCTCATTCTATCTGGAGCGGCTATACTTGTGTTGTGGTTCGCAGCGACACCAGCCGTTCGCCTACTCTTGGAGCGAGGCGCATTTACCGGCGAGGACACCGCCAGAGTCAGCGATGTGCTGCAATTTGCTGCCTTTCAAATCCCCGGTTACCTTCTTTTCGAAGTCGCCGCCTGTATGGTCATCGCGTTGCAAGGCTCACGCTATATGATGGTCGTTGCCGCCATTGGCCTCGGCGTCAATGTCGCACTCAACTACCTCTTCATGCACTGGTTCGAAGTCAAAGGCATTGCCTTATCGACAGCCATCACAGCCCTACTTTCGGCGATCTTGTGCTACATCTGGTCTTACCGAAAAATAGCCCGGGACGGGGAGCGCTGATATGCAGCGGGATGCCCCTCTTTTTACGCTGATGCATCCCGGCTGACCAGTTCCTCCTCAAAATATTTCGCGAATTGGTCTACGTGGTGTCCTCGAAACAAGCTCAAGTGACTTCCAGCAATATCGATCATTTTCACTTTCCCCTCCACAACACTGCCCCAGGAGTAGTCGGCTGGAAGTTCATACTTGTCGTTGCATTCAATGGCACGAAACACGGCCACATCCCCATTGTAAGGAGGTGGCTCGTAGTCTTCCCAGGCCCGCTCACAAAGGTGCCGAAAACGAGCCAATCGCAGTTTGCCCTTTTTCTTCGGGGTGGGCAGCAGTCTCGCCAGGAAATTCTCCACTTCGTAATAAATACGGCTGGCAAGTCCATCGCCCAGCCGCCTCAGCAATCGCACACACTTCTCCCCTGATGTTAAAGAAGGATCATCCCACAACGAGACGATTCGCTCGCTCATACTCCGCTCTCGTATCTGACCTGCCGGGTTGTCAGCATCGATCAGACCAAGTAACCCTACCTGCTCTCCTGCGGCTTTTAACTCAACCGCCATCTGATAAGCCACCAACCCTCCGTAGCAAAAGCCACACAAGTGATAGGGCCCAGAGGGTTGCAGACGCCGCAATTCCGCCAAATAGACTCCGGCCATTTCCTCAACTGAGAATGGCCTGAGCTCTTTACCGTCACTCAACTGAGGTGCTTCAATGGCATAAAAATCGCGCGCCGCACCGAGCTTCCTCGCGAGAGGAAAATAGAAGAAAATGCTGCCGTCTCCCGCATGGATTCCGAAAAGCGGAGCGCCCTCGTCACCCGACATCAATTGCGCCGTGGAGTCTGTAACGGTCATGATTTCGTTCAACTAATCGTCTCCAAGAACCGCTGAATGCCCGAAACTGGTGCTAGTATCGGGACACATTCCAGCGATTTATTATATCTCCACTCGAAATATCAAGATAAAGCATTATTATAATATTTCTAGAAATTTTAATTTTCTCGATCAAATTTGTTGTCGTTCGTCGCTTCAGATCGTTCCAAGCTTAATTTCCAGTCGATGCAAACCGCCGTTCCTGCTTCCTACCCCGACCTGTTCCGACCGGTCGCCAAAACGTTTGCGAATCGAGAGGCGATACTCACCCCCACGGAAAGCGTGACTTATTCGGAGCTTGATCAACTATCTGATCGCCTCGCCTCGCACCTCGGCCCTCACATCGCTAATCGCCCGGTCCTGACCTTCTTCGACCGATCACCCGAATGCTACATTTCGCAAATTGCGATTATGAAAGCCGGGGGCTTCTTTGTCCCCGTCAATGGCAACGATCCCCGAGAACGCATCAACACGATTGTCGAAGACTCGCAGGCAGTGATAGCCCTGACTGGCCTTGACCGGGATTTGCCGGCCTCAGGGAGCCTGCCAATTGAACGGATTGGACTGGAGCAACTCCGGGAATTGCCTTCTGCTGAACCGGTTCAAGCAACACCGAGGGGACTTGACTTTGCCTACATGATCTACACTTCGGGGTCTTCAGGTAAACCTAAGGGCGTGCCCATTCATCATTCAGCGCTGCTCAACCACAATCTCTGGTGCGTGAATGAGTTTGAAATGAAGGAAACCACGCGGGTGATGCAAATCTCCTCTGTGAGTTTTGACTTCTCAATCGAAGAGATCTTTCCCACCTTCCTAGCCGGAGGTTCGCTCTTTGTTCCCTCCGACGAATCCCTTCAGGATGCGGCTACTTTCTTGCGCACTGTTGAACAGTATCAAGTCACCAGCCTTTCTCTGCCCACTGCATTTTGGCATGAGATGGTTATCGCTCTGGATACTTATCCGTTTCCCCGGTGCGTTAATGATGTCGGAATCGGAGGAGAGCTAGTCAATCCACGGCTCGTCCAACAGTGGTTTGAGCGAGTAGCTCCCGAAACCCTCCTCATCAATGGCTACGGTCCCACCGAAACGACTATTACCGCCTCTTTCACATATCTAACCCCGGGACAGCCCATCACCATTGGGCGCCCTATCGACGGTCTGAATTTTGAAATCTGGGACCGGGAACTGAACCCGCTTGGAGACGGAATCGAGGGAGAGCTGGTGATTTCCGGGGCCGGGGTCGCACAGGGTTATTGGCGGCGGCCCGAGTTATCGAAGGAGAAATTCATCGCACGCGACGGAAAACGATTCTACCGCACCGGTGACCTCGCAGTCCGTCGGCCAGACGGCCAATTCGAATTCAAAGGGCGAATAGACGATCAGATCAAATTCCGGGGTTACAGAATTGAATTTGGAGAAATCATTGATGCGATGAACTCTCACCCAGGCGTGCAACAGGCCACAATCCAGGTCGTGCACAACGACGAATCATCCGAATTGATTGCATACTACCGGGAGAGCGGCAATCAAGGTCTCGCCGCGGAAGCTCTCAAAGACTTCCTCTCAAAGAAGTTGCCTGCCTACATGATTCCTAGCTTGCTAATTCCTGTAGCGAAATTCCCAAGAACTTCAGGGGGCAAAATTGACTTTAAAAGGCTCTACCGGGATGAGGCACTCCGCGCCTCCTCATTGCCTGCCGAGCCCATGACCGATACCGAAAATCGACTCGCAGCGATTTGGAGAAAACTCATTCACAGCCGGGAGATTCGCCCTGATATTGACTTTTTTGATGCCGGGGGGGACTCCTTATCAGCGATGCGAATGCTCGCGCTCGTAGAGAAGCAATGGAAGGGGGTGCCAATCTCCGCCTCGATATTGGCAACCCACAGCACGATAGGTGATCTGGCCCGCTATCTCGACAGAGAGGCGCCTTCCCAACCCGCTGATCGGAATTCGAGTCTGTTTTTGACCCGGATCTCGAAGCTCCTCCCCTCTCCGCTTAAAGAATTGACTCAACCCAAAAACTAGAGCCCGGGTCTTCATCACGTTTTTCAGGCAGGTCTATGTCGCCATCAAGAAGATTACCTTTTTGAATTTCGATGTCCAAACGCTCAACTATCGGCCTTATTACAGTGAGGACGAATGGATTCCGAGCCCCCCACCGACGAACGCACCGAAGCTTTTCTTGGCCTGCTCGGCGAGCACGAGAAGAAGCTGGGCATCTACGTGACCGGCCTTATTGCCTGCCCCCAGGACGCGCAGGATATTCTCCAGGAAGGCAAAATCATCATGTGGCGCCAGTTTCACAAGTTCGAGCTCGGCACCAATTTCCCGGCCTGGGCCAGGAAGATTCTTTTTCACCAGATCCTGTCCTACCGCCGTCAGTCGAAGCGCCATCCTTCCGAAAGGCTGAGCGATCGCATGTTGGAACTTCTCAGTGAGGAATCCGAAACCGCGATCCGCGAACAACGCTGGATCAAGCGGGAAGCGGCACTCAAGGAATGCGTCTTGAAACTGCCGGACGATCACCGCGAGATCCTACAGATGCGCTATCGTGACGAATCGTCCATCGAATCGATATCCCACAGGACAGATCGGACCGAAGGAGCGATCTATCGCCTCCTTAGCCGTTTGCGTAAAAACCTATTTGAATGCGTTGAGCAAGAACTAACTGAAGCATGAATCCCGACCAAAAAAACCGACTACTCGAGCTCGCCAATGGTCACATCGAGCAAAAGCTGTCCGCTGACGAGATTTCCGAGCTGGAAGCCCTCCTGGACAGCAGTGCAGAAGCCCGCCGCATCTTCACTGACTTCATGCACGACCATGCCTCCCTGCACTGGGATCACATCAGCGCGACCGAAGAGGAAAACATCGAGGATTTCGAGGTATACCGTCCCTCAAGGCTGCCCTCTCTTCCCCAACTCCTCGCCGCGGCAGCCGTCGTGGCGCTGCTGGCGCTGGTCTTGATCCGACCCGAAGCCGCTCCCGAATCCTTCGCCACGATGGAAACTACCGAAGCTGCCCGCTGGGAGAGCAGTAATCTTCCGACCGGCGACGGTTCCCGCCTCAACGCGGGCGAACTGAGACTCAGCGAAGGATTGGCGACAATTGCTTTTGATTCCGGCGCCACAGTCGTCCTCGAAGGTCCGGCCCAACTCGAGCTGATCGATTCGATGAACTGTTTGCTCAAAGGCGGCACTGCTGTCACCGAGGTGGAGGAGTCCGCCCAGGGGTTCCGCATCGAGACCCCACGGGCAAATGTGATCGATCACGGGACGCGCTTCGTGGTGAATGTGGATCCCCGCTCCGGAGCGACTAAAACGCAGGTATTTGAGGGCCTCGTCGAGGTCCAGGACCCGTCTTCTGACGAAAGCGTGGAACTCCATACCGGCCAGCGCAACTTTGTCGCCGGCGAAGGACTCGGCGAAGTGGGAGACAGCCCCGAGGAAGGCACCTGGTCATCCCGCGAAGACAAGCTCATCCGCGAAGGCAACTGGCGGACCATTTCGACCGCCTACGGCGACGGCACAGACGGCTATGTTCACACCTTCGCCCCGGCCGATCACATTTCGAACGAGCTGCTCCTGATCAAGAACGGCAAGAACTCCGCGAGGATGCCGCCTCACCGCAAAGCCTACTTGCGCTTCGATCTCTCCCGCTTCGCCCCGGATTCAATTGAGGAGGCAGAACTGTCTCTTCAATTCACTCCCACCGGCTGGGGACTGGCCTCTCTCCTCAGTGATTCTGTGTTCGAAGTCTTCGGCCTGACCGATGACTCCGGCGACGACTGGGTCTATGGAGAAGCTGATTGGGAAACCGCACCCGGCAATGAAGGCATCCAGACCGGCAACGAACTCAATCCTGAAAAAGTGGTTTCGCTAGGCACGTTCACTCTCCCACGAGGAGCCCAGAGCGGAGTTTTTCAGCTCGATGGGGCCTTACTGACTCAATTTCTCAACGAGGACCAGAACCGTCTCGCTACCCTGATCATCGTTCGCCAGACGAGCGAGAATGAAGCCGGGGGCCTCGTTCACGCCATCGCGAGCAAGAGGCATCCGACCCTGCCCGCGCCATCGCTCTCCGTCAAGTTGCGCTAAGCCTGCAGAAGCTACCCAAGGCGGAACGACATTCCTGTCGTTCGCACCAAGTGCCTCAGGGCGACTGGAATGTCGACCCTCCCTCTTACTTCTTGGATGCCAGGTATTCCACCATCGACGCAAAGTCTTCGAGAGACAGTGCGTTTGCGAGGCCGGGCGGCATCATGGAAGTAGGAAGATGCTCTTCGTGTTCAATGTCAGACGCATTCAACTTGGTGACCTGTCCGGCCATGTTGCGAAGCGTCATGGTGTCGGAATTACTCTCAGTGACGAAGCCCACGTGAACAGTCCCGTCCTTCATCTTCACCTGAGCGGTCTGGAAGCCCTGGGAAATGGTATCGTTAGGACGCAGGATTGCGACGGCGATCTGCTCCTTGTTCATGATGGAACCGATCTGGCCCATGAACGGCCCGAGCGCCGGACCACCAACTTCGAGCGCATGACAAGCGACACAGCCCTGCTGCGCAAACAGCTGCTCGCCCTTGGCCACGTCTCCCTTGAGTTTGTCCAGTGAGAGAATCACATCCTCGATCGGTGTCGTGCCGACGGCTCCCTGCTGGGAGCTGATCTTGGCGAGATCAACCGTGGGCATTTCCTCAACTTCGGACTCCACTACGAGGGTTCCAAGCTCATCAATCTTCATCCGCATGCGATCGTTGAGCCGCGCGAGAAGGCGCTGCCCGTCTTCGCCGCTCTCGGAGTGAAGCTGCTTCATGGCGACGGCGATTTTCTCGGAACTCTCCCAGGTCTCCGGCTTGTAGTAGGGCCCACGAGTGTCCGGACGTGTCGTCCACCACCAGCTACCGTCGTAGGGTGCTTCTTTCTGGTAAAGGCGAGCGAGAGTCCGCAGGAGGTCCTCCTGCTGTGCTTCGTTGTCGGTGCGGTTCAGCGCAGCGAGCAAACCGTCGACGGCCTCCGGGCTGTGCATGTAGGAAAGTGCCCAAAGAGCGAGGTCCTGTCCTGACGTTCCCACAGCGGCGAGGCTTGCGTCAACGGCATCCAGGCTGACCAGTGACTTCACCGCCACGTGAGGAAGAACAATGTCAGAGTTCGGAGTGGAGTGGCGCGGACTGGCGGAAGCGGCGTTCCCACCCTCCTGAACATCGACAGTGGAAGCAAAGAAATCAATGGAACCTTCAGCAGGACCTGACTCTGCTTTCTTCACGGTTGCTTCGAAACGAAGAGCGCCGGCAGGCACTTCATAAGCGAGATCTTCCTGGACTTCAGCGGTGACGAAATGCTCGGTTCCCTTCGCCGCTTTCTTGCTGAGTTCGGAGCCATCGGGGTTCTGATCGACGTGAACCTTGCCCGAGACCGGCTTGAGATCTCCCAGCTTCACGGTTTTCCCGCCACTGACCACAAACACCGGGTTGTAGAAAGCGATGTGAGTCGGTTCTTCGGCCGGGTTGGTTTCCTTCAGATTCAAATAGAGTGTCTCTCCGGCAGCGACCTCGAACTTCACCTTGGCCACACGATTGCCGCCCTTGAGCGTATCAAGCTGGGTCGTGGTTGGCTTGCCACCCACATCGGGGCGGGTGTATTCGACAGCGAGAAGAGCTTCCGCTGCCTCTTCATCACCAAGGCGCCCCATTGCGATGGCGGCAGCCACTTTCTGACGAGGCGATCCATCGTTGAGAGCGGAAAGAAATGGCTCGAGCGGCAACTGCGCCCCTTTCAGACGCGGGATCCGGTCGGTCGCAGCGCGAAGTGCGAATTCACGAAGTGCAGAATCATCCGCGTAGGCCAGGGCAAATGCAGGATCCTCTTCGATCTGGCTCGCCGTGTAGAGCGCTGCCACCCGGCACTCAAGCGACTTTGCCTCGTCTGAGATCAACTGCCTGAGACCGGCAACAGCTTCAGCTGCATTCTCACGGCCCAACAATTCAAGCTGGGCGAATCCCCTCACCTTCGCACTATCAGATGCGAGGAGACCAACCAGGCTATTCAGGTCGGCATTTTCAAAGTCAGGAGCGGCAGAATAGGTCCAGCCCTGAGGCACGACGCGGACCACGTAGCCCTTGGAATCATTACCTTTGAAACCGGCACCATCCCAGGCACTCAGGAACATCTGGCCGCTCGCATCGAGATCGAGGTCAGAAACCTGCGAGACCCTGACAAACTCCTCGGGCACCTGGGTGAAGCTGGAGCCATCCACGGTGAGACGGTGCAGGTAGACGGCCTTGCGACCCCAGTCAGCCATGAGCGGCTGCCTGTTGTAGACTTCCGGCCAGGTCGGCTCGTCGATAAAAATGGCACCAACACCGGAGCCACCGCCGAGATCTTCAAGCGCAGGAATGATCTCATCGGCAAAATTAATGAAGAGACGCGGGTAGCCGTATTCCCCGGACTGGATGTGATGAGTGAAACGCACATTCCAACCACCACCGTCGTTGGTGTTGCCGCGGGTGAAGACGTTCATGAAAGGATCGATCGCCACATCGTAGATGTTCCGCATCCCGGTGGTGTAGAGCTCCATTTCGGTTCCGTCCGGACGAACCCTGACAATACCGCCGCCCAGCAAAGTCAGCTTCGTGCCATCGCGATCAACCGCGTCAGCAAAACCGAAATCCCCGATCGCAATGTAGATCCAACCGTCGATGCCCATCTGGATACCGTTGGTGGAGTGATCTGTTCCACGGCTATTGAGAGAGGAAGCAGCGCAGATGTGCTCAACCAATGGCTCGGCCGGACCGTCGGCGACTCCGTCACCGTCAGCGTCGACGAGCAGCTTGAGATCCATCCCGGTTGCTTGGCCGTCATCTCCGAAATTCGTGTGCAGCACCCAGAGCTTGTCTCCGGCAGCGATCAGCCCGCGAGGGTTGTCGATCTCAGCGAAGATGGTGTGGGAATCGGCGACTCCGTCCTTGTCCTCGTCGATCAGCTTCACGATGCGGCCCTTACCCGGACCTTTGCCCAGTGAACCGTTCAGGTCGACACCCACGAAAATAGAACCGTCAGCACCAGCGCAGAGGCAGGCAGGGCTGGGAACCACATCGGGACCCGCAACGGTGCTGAGGACCAGATCATCCGGCACCTTGTCGGCTCCAAGAGCGGAGCCGATAGCAATCGAAGAGGCGGCAGAAAGGAGAGCAATTCGGAAGGACTTCATAAAGGGCGGCGCACTGAGCCATAGATTCCGCCCTTTTCAAGCGTTGCCATGGGTCCGAATCGCGTATCCCGATTGCGGAAACGGACAATGAGAACGGTCCGCCTACTTCAGATGCCAGTCCTCACCGTCGGCCATGATGCTGGCGTTGATCTGAAGCAGCTTCTTCTTCAGTGCTTCGACGACTTCCGGCTTCTCGCCTGCCAGGTCGGTCGTCTGGTTGGGATCATTGACCAGGTTGAAGAGCTGGAAATTGGTGTAGCCACCTGCTTTGATCTTCGGAATCCAGCTCTCCTCGAACATATTATTCGTCGAGAGCTCATAGTCGGGGTCCGCGACCAGTGAGTAGTCCCCGTCCCGCATGGCGACCATGGGACGAGACTTCTGGAGATGCCAGAACATGGGCTGATGACGGGAGAACGTCTCCGGCTTTCCTCTCAGGACCGGGCTGAGATCGCTGCCATCGAGGTGAACGCCGGCCGGCGTCTCCAGACCAAGCAGACCGCACACGGTAGGAAGCACATCAACCAGTCCACCGGCCTGGTCCGTTACGAGACCGCTCTCGACCGTTCCCGGCCAATAGAAGATTCCCGGCACACGAATACCTCCGTCCCAGTTGGTCCCCTTCTTTCCGCGAAGCCCACCGACACGGTCCTGGAGGTAGCTGCCATTATCCGAACCGTAAATAATGAGCGTGTTCTCTGCCGGCGCGACTTCCTTGAGTTTGTCGAGCAGACGTCCAACCGCGCGATCCGTGTTATCGATCGTCCCTGAGTAGATCGCCCCTTTCTCCTTCAGTTCGCCGTATTCCGAAACGATTTCATCCGGAGCCGCAATCGGAGCGTGAGGCTCGTGAAACCACACGTTGAGAAAGAACGGAGCCTCCTTGTCGCGATGATCATCCAGCCATGTGATCGCCTCATCGACAACGAGTTGGCAGGAATACCCTTCGAGCTTGCCGACTTCTTCGCCGTTGCGAATGAAGGTTTCGGGGTTCTTGTGGCTGGGCTCTGCGTTGTTCCAGGTCGCGAACCAGTAATCAAACCCGTGCTGATCCGGAGTCGGCTTGTCGCGTTCCTCAGTCGGCAGGCCCAAATGCCACTTCCCAACATGAGCCGTGCTGTAGCCCGCCTCTTTCAGCACCTCGGCGAGGGTGACTTCCCGCTCGAGAAGATGAGAATTCTGGCTCTCGTCGTGAATCCAGCTGTAAACGCCGGTCCGAATGTGATGGCGTCCGGTTAACAGAGTGGCACGTGAAGGAGAACAGACGGCGCAACCGGAGTAGAAGTTCGTGAACCGGGTGCCCTCTTCTGCCAGGGAATCCAGATTCGGTGTTTTTACCGGACCGTCGTAGCAGCCGATATCCGCCCACCCCAGGTCATCGGCGAGCAACATGACCACATTAGGTCGGTCTTCGGCGAGGAGGACACCCGCAGAAAGCAGGCAGAAAAGAGAAAGCAGCGGTTTCATCATGCTGCAGCATGACGGCTCGATGGCCGCATGTCATCCCTCGCAATGACGCCGAAATCGCTCCACAACCAAATTTTACTGCGTAACATGTAATGCGTCGCCACCGCCTACGTCCGAGCCCTCATGAGCACTGAATCCTCTACCATTTCCGCCCTCGACCTGAACTCCGAAGTTCCCCGCAGCCCCCGTGAAACCCTGGGAGGTTACGTGGTTGCCGCCCGCACTCTCGACAAGTGCCGCGCCGAACTGGCCGGAACGCTGGGTCAATACCACTTCGATTGTCCGCTCGACAACTTTTTCCTCAATTTCGCCGGGATTTCGGTCGATGACTTCAGAAACCAGGTCGCCACCGGTGCCAGCGATGAAGAAATGGGCGCCTGGATCGAAGCCAATGCCAAGCCGGAGCGTCGCGAAGTGATCCAGTGGAACAATGACATGCGCTACAAGCGCATCAGCGAAATGCCCATTGAATTGCAGGAATTTCTCGAGGGATACATCCCCGAATTCGTTCCCGCAGGCAAAATCGTCTACCACTGGTTCGACGTTTATGACATCGAAGAGGGCAGAATTTAGGATTCCTGAAAAATCCTGCGTTTTACTTCATTGACTTTTGCCGAATGCGGGCTTAAGTGCGCGCTCCAGTAAAATTCAGCTCAGCTATGGCAGTTCCAAAACGTCGCACCTCCAAAATGAAGAAGCGCCTCCGTCGCACCGGTCAGCGCTGGCGCGCCCGTAAGCTTAACGTTTGCCCTGAGTGCGGCAGTGCGACTCCGTCCCACATTGCCTGCCCGAGCTGCGGTTACTACAAGGGTCGCCAGGTCATTACCGTGGACGAGCTTTAATCGGCTCTTTTTCGACCAGTTTCTCAAACGAAGGAAGTCACCTCATTTCGGGGTGACTTTGTCTTTTTCAGGGTTGCATGTTCGCCCCCCCTGTTCCTAGATAGACCCTCGTTTTAAACGATGAGAATCGCGTTGGATGTCATGGGCGGCGACAAGGCCCCCGAAGCCACCATTGAGGGTGCTATGGAAGCACTCTCAGATTCTTCCATCGACTTTGAAAAGCTGTATCTCGTCGGCGATGAGGACACCGTGAAATCCGAGCTCGACCGGGTTTCGTTCGGCCACCGGAAAATCGAGATCGTGCATGCTCCCGAAGCCGTGGAAATGCACGAGTCTGCCGTCAAATCAGTGCGGCAGAAGAAAAAGTCTTCGATCGCCGTTTCTCTCGACCTGATCAAAAAAGGTGACTGCGAGGCTTTCGTCAGTGCCGGCAATACCGGGGCGGTTGTGGCTGCCTCGACCATCAAACTACGCACTATTCCCGGCGTTGAGCGCGCCGGCATCGCTTCCCCCCTTCCCAACGAATACGGCCCCTGCAACATCGTTGACGCGGGTGCCAATGTCGAAGCCAAGCCCTCTCATTTGCTCGGCTATGGCATCATGGGCTCGGTTTACGCCAGCCACGTTCAGGGCAAAGACAAGCCTCGCGTGGGGCTGATGTCTGTCGGCGAAGAAGACTCCAAGGGAACTGACTTCACCCGCGAAGTTTTCCAGTTGTTGAAAGATTCTCACCTGAACTTCGTCGGTAACGTCGAAGGGCACGACCTTTTCGAATCCCAGCTCGACGTAGTGGTCTGTGACGGCTTCGTCGGCAATGTCCTGCTCAAGACCTGCGAAGCGACCGCCAAGGCCGTTTCCAAGTGGTTGAGGCAGGAAATCATGGCCAATCCCATCCGCCAGATGGGAGGCCTTATCTCGAAAGGCGCCTTCAAAGCCGCCAAGGAACGCGGAAACTACGAGACCTACGGAGGCAGTCCGCTGCTCGGAGTGAACGGAATTGTAATCATAGGACACGGTTCCAGTTCGCCAAGAGCGATAAAGAATGCTATCCGAGTCGGTGCAGAAGCTGTAAAACACCACGTTAATCCGCACATCGAAGAGGAAATGGCCCAAGTTGCCTCGCTTCTAACTGAGTAAGCCTCTTGTTAAAGACTTTCATTTATGACTGATTCCGTTGCACCCTCCACTCCCGCGCTACTCCCTGTGAGGATCGCCGGAACTGGTAGCTACCTCCCTGAGCGAGTGATGACCAATCACGACCTCGAGGCTACGGTGGACACCTCGGACGAGTGGATCACAACTCGCACCGGGATCAAGGAACGCCGCATCGCTGCCGAAGGCGAATACACCAGTCACCTCGCTACCAACGCGGCTCGCGCGGCTCTGGAGCAGGCAGGTGTGGATCCCGCCGACGTGGAGCTGATCATCGTCGCCACGATCACCCCTGACACCCTGACCCCGGCCACCGCCTGTTATGTGCAACAGCAGCTGGGTTCGCTCAAAGCCGTTGCCTTCGATATTTCCGCAGC
>JABSSQ010000379.1 GCA_013213905.1 Verrucomicrobiales bacterium | reverse complement strand
CGCTTCTCGGTAAGAACGCTTGGAAAAGGCGTTCCTGGTTTTATTCAGAGCGCCGCCGGGGTAGATCAACGCTTTGACCTCTTTCATGACTTTGTCTGTCGCCGCAGACATGATGAAGAGCTCATCGACCCCGTGAATCGCCTCTTTTGCGAGCTTCAGGGTGGTTCCCTCGAAATTGCGCTTTTCCAGATCCTCGCTGGATCCAACGACAAGCCCGGTACGGTCCATTAGAGAGAACAGTTGTGAGAATTTTCCTTCCAGCTGGTCCTCCCAGTCAGCATGGGTTTCTTCGGCCCGGGACTTGATCCTACGGCGCCTGCGATTGGCGACGCCGAGGAAAACAATGATCGTCAGTATTGTCACTGCGATGCTGCCGCGAATGATGGACTTCCGTTGACGTTCGGACTCAAGCCACTGTTCGTAGGAATCGCTGGCATAAGCCAGGTAACGATCGGCCGAGGCAAGTTGCTCGCTGTAAAGTGGGTCGCCGATGGTGTGGTTGGAGAGCGCGGAATTGAGGGCCTGTTCGGCGCGGCTGAGATGTCCCTCGACCACCGGTGCATTCGGTGAGGTCGGGTGTTCTTTAATTTGCTCGTCGAGGGGCGCAAAACGCTTCTTGTCGGATTCCCAATTGTCGAGACGGCCGTGGTAGGCTTCGATCGCATTTTGGGTGTCCGTGAAATGCTTGCGCGCATTCTTGTAGTCGCCCTGTTCGGCAAGGCGGGCAATGGTTTCAGCCTCGGCTTTCCAGGGGACGAGATCGGGGCGGACCACGGCCCCGGTGAGCTTCGGATTTGCCTGCTGAAGCTTGGTAGTTCGTCCGGCGGCTTCTTCGATGAGTGATCGGAGTTGGGTGGCGTAAAGTTTCGCTTCGTCGATGGCCCGCTGCCTTTCGATCTCGGCAAGTCGCTGGCGTTCGTTCTCTTCCTGGATCTTGCGGGTCAGTGAGCTTTCGATGCTGGTTACGGTGTTCTTAACGGCATCAACAATCCGGCCTCCATTGCGCATCGCGTTGATGGCGGGCTTGTCGAGTCGGCCAATCCAATAGCGTTCTCCTAAGCCGCGGTTATCAAAGGCGTCCGAGGCGAAATACGAAAATTTCCGCTCCTGCAGGAAAAGAACAAAGACCGCTCCATTGCTTTCGCCGGTTCGCTTGTCGGTCAAACTTCCGAAGCCGGTTTGGTTGGAAAGCCCTTTCCCCAGCGCATGTTCGACCGCGTTCATCCCGCTATGGGTTTCATAGCGTTGACCCGAGGCCGTCTCCATCAGAACGACAGTCCAGTTGGCACCGTTCTCATCGAGCCAGCTTTCGAGCCCGTTTAGCTGCCGTTTGCTGACGCCAAGATTGCCCTTAATCCAGAGATGTTGCTCCGGCGTCCACTTGGTGATGACGTCGGTGATATTATAGAAACTGGCGGGAGCAGCATCCTCAGACGGCGAAATCGTCGGAATAAGGATGGCAAGGCCTAGGAGAGTGGTCAGGTGGGCTTTCACGGTGGTGATGTTAGCACACGAGTGCCCCCTTCCTGCGATACAAAATCGTCAGGTTTTGGAATGCGAGGCCGATCAGTTCCGCTCAGGCGATGGACCAGGTAAGTTCGAGGTCCATCCCGACTGGCAATGGAACTACCGGCCCTTCATCGGTGTGGATGGTCTCCGACGAAGAAGGGGATTTGACCAGCTCGAAAGTCTCAGTCGACGGAGTGAAGCCGTAGAAGGCAGGGCCGTTGCTGCAGAGGAATCGGGTGAAGGCATCGCGGCCGGCTTCCGAGAAAAGATCCGAGCCCGCTTCTTCAAACGCCATCGCATAGAGCTGAGGGGCACAGCGACCGGTGTAGCACCCGGCGGCGCAGCCGCACTCGGTAGCCTTGGTGGTGTGAGGGGCGCTGTCGGTTCCGGCAAAGAACTTGGATTGTCCCGGCGCCAGGACCGCATCACGCAGAGCGGCGCGGTCGCGCTCAAACTTCACGACGGGGAGGCAGTAAAGGTGATACTTCAATCCCTGAATGAGATGACCTACGGTGTAGAGGAGATGCTGAGGTGTGATGGTAGCCCCGACGTGAGATGGGGCCTCACTGACAAACTCCGCTGCTTTGGCCGTGGTGATATGTTCACAGACAATGCGAAGGTTGGGGTGCTCATCGAGAATTCTTGGTAAGCGATGAGTGTAAAAATCGGACTCAGCTGTTTGTTCTGCATCGAAATATTTCGATCCCTTAAGAGCGTGTTGTTCCCCGTGAATGCAGAGAACCACCTCGTTCGCTTCCATCGCCTTGAAAACGTCGCTGCCAATCCACTCGTCCATCGGAATGCCGTGTTCCGCGTTGGTCGTTCCATGGGGCGGGTAGTATTTGGCCGCACGGAGGAGACCGGAGGCCGCACCCTCTTCGATCATCGACGCGGTCGTGTTGGCAGTGAGATAAAGGGGAGTGATGAGTTGATCAAACTTGTCCGCGCCAGCTTCATTGAGATCGGTGCGGTAGGCTTCGATCGACCAGGCGGAGTCCGTTTTGGGGCCGCTGACTTGAGATACGGGCGGCTTTGTGTTGGGCATGGCGAGAGCTCCGGCGCACCCCATGCTCAAGTGATCGGCGATGTAGGCAGGAACATTTGCTCCCTGGCGGAAGTGGGTGTGCAGGTCATACCATTTTGGAAGAATGAGGGAGTCAGCCATGGGTGAGTAGATAGCTTAACGAAAAAGTCATGGGATGGGGCGAGGATCAAGGCCGAAGTTAACGGTTTCGCCCCGAGTATGACATGGTGCTGACAGGCGAGGCCGTGGTGAGCTCAGCTGGCGGTTGCTAAGTTTGCGGGATGAATGCGAAGAAAAGACCAGTCAGTATCGATGCTGTTACATTGCAGAAGAGGCGTGCCGTGGCGCTGCGCTGCCGCCCCGTGGACAAGGAGGCGATAAAAGCGAAATACCGGGATCTGGCAATGACCCTGCTTTGCCTACAGGACCTGGACGAAAACGTGGAGAGCGGGAAGGGTGGGTTAACGGATGGTGAGGATTCGCCGTAGATGGCGCCATGTTTTGGCTGCCGCTGGATCAGGAGACAAAAGACTTTTTCAAGGAAGAAGAGGTGGTGATTATCATGGGACGAGGCCACTCCGGCACCCGGGTGGTGACACGAATCTGTGAAACCCTCGGGATCAATGTAGGGGCTACGGAGGAGCTGAAGTCCGGCGATACGGCCGACTTAAAGTTTACCCGGCCAATCAAGAAGGTCGCGATCCACGATATTGACTGCAATTTCACGGGGAGCAGAAAAAACTGGCTGCTGAACCGGTTCCAGCTGGCCGCAGGCCGCTACTACAAGCGGCTTCAACCCAGCGGGACCTGGGGGTGGAAGTTTCCCGAGACCTATCTCATTGGCCCCTATGTTCATGAAACCTTTCCCAAGGCAAAGTATGTTCATCTGATACGGGACGGGCGGGACCTCGCTTTTAAAGAGCATCTCACGGACGATCCCCATCGCAAACTTGGCCGGGTGCTTCTCAATCATATTGGTGTGATGGACCAGCCCCATTACCTCCAGGCGGCCCGATCATGGGAATATCAAGTCAAAGGGTGGGATGCTTTCGCAAGTCATCTGCCCGAGGGGAAGGTGATTGATTTCAAATTTGAAGACATCCTAACGGAGCCGCGGGAGTCAGTTGAACGGCTGACTCACTTCCTTGGCTGCCCCATGACAAAGGCGTGCGAGACGTTCCTGCAGGAGGAATTGATCGTTTCGAAGAAAAAACACCACCGCGAGAATGATCCCGATGAGGTGGCTGCGGTGACTGAGGCGATCGGGGATACTCTCCGCGCGAAGGGCTTCCTCGATTCTATTTAGAGGGCAAAACCGCGATTTTTGGGTGGATTTCGGTTGCAATGGATTATAAAAACCATAAATTTGATAATTTAGGAATAAATTCCTATGTTCTGACCACCTCTCACGGAACCCAACAATGCGCAGCCAAATCCAACAAAAAGCCAGGCTAAAGGGGATGACCTTGATCGAGATCACCGTGGTGATCGGGGCCTTGCTCAGCCTGATTTCAGTTCTTTTCGTTGGAGTGAGTGCGTTCAAATCAGGATCAGATCGTTCGAAATGCCTGGTCCAGACGTCGCAGATTCAGAAGGCAGTCCGTGCCCGCCAGAACATGTATGAGCTGCGTTTTGGTGATTCGTTGACGAAGGATGACCTTGTTGGTCCAGGCAGAGCCTTCCCTAACGAACCCGTCTGCAATGCTTTCGGAACCTACCTGTGGGGAACCACCGTTCCACATCTCGGAACTGCTTATGTCGACTGCCAGGATCCGGACAATTCCGAAGAGTATCACTATCCCCAGGACACGGAAGGCTGGTAGTCAGTTCTCAGATTGTCCCTTCGAGGAAGCATGGCGCTTCCTCCACGAATCCTCCAGCTTTGGGTTGAATCTGCGCCACCAGACTCCGTGGTAGTCCTCCTCCCGTGTTGAGAGGAAGATAAAAACAGCTGCAAGCATCAGGGAGCCGCCGAATACCCATGACCAGCCTCATTAGACGTCTCTAGTCTCTATAATGGAACATTTTCGTGAGCGCCTCCTGCTATCGGGTGGAAAAGAGCATGGCGTAGTCAAACCAGCATCAGCACCATGCCGGTATCTTTCTAAGACTTCACTTCTTCTTCTTTTCGCCGCTCAGTTCCTCCTGGTAGCGGTTATACTCCCATCTGCCTTGTAAGAGGGGGAAGAAAGGCTTATAGGCCGCGTCCTCGACCCACATGCGTCGCTCTGGCTGATTCGGATCGACCATACCTTCCGGGTAGTCCTTTCCTGCTACGGATGCCTCAAGTGAGGCGTCGAAGGCTTCATATTTCGCGATGAGTTCCTTTGCGACTTCGGGCTTGGCGTTGATCAGGTTTGTCGTTTCGTTCTGGTCTTCGAGCAGATCGTAGAGCTCATACTCGCCCTCCTGGCTGATGATCTTGTAGCGATCGCCGGTGAGCACGCCCCGCTCGTTATGTCTGAAGGGCAAGTAGCCGTTGCGCTTCTCCTGCTCTCCGTCAATGACCGGGACGAGGCTGATTCCGTCTTGCGGTTGAAGTCGGCAGTCATCGGGCAGCCCGACAATTTCAGCGATCGTAGGAAACATATCTATCGTACCTGCGGGGTAGTCTGTGACGCGGCCTTCAGGGATGCGGGCGGGCCATTCTATAATTCCGGGAACACGAAGTCCGCCTTCATACATGGTGTTCTTGGATCCACGAAGTCCGCCCATAGTTTCGGGACCGAATTTGGAGAGTCCGCCGTTATCGCTCGTGTACCAGAAAAGGGTGTTATCAGCGATTCCGAGGTCACGGAGTCCAGCTCGCAAAGCGCCGATGCTACGGTCCATCGCCGTGATTTCACCGTACTGATGCTGGTATTCCTCAGGCAGTTCAGCAAAAGGGGCGCGGTCTTCTTCGGATGCTTTCATCGGATCGTGAGGCGTCCCATACCAAATCACAGTGAAGGTGGGGCGATTCCCGGCGTTCTTCTTGATGAACTTGAGTGCCTCAGCAACCACCACTTCCGAAGAGTCGCCTTTGAATTCTTCAAACTCGCCCATGCGGCCGAGCATGGGATCCATGTCGAAGAAGTTCGTCGTGGTGAGCCAGTGCTCGAAACCAAAGGCACCTGGATGATGGGTATCGTCAGCAAGAACCGGGGCTCCGGGGCCGCGGAGTCCGTTGAGATGCCACTTGCCGAAGTGGCCGGTCGCATAGCCGGCGTCGCTCAGGGCCTGGGCAATGGTTTTCTCCTGGAGACGCAGTGGATAGCCGTGAGTCTGAACCCCGGTACGATCATTGG
>JABSSQ010000378.1 GCA_013213905.1 Verrucomicrobiales bacterium | reverse complement strand
TGCCGGGGAACCGGGCAAAGAAGTGCTTAACCCGGTCGCCGTTGTCATCGTTGGCGGACTCGTCAGCTCGACCTTACTCGGACTCGGCGTGACTCCCGCAGTTTTCTACGCCTTTGGCAAAAAGGCCGCCGAAAAATCGATTGAACGCAACGCGGCTGCCTCTCATTGAACCAACTCATTCCAATCAAACCCATCAAAACCTGCAAACTGAACCCACTATGAAAATCAGCATCAAACACCTGCTCCTGCTGCTCGCCGCATCCGCCTTTGCCATGGGCAACGTCGCCTGCACAGATGATTCGGATCACGGACACGACCACCCGCATGGAGACCACAATCACGGCACGCACGATCATTCTGAGGGTGAGCACAATCACGGGGAAGACGGTCATGCTCACAACGATAAGGACCATGATCACGATCACGGAGAAGATGGCCATGCACATGGTGGCCACGACCACGCGCATGGCGACCATGATCATCACGGGCATGCTCATATTGAAGCGGGGCCCAATGGGGGACGCCTCATCACTTCGGTAAAACCGAATCTCGAATTTCTATTCCTCGAAAACCGCAGAGTGCAGATTTCCGAGGTCAAAGACGACAAGATCGTCCCAATCGGCACGCAAGTCGTTACCCTAATCGGCGGTGACCGCTCCAACCCCACTCGCATGGAGTTCGACTACGAAAACGACGCCCTCATTTCCGACGTCGCTTTCCCGGCAGGCATGATCTTTCCAGTCATTCTGCAGATCAAAGCTTCCGCAGGCGCTGATGCTATCACCGAGAAGTTCAACCTCGACTTGAACGAGTCCCCGACCTGCGGCAGCCTCGAGTACGCCTGCACCTGCCATCACTGATTGACACAGCTCTGGCAGGCTCAAGGCGACAGATTTGGTCCATCATGCAACGAGAAGTCATCCCGGAGATCCTCGACTCTCTTCCTCCAGACGATCCGGGTGCCATCCGCAGTCGCCGCGACCTGCGCCGACTCAACTTCTGCATGGGCAATGATCGCTGGATCCGGTCGGTTCTCGCCCGAAACGTCAATCTGGCCAAGAAAGGCATCGTCGAAATCGGCGCAGGTGACGGCGATCTGCTGAGGAGCGTCGCAACACTTGCCCCGGCGACAGGCCTCGATCTTCAACCTCGCCCCGAAGGCCTCCCGAGCGAGATCAAGTGGCACACCGGAGACCTCTTTGAACAGTCTTCACTTCCCTCTGGTGGCGTTCTGGTCGCAAACCTCTTTCTCCATCACTTCGAGCCTGACGAACTCAAGGCCCTTGGGGCGCTGATGGAACCCTTCGAGCTTCTGGTTTTCTCAGAACCTCTTCGTTCTTGCGGCATCCTCGCTCTGAGCCGATGCGTCGCACCTTTCGTTGGAAGCGTAACCCGCCACGACATGCCCGTGAGTATTCGGGCAGGATTTACCATGGGTGAACTTCCCACATATCTTGGCCTCTCAGATCGCTGGAGTGTGACAGAAACGACCTCTGTGTTGGGTGCCATCCGAACCATCGCAACGAGGCGACCATGAAAACGGTTCGCATCATCGGCGGCGGGCTTGCCGGACTTTCGCTCGCCACCGGACTCGCCAAACGTCGAATCCCGGTCGAGGTGATCGAGGCCGGCACCTACCCAAGGCATCGCGTCTGCGGGGAGTTCATTTCAGGAATCGACATCTCCACCCTGGAGAAGCTTGGCATCGCGGCGGAACTGCAGGACGCCAAGCTTCATACCACTGGGCATTGGTATCGCGAAGATCGCAAGATCATGACCATGGAACTCCCCGATCCCGCTCGGGGAATTTCTCGCTGGCGACTGGATGAGCGACTCCAGGAACGTGTCCAAGGCCTTGGCGGTAAAATAAGGACCGAGACGAGAGCCGAACGCACTCCCGCCGAAGGCACCGTGCTTGCCGCCGGTCGCCCCATGGAAAAGAGCCACTGGCTGGGACTCAAGTGTCATGTCAAAGGGCTCCGCATGGACTCCGGACTGGAAATGCATCTCGGTAACAACGGCTATGTCGGTCTCACTCCGGTCGAAGATGATCGCGTCAACGTCTGCGGCCTCTTCCAGCTTCAGCCTGAGAACCGCGGCAAAGGGAGCGATCGACTGATGGCCTATCTCGCCAACGGTGGCCACCGCGGCCTAGTAGAACGTCTTCGAGATTCGGAAATCGACGAAACCTCCTTCAGTGGAGTTTCCGCTCTCTCGCTTGGCTGGCAAAAACACGAAGATGACGCCTTTGTCGTCGGCGACGCGGGCAGCGTCATTCCTCCATTCACTGGAAACGGCATGAGCATGGCCTTCGAGTCGGCCGCCCACTCCATCGGGCCACTTGCCGCCTGGAGCCTCGGTTCTGAATCGTGGGATTCAGCCACCCGCCGGGCCATGCTGATTAAACGTCAGGCCTTCCGGAAACGAATCAGGACTTCATTGGCACTGCAGCAGGCACTCCTTGACCCTCGGGGCCAAAACGTGTTCGAGTTTCTCTCGCGCCGCAACATGGTCCCTTTCAACACCCTGCTTTCCCTCGTCCGCTGATTCATGTTCCTCGAATCCATCGCCACAGCCGTTCCTCCTAACGGCTACACCCAAGCTGATTGTCTTGACGCTTTGCGCCAATCGTCCACCGCGAGTCAACTTCGACCCGGATCGATGGGGCTCTTGAAACGTCTCCTCGGAAACGGAGCGTCCGGAATTGATCAGCGACACTTCTGCCTCGATGACCTCGCCCCCGTCTTTGACCGGGACGCCCAGGAGCTCAATGAAATCTTTGAGAAACAAGCGCCTGAACTTGCCGCCTCCGCACTCACACCAGCCCTGGAGAAGGCAGGCATCAAGGCAAGCGATCTCGACGCCCTCTTTGTCTGCACCTGCACTGGCTATCTCTGTCCCGGAATCTCAAGTTACCTCGCCGAAAATCTCGGCATGAAATCCTCCACCTACCTCCAGGACCTGGTCGGTCTTGGCTGCGGCGCTGCCATTCCCACCTTGCGGGCTGCCAAAGGCTTCCTCGCCGCGCAACCGGAGGCCAAAGTCGCCACCGTCGCCGTCGAAGTCTGCTCGGCGGCTTTCTACGCCGACGATGACCCCGGCGTACTCATCTCCCTTTGCCTTTTCGGTGACGGCGCCGCCGCTGCGGTCTGGTCCAATGACTCCGCGCCTGCAAAATGGAAGGCGGACCACTTCACCACGATTCACCAACCGGAAAACCGCGAAGAAATCCGCTTCGTCAATGCGGGCGGACAACTCAAGAATCAATTGGCGAAAACAGTGCCGGGTCTCGCAGCTGTCGCGGTGGAAGAACTCTACCAACAACGACAATCCGAACCCGATCGTGTTCTCTCTCACGCCGGGGGCCGCGATGTCATCGAAGAGGTCGAAAAACACCTTGATTGCACCCTGATAGAAACGCGAACGGTCCTGTCCGAATGCGGCAACATGAGCAGCCCCTCGGTTCTCTTCGCCCTCGCCAAGGCGCTCGAAGATCCAGGCGACGACAAGCACTGGTGGCTCACTTCTTTCGGTGCCGGCTTCGCAGCGCATGCCTGCGAAATGCATCGCGATCTCACCGCCGCGACTTGATCCAGGCGACGAGCAGGACAATCGAGATTGCCAGCTTACCCTGCCACAACCAGAATCTTATCCAGTTTCCGCGCACCAATGCTTCGATGACTTCGGCATCATAGCCACCCGCAAGCTGACTGTGCTGAGGCACCTGGACAAGACCGGTGACCGCCCACAGAGCAATCACGATTCCAAAGCCGATCCCTCCTAGCCAGCGCCATCGCCCCGCGGGAAATACCACTAGCGAGAGCAGGGCTGTCCCCAACTCAACCACCATGAGAGGCCCGACGATCCAGGTGATCCGCTGCGAATACCACTGGTGATAAACCGCAAACGGATCTCCGGGGATATCGAGGAAAGAAGGGTAGATGATCAACTGTACCGCCGCGATGACTCCGGCCATCGCCGCGCTGGAAACCAGTGCCGCCGGCAGCACCACGATACTGCGGGACTCACCTGATATTCTCTCGTCGGATCCACTCATCTTCACTCGATCGGGAAATCAAAGTAGGTCCGGGGATAAGGCTCACCATTGAGGGTGAAATGCCACCACTCGCGATCGTAGGGACGGAAGTTTCGGCGCTTCATCGCGGCGCGGAGCACCAGGCGGTTGTCTTTCTGCTCCGGTGTCACCGCCCGGGAATACGGCCACGAACTCTGATCAAAAAAATCAAACGGCGTGCCCATGTCGACTTCTTCCCCAGTCTCCAGATCAACCAGCGTCAAATCAATCGTGCTGCCCCGCGAGTGCCCCGAATACTTCGCGATGTAGCCTCGTCGGAATAATTCATTCTTCGGAACATCCGGGTAGTATTCCTCCTTCGTCTCCTTGTCATTCAGATCACGCGCCCAGCGCACGAAATGATTCACCGCCTGCTGGGGACGGTAGGCATCGAATACCTTCAGTCCGTAGCCTTCTTCCCTGAGGTCTTCCTGGACCAGCTTCAGCGCGTCCGCCGCCGGGCGCGTCATGACGATGCGGGGTGACTGGTAGCCATCTACTTTCGCCCCCACGAAGTTGTTCGCCGTAGCGTAGCGGACCTCGGTGAGAATGGTCGGTTCGATATCAGCCAGGTCCACGAATCCACTTGGCAGAGGTTTCGGTTGTGCCGCAGGAGTATCCGTTGTTGCGTCCTGAGCTCGCAGGGAAACGAGCAGGATCAGCACGAAGGTAGCAACGGCGAAGGGGAGGCCTTTCATCGGTCTGATCGTACTGCAGCTGATCGACCTCAGCAATGCTGAAGCACGTCCTCACTTGAGTTTCCGTGTGATCGCGGCACTGTTCACGGTTAATGCCGAAGAAGCCCAAGAACGAACCTTACCCACTCCCGAACGAGCTGGTGCCCGATGAGTGGTTTGCGCGACTCACCCGCGAGCAGGTTTTCGCAGACGACAAGCCCATCGAGATGGATCTCGGCTGCGGTGACGGCTCCTTCCTCATCCGCATGGCAGAACACTTTCCCGACCGGAACTTCATTGGCGTCGAGCGTCTCCTCGGACGTATCCGCAAGGTCAGCCGCAAGTCACGCCAGGCTGAGCTGACCAACGTGAAGGCCCTGCGCATCGATTCGAACTACGCCGTCAACGAGCTGCTGCCTCATGGCTTTGCCAGCCGCATACACTTTCTCTGTCCCGACCCCTGGCCGAAGAAAAAACACGCGAGGCGCAGGCAGATGTGTCAGCTGCCGTTTCTGAAGGCGCTGCACCGCCTACTCGAAGAAGATGGAGAGTTGCTCTTCATGACCGACGACCCGCCCTACTATGAGGAGGCGCTGGAGGTACAGGAAAGCTGCGA
>JABSSQ010000377.1 GCA_013213905.1 Verrucomicrobiales bacterium | reverse complement strand
GACGGGAGGCTGAAGGTGACCCCGACCGGCAAGTTCCCGTTCCTCGGGACGGCCTCAGTGAAGATGGGCGGACCGCTGACGCTGCGGATGAAACTGCGCAGTGAGGCCGGTGGGGCTGGAAAGGTGGCGTGGAGGACGGCGTCGCAGGAAACGTTTCCGGAAGCGCAGGTGGTGGAATACACCGTCGCCGGTGGGAGTGAGTGGCAGGAGGTGGCCGTGACGATTCCGGCCAAGGGCGTGACGAGCACGATTCGGATTTTCCTGCCTGGTGGTGAGGTGACAGAGTTTCAGGCGATTGGGTTTTCCGGGGGGAATGGAGCGAAGAAGGCCTGGCGGTTTGTGGAGTGATCGATCGCACAAGTCTTGCTCTTGATCTTAATCCTGATCTTGCTCTTTCCGGTCGACCGCGGGGAGCAAGATCAAGAGCAGGAGCAAGATCAAGAGGTGGCGGCTGCCGCTCTTATTGACACGCCCTAATCACCACGGCAATCTAGCGCCATGAAATCCCCCCGCTTGATGCTCTTTCTCTGTGCCTTGGCCGGCACCGCTGCCTTAGCCGGTTCGACGGTGGTGCCTGCCTCCGACAGCTGGCCTGACTTTCGTGGGCCGACCCAGGATGGTCACGTCGGGGACGCGAACCTGCCGGACAGCTGGAGTGAAACGGAGAATGTGAAGTGGAAAACCGAGACTCCGTTGCTTGGCTTGTCTTCACCCATCGTGCTCGACAACCAGGTCTGGCTGACGACAGCCACGGTGGAAGGGCACGAATTCTACGCGCTCTGCTTCGATGCAACGACCGGAGAGCTCACCACCCAGGTGAAGCTGTTTCACAGTGATGACCCGCAGTCGATGGGGAACGGGGCGAAGGACAACAGCTACGCAACGCCTTCTGCGGTGATCGAGCCCGGGCGCGTTTATGTTCACTACGGTCATTTCGGAACGGCCTGTCTCGATACGGAAACAAAGGAAGTGATCTGGAAGCGCGACGACTTGAAGTGCTGGCACTATCGGGGGGCCTCTTCTTCACCGGTTCTTTTCGAGGATCTTCTCATCCTGACCTTTGACGGCGCGGATCTGCAGTATGTCATTGGTCTCGACAAGAAAACCGGAGAGACCGTCTGGAAAACCGATCGCTCCGCGGAGTGGAACGACGAGCACATCGACAAAGTGCCAATTCAGGAAGGGGACTGGCGCAAGGCGCACAGCACACCGCTAATTGTGGAAATCGACGGCAAGTCGGTCATGTGCAGCACCGGAGCCAAAGCGGCTTACGGCTACGATCCTCGGACCGGTGAGGAACTTTGGCAGGTCGAACATGAGGCGTATTCGGCGACGCCTCGCCCCCTCTACCACGATGGTAGTTTTATCATTGTGACAGGGTTCAGCAAAGGCGCTGAGATGATGTCGGTGAAAGCCGGTGGTCGCGGCGTGGTCAATGACACCCACATCAACTGGCGCTTCGACACTTCGTTCCCCAAGTATTCTTCGCCCATCCTCGTCGACGGTCTGCTCTACTACGCGATGGATGACAGCTTCGCGGTCTGCGTCGACGCGAAGACCGGTGAGACCGTCTGGAAAGGCCGGCTCGGTGGCAAGTACCGTGCCTGCCCCATTGTGGCCGGTGGAAAAATTTACTTCTTCAGTCTCGAAGGAAACACCACCGTGATCGAACCGGGCCGCGAGTTCAAGGTCCTCGCTACGAACGCTCTTGCTACCGATGCGCCGCTTGATGATCCCCGACGCGGGCCTGGATTCATGGCATCACCGGCGGTGGTGGGTGACGCGATGTTTTTGCGGACGCGATATCATCTGTATCGGATTGAGGCGAAGTAGGAGTAGGAGTCAGGGCGTTGAAAGGCTTCAGCTGTCGTCGCCCATGAAGAAAATGAAGTGAACGGGTTCGGCCGCGATGACAGCGCCGGACACGAAGGGAGTTAACAGGAGAAGCAAGCCGATCAAGGTGGGACGAAAACTCATATCAGAATGGTTTCCGAATTGCCGCATTCCGTCAATCAGGGGAAGACGCCATTCTTCAGATGCGGCCGAAACACATAATCTCCGGTAGATTTCTGCGAGACTGGCGACTTTGTTCCCTTGATGAAGTCTGCTTCCCAAGAAAACCACGAAACGACCTACCGGCCATCACGCTGGTTCTACCAGAGGTTTGCTTTGTCGTGGATCGCCATAACCGGTATGGCCATCTATTTTCTGTATGACGGGGCGATCGGCTACCCAAAGAAAAATTACTCGGCGGATTTGTACGACTGCGTTCGTGCGGGGCAAGCGGGCGAGCCTCTCCCGGATCTTGAAGGCCGTTTTGATGCATACGAGGAAGAAAAGCAAGACACTCTGACCGCTGCGCACAAAGCGGGTTTGGACGGCATGCTATGGGCCACCTTTACCAGAACCCACGGGCTTTCGAGAAAGCCACCAAAGCGTTACAGTGACTCGGATATCGATGGTCAATTTTATTTTGCGATAGGGGCCGGAGTTACCTCCGTCGTGTTGTTGATGTGGATGTTTCGGGTGAGGGCCCGTCATTGGATACTGAGGGGCGATTCATTCACCACCACCCAGGGTGAAACTGTTGGTATTTCCAACGTGACCGAAATTGATTTGAGGAAGTGGGAGCGAGGAATCGTCTGGCTCAGCTATAACCGAAATGACAAGGAAGAGACGGAATCGCAGCGTGTTAAAGTTGACGAATATTTCTATAACGGTTCAGAGGCGATCTATAAAGCGATCTATCGGCAGAACCCGGAAGTAAAGGTAACGGGAGATCTTCGAATTTTGACAGATACCGAGAGTTCCAACTCGTGACTTTCGGAAAACAGAGCTGCATTCGATTCGGCAACGAAGAAATCAGATATATCGCCGGCAGTCTTTATGTCGGGCTGTCGATGTCGTAGCGATCCTTTTACCGGTCGGTTTCGTATCACCGGAAATGACAGCAGAACAAATAAGCCGGATCGTGGCGTTGGCCTGGTCGGATCGAGTGTCCTTCGAGGAAATTGAAAGCCGGACCGGATTGACAGAGGCTGAGGTGATCAAGGTGATGCGGCAGGAACTCAAGCCGGGCAGTTTTCGGCGGTGGCGAAAGCGGGTTTCGGGGCGAGCAACCAAGCATCGCAAGCTTTGGAAAGCGCGTCAGAAAGGTCCTGGCCCCGGTGATTCCTGAGGCGTCGGGTTGTCTTACTCAGCCGGCCTCGCCGACCCTTTGAGCAGGAGTGTCGGACTCCTCAACCTCCCAGCGATGGTAGGCCTCATTATATTCCGGGCACGCTAACGTCAGGGCTGCGTGGTTGCCGTCACCAACCAGTTCACCGTCTTCGAGAAAAAGAATGCGCGGGGCTTGCTGGAGAAGATCGACACGATGCGTGACGAGGATAGTGGTGCCTTCGCCTTCGTGAGTCCGTTTGAGAATTGCTTCGTGAATGAGGCTTTCGCTTTCCGGTTCAACGGAGGCGGTCGGTTCGTCGAGTAGCAGGATCTGTGGTTGAGTCAGAAACGCCCGGGCGAGGCTGAGGCGCTGGCGTTGGCCTCCGGAAAGCTTGACGCCATTCTGGCCCACCTCGGTCTGGTAACCTTGGGGCAGGCTCTCGATGAATTCGTGAGCATTGGCGGCACTGGCGGCCTCGAAGATTTCTTCTTCAGACGCCTCGGGTTTTCCGTATCGCAGGTTTTGATCGACCGTCCCGGAAAACAGGTAGTTCTCCTGGCCGACGTAGCCGATGCTGTTGCGGAGCGATGACAGTTCCAGGGCTTTTACGTGGTTACCGTCGATGAGAATGCGGCCGTCGACGGCATCATAGAATCGGGGGATCAAGTTGAGTAGGGTGCTTTTACCTGACCCACTGCCTCCGGCTACCGCGACAAATTCTCCGGCGGCGACGGAAAAAGTGACATCACTGAGAATCGTTTTGCCGGGGATGTAGGAGAAGGTGACACGGTCAAAATCGACCGCTCCATTCACGACGGGTAGTTCGGTTGGTTTTTCCGGACTCTCGATCCGAACAGGTTCGTCGAGCAGTTCCATGATACGCGAGGCAGCCGCCCTGGCGCGTTGCAGGATGTCGCTGGTCTGCGCGATGGTGCGAATGGGGCTTTGCAGCCTCCACCAGAAACCCCGGTAGGCAATCAGTGCTCCGAGGGTGAACCATTCGCTGCCTTTGAGAATGAGCCAGGCGCCGACACCGAGCATGACGAGGTTGTTTAGAAAGCCAAATGTGGAAACGACTGGGAAATAGGTGTTCCGCAACCGGCTCGCCGTCACGCTGGATTCGTAAAAGCCCTCTGCTTTCTCTTCGAACTTTTCTTTCTCGGCTTCCTCCCTGGCAAAACTCTGGGTCACCTGGATGCCGGCGAGGCGGTCCTGGAGGAAGCTGCCGATATTGCCGAGCCGCTTGCGGACTCCCTCGTAGACGGACTTCACCTTCCGGTTGTATTTCTGAATGAAGATGAACGCGAAGGCGAGGGGGAGAATCGAGGCCGCCCCGACCACAGGGCTCAGCCAAAGGACCATCGCCGCTACGACGATGAAGGTAACAACTTCTTCGAACAGCGTGGTGACTCCCTGGAGAACTGACTGCTCCATCGCATCGACGTCACTTGTCATTCTTGTGACCAGTTCTCCGCTGCTGTGATCGTGATGATAAGCCAGAGTCTG
>JABSSQ010000376.1 GCA_013213905.1 Verrucomicrobiales bacterium | reverse complement strand
AGGCCCAGGGTTTATGTTTCGAATTAAGTTAATCGTGAGTTTTCGAGCTTCACTTGAAATTAGAAGTTTTAACCCATTTTATAAGAAGTCGTTTGGTAGCTTACGAAAAAGAAGTCGCTGATCTGGTTCCTACGCACAAAACCGTAGTCAACTCGGTTGGTGGCATCATGTGGTTTACCGACCAATTCTTTGAGATCACGCAGGCTTCGAAGTCGGCACTTAAGGAGATCGACGGACTGAAGGTCGAAGAAAAGGGAGATATCATCCAAGTCACAGCTGATGAGGATCTTTTGCGTAGCTACACTACTGATCAAACACTGGTGAATAGAGTCGAAGAATTGCGCTCAATCTTGTATCTTGCTGCGGACTAATTGCACCACTGCGCTCCAAGACAAGCGAGACCACCCCTCCCCCACACCCGCCACTAGCCCCGCTTCTCACCTGTGCTACACTCCCGGCACCATGAGAATCTCCCCAGCCCTCGCCGGAAGCCTTTCCGTTCTTTCCCTCGCCCTTTTCTCCCCCACCCTGCCTGCAGACGACTGGCCCAGCTGGCGCGGACCGTCTCATACCGGCAGCCTTGCCGGCGGCGATTACCCAACCGAGTGGAGTGTGGATTCGGTGGCCTGGAAAGCGCCGCTGCCCGGCAAAGGCGCGGCCAGCCCTGCCGTGTGGAACGACCGCATCTTTGTGACCTCACCGGAGAACGGGATCGACACGGTGTTCGCCTTTGATCTCGACGGCAATCAGGTCTGGAAGACCGCCTTCGGCGCGGAGACTCCGGGCAAGCACAAGAAGCTCGGCACCAGCAGCAACGCGTCACCGGTCACCGATGGCAAAGCGGTTTACGTGTACTTCAAGAGCGGCACCATCGCGGCGCTGGAAATGGATGGCTCGGTGCGCTGGCAGCGCAACCTGGTCGAGGACTTCGGCAAGCAGGAACTTTACTGGGACCAGGGAAGCTCTCCGGTGATTGTGGGCGATGTGCTCATTCTGCCGCGTCTCCATGCCGGCAATTCCTGGGTCGCGGCCTTTGATCTCGAGGACGGCGAGATTCGCTGGAAAACGGAACGCAACTACGAGGTCCCCGCCGAGAACGACAACGGCTACACCACGCCCGTTCCGATTCGCCACGGCGACCGCGACGCGGTCCTGGTCTGGTGTTCGGATCACGTCACCACCTACGCGGTCGACAACGGCGAGCTGCTCTGGGAGAGCGGCGGCTTCAATCCCAACGAAATGAAACTCTGGCCCCACATCGCCACCCCAGTCGTGGTCGACGACGTCGCCGTGATTCCCGTAGGACGCGACGATCGCATGCAGGCCTCCGTCCACGCCATCCGTCTCGGCGGCGAAGGCGATGTCACGAAGACCCACCGTCTCTGGGACACCGATGACTTCGGCGTCTACGTCGCCAGCCCGGTCGCCTACGAAGGCCGCGTCTACCTGCTGCGCCACAAAGGCGGCCTCGTCTGCCTCGATCCCAAGACCGGCGAGCCCTACTGGGAAGCCGACTTCCCCCGCGCCGCCGATGCTTACTACGCCTCCCCCGTCATTGCCGGCGGCATTCTCTACGCCGCCCGCGAAGACGGCGTCGTCTTTGCCGCGAAGATCGGGGATAAGTTTGAATTGCTGAGCGAGAACAACATGGGCGAGCAGATTCTCGCAACGCCGGTGCCATTTGATGGAAAGCTGCTGTTGCGCAGTGAGGAGCATCTCTACTGCGTAGAGTGAGGGTTTTAGGCATTTAGCTATTTAGGCATTTAGGTTTCCCGGCCGAAGGCCGAGACTCTTGATCTTGATCCTAATCTTGATCTTGCTCCCCCGCGGTCGACCTGATTCGTGATCATCCGTGAAGATTCCAAACCGCTCATTAGCGCCCATATTTGCTAATGCTTCTGCACTACGGAACCCCTGAAAAAAAATCAGCGCCTATCAGCGACCATCAGCGGTTCACCTTTCAGACTGGCACGCGCCCCAAACTCCTGACATGCTTCGTTCCACCCCATGGAACCCTGGCAACTGCTTCTCCTCACCGGCATCGGTATCATCGCCGGCACGCTGAACGTGCTGGCTGGAGGCGGCTCGCTACTCTCCCTCCCCATCCTCGTCTTCCTCGGACTCGACGGGCCGGTCGCCAACGGCACGAACCGGGTCGCCATTCTAGCGCAGAACACCACCGCCATCGCCGGCTTTCGTTTTCAGGGATTCTCCGATTGGAAGCTGAGCCTGTCGCTCGCGCTCGCCGCCCTGCCCGGCGGCATTGCCGGCGCGCTGTTGGGCACGATGGTGCGCGGCGAACTTTTCAACCGCATCCTCGGGATCATTCTCATCGCGGTGCTGGTCTACCTGACCTGGCAGCAGTGGCAGAAGAAGCGGGCGGCGGCCCAATCGTCTGAAGCCGACTCAAGCGAGACCACGGAGGCCAAAACACTGACATCTCGACAACTCATTCTCGGTCATCTCGCCCTCGTCGTGGTCGGCTTCTACGGCGGATTCATTCAAGCCGGCGTCGGGTTCCTGCTCATGGCCGCGCTGCATCAGGTCATGGGACTCGACCTGGTGCGGATCAACATGCACAAGGTCTTCATCGTCGCCGTGTTCACGCTCGCGGCGCTGGTGGTGTTTGCGTGGAAGGGACACGTGCTGTGGGTTCCGGGGCTGGCGCTGGCGGTTGGGAATTCGGTGGGCGGTTGGATCGGGTCGCAGATTTCGGTGCTCAAGGGCGAAGTGTGGATTCGGCGAGTGTTGTATGCGACGCTGTTGCTGATGGCGGTGCGGTTGCTCGCGGCGTAGCCGCCTATCGGTTTAGGGTTTTAGGCGTTTAGGTCGGAATGGCGCTGACGCGCGTTCCTTTTAGGACAACGGGAAAGTGCGCTAGGTATCGCGGTTTTCCGAATGACTGAAAAAGGATATTCATACTCAGCACCCTAAAAACCTAAATAGCTAAACACCTAATCCCCTTCGAAACCTCTCGAACGCCCCTTGCAACAAGCTCCCTTCTCCGCCATTCTCCTCCCCGTGACTGATCCTTCCCACCGCCTGCGCCAGTTTCGCTTCCTCGCTCTGCTCGGGCCCGGCCTGATGTTGGCCGCGACCGGCGTCGGTGCGGGCGACCTCGCAGGTGCCGCCTTCGCCGGGATGAACCTCGGAGTGGCCGTGCTCTGGGCCGTCGCGGTGGGCGCCTTCTT
>JABSSQ010000375.1 GCA_013213905.1 Verrucomicrobiales bacterium | reverse complement strand
GATGGGGGACTGGCCGTTCCCGAGACCGAAAAGACGCTTGCGGAACCGCGGGCGAGATGGGCAATGGGACGTGTCTGGACGTGAATTATCCTGGCGGCACTCGTTATCTGTGTCGCGGTCGTCGCGGCTAATCGGGCTACCTCCAGCAGTGGTGTCGGCCTGACGACCGCCAAAGTAGTCCTCGGGGATCTCGAGATCGTGGTGCTCGAAGGTGGAAACATCAAAGCCCTCGAATCACTCGAACTGAAATCCCAGGTGGAGACTCGCGAGGGGGTTAAGATCCTGACGCTGGTCGAGGAGGGTTACGAGGTCACCACTGCGGACGTGGAGAATGAGAAAGTTCTCATCAAGCTCGATCCCACCGAGATGAAGGAGCGGATCGAGATGCATGACATCGAATTTGAAAACGCTCAGACGGCCCTGACCGAAACTGACGAAGCTCGCGCCATCCAGATGACGGAGAGCGAAAATGAAATCAAGACGGCCCGGCAGACGGCACGCTTTGCCTTGCTGGACCTGGAAAAGTATCTCGGCCAGGAAGCTTCGCTGAAAGTGCTGGCGATGCGAAGCCTGCCGGCGACCGAAACGGCTCTGCTTCAATACGAAGAGAATTTCCGCGAACGCCTCGTGGGAGATGGAGCCGCGGCATCGGCTGAGTCCGAGTCGTCCTCACAGGCTTCACCGAATGACGATGTGATCGACCGGGGCGACTGGGTGCGCGTCGACTTCACTGCCTTGCTTGATAACGAAGAACTCGGCGATGGCGAAGCGCAGCAGGAACTGCGCAAGCGCCAGGATGAGCTGCTCGTGGCTCAGAGCGAGTATGCCGTCGAACTCGAAACCGTGGCCGGCTCTGAAAAGCTGGCCGAGCAGCAGTTCATCACCAGGGCGACACTCGATAAGGAGAAGGTGGCTATGAAGAAGGCGCAGATCGCCGAGCTCAGTGCGGCCACGTCCCTCGAGCTTTATCGCCGATACGAGTTTCCGAAGCGGGCCGAGGAGCTGCTCACGAAATACGAGGATTCTCTTCATGCACTTGATCGCGAGAAGAAGGAGGCGCTCGCCAAGCTGACCCAGGCCGAGGCCAAATACAAAAACGCCGAGCAGATGATGAAGATGGCGCAGAAAAAACGCGACGAGCTCAATGAGCAACTCGAGAGCTGCACTATCGTGGCGACCAAACCGGGGCTGGTTGTTTACGGTTCCAATGAGCGTGACCGCTATTACTACGGCGGCGAAGAGCAGATCGAAGAAGGCGCTTCGGTTCGCTACAAGCAGACCATCATCACCATCCCTGACATGCGCCGCATGGGAGTGAAGGTGAATATCCAGGAATCGCACATCAAGAAAGTCGAAGTGGGGCAGAAGGTTCGAATCACCGCCGATGCGGAGCCTGACAAAACGCTTACCGGTGAAGTGATGAAGGTGGCGGTGTTGCCCGACTCGCGGCGCTCCTACCTGAGCCCCAATCAGAAAGTTTACCCCACCGAGATTCACATCGACGGGACCCATGACTGGCTCAAGCCGGGAATGAGCGCCAAGGTCGAGATCATCACGGACGAGTTGGCCGGCATTCTCCGGATTCCCCTGCAGGCCGTCATGATCGAAGCCGGCGATATGATCACTTATGTCGAAGAGGGCGGTAAGCCGACCCGGCGTGATATCGAGGCCGGTGAATTCAATGATGAGTTCATCGAGATCAAGAGTGGCCTCGAGGAAGGCGAGCTGGTCTACCTGAGCAAGCCGATGGTCGACGGGGAGGGAGTTGAATCCGGGGAAGCGGCAGAGAACGATTGATGGGGGCGTTGCGTCCCATTATTGAACTCAAATCTGTCGCCCGATCCTACCGGATGGGGGACAACGAAGTGCGTGCCCTCGACGGGGTTTCCATCAAGGTTGAGGAGGGAGACTACCTCTGCATCATGGGGCCGTCAGGCTGCGGTAAGTCGACCATGTTGAATGTGCTCGGTTGTCTCGACCAGCCGACGGACGGCGATTACCTGCTCGGCGGTGACAATGTTTCGGACCTCGATGACGACACGCTTTCCTCCGTTCGCGGAAAGCGGCTTGGATTTATATTTCAAAGCTACAACCTGATTCCCCAGCTCACCGTCCTCGAGAACATTGAGGTGCCGATGTTTTACCAGGGAGTTCCCGAACGCGAGTGCCGGCGTCGTGCCCTGGAGCTGGCTGAGCGGGTGGGTCTGGGCGACCGCGTCCACCACCGTCCCACCGAACTGTCCGGTGGCCAGCAGCAGCGTGTCGCGATTGCCCGGGCGCTGTCGAACGATCCGCTCGTGATCCTCGCTGACGAAGCCACCGGAAACCTCGACAGCAAGTCCGGTGAAGAAATTCTGGCGATCTTTTCGGAACTCAACAAAGAGGGAAAGACCCTGATCTTCGTGACCCACGATGAGGACATGGCCCGCTGCGGCAATCGCGTCGTGAGACTTCGTGACGGCCGGGTCGAGAGTGATGAACGCAAGGATGACGGTGTCATTGTTCGCTGGCAGGAAGAGGCAAAGCTGAAGGAGCAGCGTGAAAAGCTTGGCGCCCGAACGGGGCATTCCGTTAATCTGAAGCGAAGCCTGCTGCTCGGCATCAAGAGCCTCTGGCTGCACCGTTTGCGATCGCTGCTGACAGCACTGGGGATTGTGTTTGGTGTTTCGTCTGTGATTGCGATGCTGGCGATCGGAGAGGGCGCCAGTTTCGAGGCCCAGGAACAGATCCGTAAGTTGGGCAGCCAGAACGTGATCGTCCGCAGTGTGAAACCTCCGGGATCCAGCAGTGACAGCAATACTGGTCGGTCCTATGTCCTGGAATATGGAGTCACGGCTAGAGATGTCCGTCAGATCCTGGCGACCATTCCCGGGATCAAGATTGTGGTGCCGAATCGCGAGGTGGGAGAGTATGTCAGGCACAAGCGCCGTCGAGTCGATGCCAAGGTCTCCGGGGTGATTCCAATCTTTCCTGAGATGCGAAATCGAAAGGTGGTGGAAGGCCGGTTCTTCAACCTGCTCGAAATGGAGGAACGCCGGAACGTCTGCGTTCTCAATCGCGAGGCGGCGGAAGAGTTGTTTCCGCTCGATCCGGTCATCGGGGGAACCGTGAAGCTGGATAACACCTATTATCACGTTGTCGGAATTCTCGAATCCGCCACCGCCCTCCCGGACAACACCGGGGGAGGTGATGAACTGAAGTTTGAAATGTTCATCCCGCTGGAAACCATGCTGGAGCGCTACGGTGATGTGGTGATGAAAGCACGCTCCGGTAGCTTCGAGGCGGAGAAGGTGGAGTTTCACGAAGTGACTGTGGTGGCGGACAATCCGGTGGAGGTGGAGTCCAAGGCGGAAGCGGTGCGGCACCTGCTTGAGTCCAATCATGATGAACCGGATTTTAAGGTGATTGTCCCCATCGAACTGCTGCGCCAGGCCGAGCGGACCAAGCAGATTTTTACGATCGTGTTAGGATCGATTGCGACGATCAGCCTGGTCGTGGGTGGCATCGGGATCATGAATATCATGCTCGCCAGCGTGACGGAGCGAACCCGGGAGATCGGAATTCGCCGTGCCCTCGGAGGTCGTCGTCGCGATATCACGGTGCAATTCCTTGTCGAGGCCACCTTACTTTCTGGTATCGGTGGACTGATCGGAGTCGGCCTCGGGCTTTCGATTCCTGCCATTGTGACGGAATTCAGTGGGATGGTCACCGTCGTTAAAACGTGGGCACCCGGGCTTGCTCTTACGATTTCCGTACTGACCGGGGTGGTGTTCGGTCTTTACCCGGCGCTACGCGCCGCAAAGCTGAGCCCGGTCGAGGCGTTGCGGCATGAGTGATGCTTAGAGCGAGATCAATCGACGGCTTTGCTCTGGTCTGCTGAAAAGTTTGGTGGCAGCAATTTCGCTAGCGGTTGGCGAGCTAACTGCTTTGTTTTCGATTCTTGGCAAAAAAATCAAAATCCTCCTCAAAAAAGAAACATTGGAAGTGGATCGTTCCGCTGGCGTTGTTTCTTCTCTTTCCTCTGTCGATTGGCGGAACCTTTCTGGTCTTCAATCGACTGCACTTCAGCAGCCAGGATTATTCGAAACTGGCACACTGGATCGGCAATGATTTGCTGCGATTGAACGAGGATGCGCCTCGTCCTTGGATCATCGGACATCGCGGAAGCGGGCTTGACGCGAAGCCGCAAGATCCGAAACCGGGTGAAGGGGCGGATGAAGAAGCGTCGAATGAGGAAAAGGAGCTTCCCATGATCGGTAACACTGAGAGGGCCATTCGAGAAGGAATTGCGGCCGGGGTTGACTGGGTCGAGATCGATATCCGTGCGACTTCCGATCTTGAACCCGAATTGGTGGTGTTTCATGACGAGGAGATCAATGATAAGACGGATGGCGAAGGGGCAGTGAGTGAACTGGAATGGGAGAAGATCAAGGCTGCGAACGTACTCGTCGAGCCTTCAGAGAAGATTCTTTTGCTCGACGATGTATTTGAGAAGTTCAGTTCTCATCAAAAGTGGATCTTCGATGTGAAGGAACCGGGAATTAAGGATCTGTTACTTGCCAAGCTTAATGAGCTGATCAACGACGGAAAGTTGCAGAACGAGAATGCGATCATCTTCGGACGTCGCAAAGTCCTCAAAGAGTATGCTGATAGCACGTTTGCACTGGGTTATACGGTAACTTGGGGGGGCAAAGAAGGATTGGGAAACCGTTTGAGAGCGCTGTTTGCGCCTTCTTCGGTGGTGAAACGATGTGAGGATCTTGGGGCTCGCTACCTGGTGCTTCCGATCATTTTCAGCGATCAGGATTTGGTGGATGAGGCGATAGCCAAGGACATTGAAGTCTGGATTTATGATACCGAAGAAAGGTTGGATCATGAACACGCAGCCGGTCGCGGGATATCAGGATTGATTGTCGATCATCCGGAAGGGCCGATTGAGACATTCCAGGATCACCCCTCCCTGGAAGAGACGGAGAGTGAATAGGTGAGGTTAGTGAGTCACCTCCGACCTATATTCCTACGGGTTATTCCCCGGAAGCACCTAGAACTGAAGATCTCGGAAACTGGTTTGCCGATGAGAGAGATGGGAAACGCTTTGTTGTCCCTGATCAAAGGGTGGGTTCATACAGTCCCGGTGTCCTTCGTGGCGAAGCGACCAAGCTGACGGGTTGGGAGCCGGAATACTCGGATGTCTGGGAGGATTCCCGGGTTCAGACTTGCTGAGTTTAATTGCCGTGGAGGAGACAAGGAGCAGGGGGGAGATCGGGTTCACTATGCGCTTCCGTTTTTTCCGTTCGGCGAAGTCGGGCTTCGTTTTAACAAGGCCAATTTGGATCAGATCTTTACCATTCGCCGCGCCCAGCTTGAAAAGAAATTCGGATCAGCGCACTCGAAAAGCGATCGCGGCAAAGGCGACCAGTACGATCACGGCAATGACCCACCAGAAAATGTCTTTGCCTTTCTTTTTTGGCGCACCGCCGAATTCACGGGCGATGAAATCATCGTAATCAAATTCGTCGTCGTCGTCGGGTAGATCGAGTCCGTCGTAAGCTGCCGGGTCGACCCAGCGCCCGTCGATCTTCTCCGCGCCGCAGCTCCTGCAGCCGGTGGCATTGGGCGACACTTCGGCTCCGCAGGTCGGGCATTCGAAATCCGAGGCTTTCATCAACCAAGTTCGAAGGTGGTAATGCCGTAGATGTTCTGCCAGGGAAGATCGGGCGTGTTGCCGAAATACATCCGGGCGCATCCGAAGACTTCGGACATGCCGTGTCGGTTCGCCAGGGCGATGGCATCGGGATTGTTCTCAGGGATGTCGAGCCAGAGCGGTTCTCCTTCGACACGGGCGGAGAGTTGATCGAAGAGAAACTCTGCCACGGCCGGGTTGTCGGCGAAAAGCGGGCCGATCTTGTGACCCTCGCGGCAGGAGCGGATCATTCCGTAACCTTTGAGATTCTCGTCTTCGACGAAGCCCGCGGCAAAGGCGTCCGGCATGCTGATCCACTCCTTCAGAAAATTACCCCGGGAGCAGCCAAAGTGTGTCGTGTCGTAAGCGAGGACTTTTTCAAAGGGAACTTCGCTGAGAGAAATGACCTGTGGTTGACCGGGTGCGGCCTTGCCAATGCCTTCCAGCCTGAGGTTGCGGTGAGAAAAGGTGAAGCCGCCCTTGGCATACCAGTCCTGCATATCAAAGACGCCGTCCATCCCGATAGAGGCGTCCGGGCTTAGCCGGGATTTGAGGTGATCACGCCGATAGTACCAGAGTTTCGTGCCGATGCCTTGACCTCTCAGATCGGGGCGGACGATGAAGAATCCCGTGAAGCCGTAGTTCCCGTCGTAGGAAACGATCGATCCAGTCGCGACCAGTTCACCGTCGAGTTCCGCGCCGACATAACCCTCCGGGTCCGTCTTCCAGAAAACGTCAGCATCGTGGAGGCCGGGGTTCCAACCCTCATTAGCCGCCCACTCGACAGCGATGTCGAATTCCTCCCGGGTGAGGGGGCGGATACGGAGGTGATCCAGGTTCATGAGATTTGGGGATCCTTTTCCAGCTCTTCAATCGCTTTCAGAGTTCCTGCGACTGTACCAAAAGTCGGCGCAAACATCCAGCCTACGAACGGGATCATCATGAGGAGGAGATAGCCGGAGCCCAGCCCGATCGAGAGCGACTTTCGTTCTTTGACGAAGGCATCACTGTCGGCCACTGAGAGTCCCCGGTTCTCGAGGGGGAAATCCATCAGGCCGTAGCCAAGAAAGCGCGACTGGGTCAGGAACATACCGGTTGCGGATATCAGCGAACCTATCACGGGTACAAAGCCGCAGGCAAAGAAGAGGACGTTGGCGAGCAGTTCCCTCAGGATATACTGCAGGTTGATCCTGGCGCTGCGGGCAAAGGACTGGCCGACGCTGAGGTCGGTTTTGACGTAGTCTTCGCCTTTGACAGCCTTGAGGGTTTCCTCTGCGATGGCGCCAAGGAACGGAGCCAGGAGAATGAGGGCGAGGTGCTTGTGAATGAAGACAAAGCCGGCCACCAGCGCGAGAAAGGTGAGAATAGCCGTCGTGATAGTCACGGTCTTATCGAGCCACTCCCACGGGATCCTGACAAGACCGTCGATCCACTCAGAGATGCCACCTGCCGCAAAGTAGATCGCAGTGACAAGGACGAGGCTGAGCAGCAGGCTGATCAAGCCGGGGAGCAATTGGAAGGGCCAGAGTTGATATCGAAACAGTGCCTTTGGAACCCGCAGGTAGGCCGTGAATCCGGCAAGGGCCTGGCTGACGAAGCGATGAACGGGCATGGAGAATTCAGGAG
>JABSSQ010000374.1 GCA_013213905.1 Verrucomicrobiales bacterium | reverse complement strand
CTTCTCCAGCATCGGAGCCTTTTTACCGCCGTACCACATCGCCATGTTGGCGGCAAACTTGGTTTTCACATCGGCAAAGGTCATGTCCTCTGCCGACATGGGGGTGAGGAGGACAGCTAAAAGAGCCGCAGCGAGAATCGAAGGGTTGCGAAATGATGAGGAGGTTTTCATAGAAAGCACGGAAATGAAATGCAGTTGCGTCTCGATTCTAGCACCATCTTTGGCGTCCTCCAGCGACAGAATGACGTGATACTGAATATCCGACCAGCGGGGCAAAAACCCTCCAAGCAGCGCTCATTCCGGGCCAATTCTTCAAAAGCTGGGTGTTAGCCACGCACTCGGATAGGCTCCGAAAATCAGAGCTTCAGCAAGTTCCGCTACTTCATTCCCTGTAGCGGAAGATGCCAATCTTCCGGATTGGAAACTAACTCAAACCAAGCTCACTCAAATCCCAACGGATTATTTGGATCCACCGGCTGAGGTGTCTGCGGTGCCGGCTCGGTGTATTCGTCCGATGCCGACGTCGTAGTTTCGAGCAGTAGCCTCCGAAAGTTCTCAACCCAGTTTCTGATATTGGGATGCTCCGGGTTGGCGCGCACCAGCTGGATCAGGGCGGCAGCTCCTTGCTTTTGGGAAACCGAGTTGAAGAGGTCCATCGACTTCTGCCAGTGCAGCGTGGGAAGACGCTCCTGCTGAAACTTTTCGAGTGCCTCTGTGTTACCAGCCTGCTGACTCGCGACGAGCCCCGATTCGAGGTTGATCCGTCGGTCCCACGCGGCGGCCAGTTCCTCCGGCGCCGTATCACGGAAGAACGGCAGAATCGTTTTTTGATACACCTCGTTGTAATTGCCCGGCGAGTAAGACCAGTTCTCCATCTTGAGCGATTTGTTCAACTCGTAGGCCTCCGCAAAAATCGTTTTTGTGACCGGCTCCTGCATCGTCCTCATATTCAGGTTCTCCACATTCGCCACCACGTTGCCAACGAATTGCTCCAACTCCGGAATGATCGCATCGATCTCATCGGCTTCGGCCGCTTTCATGGAAAGGACGAGATACTGAAGCTGCAGACGCATCGCGGCGAGGTTCGGTTCCGTTTTGACCTTGTCCTCCTGGCGATCCCGCCAATCCCGGAAATCCGAGTAGGAAGCCCCCTTCGGATCAAAATTGAGTAACTTGTGGCATTTCAGGTAGAATTCGTAGGCGGCATCATTGCTCGCCGACGCGGCCTGGAAAGTCTGCGCCGCGCTGGTGCGGAGGTTGAGCTGCTTGCCGTCGAGCACATCCTGGATGTCGTTGAGCTCCAGCAGGATGCTGCCGCGCTGGTCACCAGTGAGGGAATCGGCGTTTGCGGGTGTGGAGATCATGCCGGCCAGGCCGAAGGCGCAAAGAGTGAGGTAGAGGTTTGAGGATAGTTTCATCGGAGACTGAGATATCAAGTTATCATCTGGAGGTAAGCTGTCACCGATTTTGGCGGGAAATGATGACGCGCAAATCGTCCAAAATAATTGTAACGACAGACTTGTAGGGCATACCGGGAAGTAGATCGAATACGCCGCCCTGACCGCACCGCTTGATTCGGCGCGACGCTCCTCAAGCATGGTATCGATCAGTCTGTGAATTTCCACAAAACGAGACTCTCCTCTACGGCCCTGCTAATACTAAATCGGTTGCCCCTTCTCGGGACGTTGGCGGAAATCCTGCTACGCAGGTTCAGCACTCATGGATTTTGTTCTGCTCGCCATTGCCTTCGTTTGCGGGTTGATCTCGCAGCAATTGAAACTGCCGCCCCTGGTCGGTTTCCTCGTGGCGGGTTTCGTGCTGCAGTTGATGGGAAAAGAGGGCGGTGAAACGATTTCTGCAGTCGCTGACCTCGGCGTCACGCTGCTGCTTTTCAGCATCGGACTGAAACTGCGTGTCCGAAACCTGCTGCGCCCCGAAATCTGGGCCGGCACGACGATACACTCGGTGCTCATCATTCTGCTCTTTGCCCCGATCGTCTACGGTGCCGTTTGGGTGGTCTCTTCAGCCACAGGCATTGAGTGGCGCACCGCTTTCCTGCTGGCCTTTGCTCTCAGTTTTTCGAGTACCGTTTTCGCGATCAAGGCTTTGTCCGAGAACGGTGATCTTGGTTCGATGCACGGCCGCGTCGCCATTGGCATTCTCGTGATGCAGGATGTCATCGCCGTGCTTTTTCTGACCGCCTCGACCGGCAAGGTGCCTTCGCTCTGGGTTATCGTGGCGATTCCCGCCCTCATCTTTGCCCGCCCTCTCCTCGGATGGCTCCTGAGCCGGGCCGGGCACGGTGAAATGCTGGCTCTCTGCGGGCTCTTTCTCGCCCTCGTGGTGGGCGCCAAGGGCTTCGATGTGATCGGATTGAAAGCTGACCTCGGCGCTCTCTTCATCGGCATTCTCGTCGGTTGGCACCCGCGCGCCAGCGAGCTGCGCAAAACACTCAATCACATCACGGATCTCTTTCTCGTCGGTTTCTTTCTTCAAATCGGACTCGAGGGATCCCTCTCCTGGGCCGGTTTTGGCTGGTCGCTGTTCCTCCTCCTGCTTTTGCCGGTTAAGTCGCTCGGATTCTTCGCTCTCCTGACCCGCTTTCGCCTTCGGGCACGGACCTCGTGGATGGCCGCTATCACCCTTTCGACCTACAGCGAGTTCGGGCTCATCGTCCTGTCTCTCGGCGTGGCCAAAGGTTGGATCGGCAGCGAGTGGCTCGTCGGGCTCGCGCTTGTCCTGTCACTGAGCTTCCTCGTCGCCGCCCCACTCAATCGTCGAGCCGAGCTGCTCTACGATCCCATCAGCGATTTCCTCAAGAAATTCGAAACCAAAGGACGCCACCGCGATGATTTGCCGGTCCTGGAAAACGGGGAACGGATCGCCATTTTCGGCATGGGCCGCGTCGGGATGGCGGTCTACCACGTCCTTGAGCAGCGTTTCCCCGGCCAGGTCATTGGCTTCGACCGCGATCCCAAGTCAGTCGAAAAACACCAGGAAGAGGAACGCAACGTGAAGTTGGCCGACGCCACCGACTCAGACTTCTGGGAAAGAGTCTGTCCCGCGGATGATCTCGATCTTGCAGTCCTTGCCATGCCAACCCACAGCGCCAATGTCCACGCCATCGAGACGCTGAAACGTCACGACTTTCACGGCGTCGTTGCCGCCTGTGGAGCGTTCCCGGAGGAAATCGATGACCTTAGAAAATTGGGCGTCGACACAGCCTTCAACCTCTATTCCCGAGCCGGCTCCGGCTTTGCCAACCACGTCATCAGTGTCTTCGGACAACAGCGTCCGGATCTCGCCATGATGTGGGAGGAGAAAATGTGAGTCCCCCGGGGGCAAGGCTCACCTCTTTGCCTAACTTGAATACGCCGCCCCGCTCTGGTCTCATCAGCGGTCATTTGCGATTCTCCTTCAAGCCGCCCGTTGTCATCAACACCTAGCCCGTTTACCATCAGCTATGGCCGGAATACCAACCTCTATTATCACCATCCTGGCGATCACAGCACTGGCAGCGCCACAGTTTTCCGCGGCTGAAACCAACTGGCCTGCCTTTCGCGGCAACGGAAACAGCACTACACCGCTGAAGGATCTACCGCTCGACTGGTCTGACAACGAAGGTATCGCCTGGCAAGCCGACCTTTCCGGCTACGGACAATCCAGCCCCGTCATTTGGGAAGACACGGTCTATGCCACCAGCACCGGCGGAGACAGCAAGGAGAAGCTATTTGTCGAAGCCTTCGATCTCAACTCCGGTGAGCGTCGCTGGGTCAAGGAATTCAAAGCCACGTCAACGCCCAAAGAAGTGAACGACTACATCTCCCGCGGCGCCCCCACTCCGGTGGTCGATGGAGCTGGTCTCTATGCCTTTTTCGAAAGCGGAGATCTTATCGCTCTTGATCCATCAGGAGAACTCCGCTGGCAACGAAGCCTGACCGCCGAATACGGCGACTTTCTCGGCAATCACGGAGTCGGCAGTTCCCTTGTCATCACTCCTCAATCCATCGTTTTGTTGATCGATCACGACGGCCCGTCGTATCTGCTGAACATCGACAAAGCGACGGGAGAAAACCGTTGGAAG
>JABSSQ010000373.1 GCA_013213905.1 Verrucomicrobiales bacterium | reverse complement strand
CAGGAGGACCACTTAATTCTATGAAACCGCCCAAATCTCTGCACCTGCTGCTGTACACCATTCTCGCTATTGTCGGCAGCCTGACGCTTCAGCTCACCGCCCAGGACAATGAAGCTCTCACCTTCGAAAAATACCCCTACCACTTCAGTTCAAGCAATCCCCTGACTTCGGAATCAGAGATCCTCCTGAAGTTCAGCGAGCCCGTCACTCCCGGTTCCGCAGAGCGCTTCCTCTCACTCTTCGACAAGCCCAACGAGCGCGTCGTTCCTCTGAAGGCCAGCCGCCCTGACGAAGCGACCCGCAAACAACTCCTTGGAAACAATCATGCGGGAGTCCCGCTTGAGAATTTGCTCCTTCTGCGCCCGGCCAGCCCACTCCCTCTTGACGGCACCTGGTATCTCTACAGCAAGGCGGGACTCTCAAGCTCCGACGGCGCCACCAAGATTAACGAAGGCAGCCTCAACTATGTCGGTTCGCTGGAATCCTTCCAGGTCGAAGAGGTCGACACCCGCAACAACTACAATGAGAAGCCGCGTGTCGCGATCAGCTTCAACAAGGGCTACCTCCACCCCGAATTCACCGAGGATAAGCTCCGCGACTACATCTCAGTTTCTCCCAAGCCGGCCAATCTCTCGCTCGATATCAAATCCTATCGCGTCGATATCGTGGGGGACTTCGACTACGGGATGGACTACGAGGTCACTGTCAAAAGCGGGATCATTGCCAATGACAAAACTCAGCTGGCCCAGTCTGTGAAGAAGACGCTCGCTTTCGTGCCGAACGAAGGCTTCATCACTTTCCCCGCTTTCTCGACGACCCAGAACGCCACCGGACATCGTCGATTTGATGTCAAGACCGGCAACCTCACTGGCGTTCGCACCCGAGTGAAGCAACTCGACGGGGATGATCTCATTTTTGCCCTGGCCGAATACGCCGACAACTACGAAGGCTGGGGCGAAGAGCAAGCCATCGACTTCGCCGCATTCCCCGGACGACAGGTCGTGGATGATTTCCGCGACAACCAGGTTTCGGTCAACCAATCCGAAACCATCGCACTGAGCTGGGATGAACTCATTGGCGAAGATGTCACCGGCGGTTTCTTCCTCTGCTCCGAGGGCCAGTCCTCTACCCGCGACCAGTTCTCCGTCGGAGCTCAATCCATCGTCCAACTCACCGACATTGGCCTCGCCTGGAAGCAGTCCGGCGAAGGCACCATGATCTACGCCTTCTCTCTCAAGGCCGGTAATCCCATTCCCAATCTCAACGTTCGCGTCGTCGACAACACCGCCAACGCCCTGACCGAAGCTCAAACGGACGAGAATGGTATCGCCCACATCGATTCCAATGCTTACGCCGGAGCGGAGGAACGACTCTTTCTCGACGCTTCCATCGGCACCGACCGACACGCCATCATCTTTTACGAGGATCTCAGTTCACTGGGACTCTGGAGCTTCTCCGTTGACCAGCGATGGGATGACGTCAAAACCGGCGAACGACGCACTCTCATTTTCACCGACCGTAATGTTTACAAGCCCGGCGAAGAGGTGAAAATCAAATCTCTCTCCCGGTTCATCGACGCCGACCAACTGCTGGGTGCCGGCAAAGGAAATGCCATCCTCAAGGTCTTCGATCCCATGCATCGCAAGATCCTCGAGAAAGAGGTCACCTATGATCAGTCCGGCGCCTTTGATGACAGCTTCACTCTCCCCTCGGCCGGACTCGGGTGGCACTCCGT
>JABSSQ010000372.1 GCA_013213905.1 Verrucomicrobiales bacterium | reverse complement strand
ATCGTTAGCAAGATTGTCATAAACAATCACGTCGGCTTCCTCAATGCACTCCTTGCCGCGCAGGGTGATCAAACCGGGATCGCCGGGACCCGCCCCGACGAGATAACAAATACCTTTCTTTTCGCTCATCAATTCTTAGCCTCGTTTCTCCATCAGGCGATCCGCGAGAGCGGCCGGCTCGGAAGCGGAACCTTTCGTTTCAGCAATGAAGGGTTCCTTGTCCGGGTGATCTTCGTCGAAAACCCGGACAGACATCGCAAGGGTCGACCCTTCGTCTTCGAACCAGGTGTAGGCCCCTACGGGTGTTTGACACCCGGCCTGTAACAGATGCAGGAAAGCGCGTTCTGCCGTGATCCGCTGGAAGGTCGGCTCGTCGTTAATCGTCGCAAGAGCTTCGCGAGCCGCCAAATTGTCACTTCGAATTTCCATGGCCACAGCCCCCTGGCCGGCCGCAGGCAGAAACTCATCCTCCGCCAATTCAGAAGCGAACACTTCCGTTCCCTCAAAATCGAAACTCGCTTCACCGGGGGTATAAATGCCGAGGCGTTCGATCCCGGCGCGAGCCAGGAGAATACCGTCCCACTCACCGTTCTCGATCAGCTTGCGGATCCGGGTCGGCACGTTACCGCGAATGTCGACCACGTTCACGCCGGGGCAGAGCCACTTGAGCTGCTGCGCTCGTCGAACTGAGCTGGTGGCGATGGTTTTGCCATCCAACAGGGTCAGGTCCCCCCCTTCGGGCGAGACAATACCCTGTTCGGTTGTCAGGAGAACATCAGCGATCTCGGCGCGCGGCAAGGTCGCGCAAATCTCGAACCCTTCACCGAGCTCAGTCGGGACATCCTTGAGGCTGTGCACGGCGAAGTCGATCTCACCGCGGATGAGTGCCTCCTCCAGCTCCTTGGTGAAGATTCCTTTGTCGAGAATGGGATTGTCGCCCTGGCTGAACTCACTGAGCTTCAGATCCGGGCGCTTGTCACCAATGGTCTTTACCACCTCGATTTGAACTTCAATTCCCTGCGCTTTCAATGCGGCCTCAGTCATGCGGGCCTGGGTCAAAGCGAGGTCACTGCCCCGGGTACCTAGAATCAGCGGTTTGCTCATTGGATTCGTTAAGATGATTGGCTGTCCGTTCCCGCCCCTCGCTCGGGGTGATCAACGGGAACAGAAGCAAGGGCCTCAATACCCTTTTCGTTCAAGAATTCCTGGATAACGCCGCGGCAGATTTCGATCTGCTTCTGGCGCTGCGCCACGCCGGCATCGGCGATGCGCTGGAGTTGGTCAATATTGTAAAGGTAGACGTTGTCGAGATCATTCACCTCGTTGTCGATGTCTCGTGGCACCGCAATGTCGATGAGGAAGAGCGAGTGCCCGCGCCGGCGTTTCAAAGCCTTGGCCACATCGGCTTTTTTCACAATCGAGCCGGGAGCACCCGTCGAAGAAATCACGATATCGACCTGATCGAGCATGTCAGTCCACGCTTCAAACGGAACCGCTTTTCCCTCGAGCTCGTCAGCCAGGGCCTCGGCCTTGTCGAAACTGCGATTCGAAACCGCGATGCTCTTGGCTCCGCGGGACTTGAGACTCTGTGCCGTGACCCGCCCCATTTCTCCGGCGCCTAAAACGAGGACACGGCAGCCGTCCAGTTGACCAAAGATCTTTTCAGCGAGATCCACCGCAGCAGATCCAATTGATGTCGAGCCCTGTTGGATACGAGTGCTGGTCCGGACTCTCTTACCCACGGAGAACGACTGCTGGAACAGCTTGTTCATCCTGCGCGAGGTCGCCCCGTTCGTCTGGGCGGTGGAGTAGGCCTTCTTAATCTGGCCAAAGATTTCGGTTTCGCCCAGGACCATGGAGTCGAGGCCGCTCGCCACCTCAAAGAGATGATGCGCGGCCGCTTCCTCTTCATGACGATAGAACTCAACATCGCCATCATTCACCTCGAAGTGACTGATGAGATACTCAACGAGGCGATCCAACGCTTCGCCGGGTTGGTCAGCGGCTCCGTAGATTTCAACGCGGTTGCAGGTCGAAAGCACCACCGCTTCTTCGACCGCCTCGAGATCACGGATCTCGTCGAGATGGCGCGGGATTGCCGACTCGGCAAAAGCCAACCGCTCCCGGATCTCAACCGGGGCAGTATTATGATTGACGCCAAGACAGAAGATAGACACCGCCGAAACAGAAGACAGGATTGAAATTAGAGAACTGACAAGGCTATCAGTGCGAAGGCGAAAGCCGCGATCGAGAGCTTCGACAGAGCTTTGGGCCGCAGGCCCCTCAGAAGGTTCACCACAAAAATTGCCATGTAGACCAACCACACCGCTCCAGTCACCATCCAATGGAGGGCGGTCGGGTGATAATCCATGAAAAATGCAGACACGATCCCGATGGTGAGCAAACCACAACCAATCACGATGAGCCGCTGCATTGCGTCGTAGAGATACTTCATCGGGGGGAGCGAGTAAAAGAGGCGCCCCGGTTCGTGGCTCTTGAGTTGCCGATCGAGAATCAGGTCCATCACCCCGGCAATTCCGGCGAGGCCAAAAGCGCCATAGGCGAGCAGGGACATCGCCGCGTGCATTTCCAGCCACGGGTCCAGGGTCTCCGGCGGACGCGCGCCCGGATCGTTGATCAGCAGGCTGATGATGGCGATGGATTGGAAAACAAAGACGAGCGGCATGCTGAACACGCCGAGCAAAGAAAGTCGAAAAGCTCGCCCCAGGGCTAGGTAGAGAATGACGATACTCCAACTGATAAAGACCAACACCTCGGCCCCGTTCGTGATCGGGCAGCGCATATGCAGGTCCCCCCTTTCCTTGAGAAAGAGACATTGAAAAACCAGGCCGGCAACAGCGAGCCCGACGTTGAGTCTACCCGTCCCATGTTTGCCTGTACGCAACGCCAGCACGGCGAGCACGAAGCCACCGAGAAAGATCAGAGTCGCCAGTATCAGGTAGATTTTGTCCATCAGGGAAACCGGCGGAGCAAAACTCCGCCAACCAGAGTCCGAAACGTAGCGTTGCGGGCCCTCATTGCAAGAGCGGGCCTGATACCGGCTTTCGCCTCAAAATCGACCGTAATATCCCGAAAACTTTCGAGTTCACCCTTCTGGCTCACCTTAATAAAATTGAGATTTACTCTAATTTCATTCAATACAACCCCAATTCAGGATCAACTTTTATCCATTGCTGCTTCAATGGCAGAGGATCGGAACACCCCGGCATGAATCAGGGGTCTCGAAAACGAGAACCTCAACTCCCTCAAACGCTTCCTGTTGCACTCCGGTTCGCTCAAGAAAGTCGCCGCAGAATATAGCGGCTCCTACCCCACCGTCCGGCTCAGGCTCGACCGGTTGATCCAGAAAGCGGAGATCCTCGAGGAGAAGAGGGAACTCTCAGCCTTCGAGCAGACCCTGCGTGTCCTGCTCGCTTACCAGACGATCGCCCCTGCCGCCTATCAGACCCTTCTCGAGGCACACAGGAAACAAATCGACACTGCAGCATGAAAGGTCAACCTACCACTCTGCCCATTGGTCTCGTGGGAGACAGATAGGGTTGCCGACTTCAGGAGATCATCGAGGCGACGATCTTTACTCGCCCATCCCGGCAGCCCAGGCCGGATCTCCGTCAGCCGCATCGTAGGCCATTACCTGCGCCTTCATCTTGCCGGTCGCCGTGTCATATAACTCGATTGTTGCGGCACCGTGGTTGCCCCGGGACTTGATCACGATCTGCTGTTGTTCATTGATGAACTTGGTCTTTTCAACAAACGGACGACCAGTCTGACAAACTGATACCTTTCGCTCTCCCTCGTAAATCTTCACCTCACCTTCACCAACTTTTGCCGTAAGCGGCTGCCCATAGACCGGTTGCCCGCTGGCATCGCCGGGCCGGATGCCCTCGTGATAGCCGACTTCGTAGCCTTGTTTGAAAGCGTCCACTTCCGCGGCCGGGTAAGAAACACTGTAGCGGTCAGGAGTCCTCGACAGTCCCGCCCTTCCGTCAGCGCGCCCCTTTTCCATTCCTAATTCATAAGTCGCTGGATGTGGTCCGGTGTAAGGGCCGGGATCTGAATCATTGACCGATACGCACTGACAAAGACACAGCACGAGAACGCAGATGAGAGAAGTCCGGAAAATCACCTTCATTTCGTTCAGATACGTTCCAACCACTCCTTTCGATAGATCGGGTACGAACATCATTACCAATATCACAACAACACGTTTAGATACACTGATTAACGAATCGGAATCTTAACTACGTCCCGGTCGAAATATATTATTCAGTCATCCAAAAATGAGACCTTTGGATTCCTGTCGCTACCACCTGCCAGTAGTGATGGCCAAGAGGCCTGGGACGACGGCTATTATTATTTTCGCAGCCGACGATGGTTCCAATTGCTCTACCAATGAGTGCCCCGGTGGTAACGCCTCGCTCTCCCGGAGTGCACGCTTGAAATAGTATGAGGAATGCTCAGGCGAAAAGAAGCAAGGCGAAACCAGAGAAGCGTTTGATGGCGGTATTCGTTAATGACTGTTGTATCGAGACCAGCGACCGGCGCGGCTAACACTGAACTACTACCTATTGCTGGCAGTTATGAAACAACTTTCGCCTTGGACATCAATTCCTTGAGCCGGTCGAGATCCGTTGCGCTCGTCTTTGCCACAAATCCACGAGCGTGGGCAAAGTGAACATCGGGTTCACCATCGATCCGGGTAAAGTCCAGTCGGGGGCTGTCCTCATGACGGGAGAGGCCGAAACCGGATCCTCGTCGATCGGGATAGATCAAACCGTCCACTTTTCTCCCCGTCGATTCTATGTAGCGGATCAAGCCGGATGAAGGATCATCCGGCATCGACTCGCAGCGAGGCATGAAGAGCACCGACAAAGAATCGTCCCCTTCCCCGACCTCAATAAACTCGGCATTTGCCGCAACGTAATCGACGCGCTCACGCAGGGTCTTGAGGAACATCACCAGATCTTCACCGATCATGCGCATCATTTCCCAGATCGCGTCTCCCGGCTGCCACTCATTCTTCTGAGCGAATCGACGGAGGAGCGTAATATCGATCGGAGAGTTGAGCTGATTCATCACCGCCCGGTCCACCCCCAGCCACTTGGCTGTTGCGAAAGGCCCGCGTGTGTCGAACCACTCAGCGGGTTCCAGCCATTCGCAGAACTGGCGCGCATCATCATAGAGCCCGAGGTCCTTCAATACTAACGACAGGGCACAAATCGGCTCGTGATCGCGGGGAAACTGATGGTGATCAAAATTGCTTCGGGAAGGTTCGTGCTCGCCGCCGACATCAACCACCGCAATCTCTTTATCGTTCAAATCCTCCTCAGTCGGCTCACGGCGGTAGACCGGAACTGCGTGTTGAGAAACGAGCAGGCAGCAGGCCAACAGGTCATCTTTGTGAGCGCTGCCGGGATGAGTGACGATGGCTTTCATACAGGAGATTCAGGCTTCTGCCGGAAAGACGTCCTGCAGGAGCGTCTCCATTTCGGCCAGTACGGTCTCCGGTTCAACCCGTAACATGCAGCGATAGTCCACCGGGCACTCCCGAAGGAAACAGGGACTGCAATCCACCTGGTGACGAATCACGCGGTGGACGGTTCCAATCGGAGCCGTGAAGGCCGGCTCGGTGGAGCCGAAAATTGCGACCGTAGGCACTCCCAGCGCCGCCGCGAGATGCATGGTGCCGGTGTCGTTGGTCGCAACAAAATGACAAGTCTTCAGTTCTTCGACCAGGTCTGCCACGGAGGTTTTCCCGGCCCGGTTCTCACGAGGCCCGTCGAGAAGTCCCGCCAGCTCATCGCCGATCCTTTCTTCAGCCGGGCTGCCGAACACAGAAATTCGGAACGTCGCTTCCGGGTGATTCCTGCGCAGTGTTTGAAGCGCCTTGGCGTAGCGATCGATCGGGTATCGCTTTGCGTTGCCATACTCGGCACCCGGACAAACCCCGATGTGCAGTTCCTTGAGCCCCGGCTCTATCGGGGTCGGGGCCGGGGGAATCGCGAGCAGGTCATCGAGATCAGAAATATCTGCCCCCATTGCCTCGGCAAGATGCAAATAACGGTGAACGTGATGCTGCTTGTCATCAGTCGCTTCAGGTTCGCGGACTGCGTCCTTTAGCAGCAACCCGCGCCCGTAGCGCTTGTAACCGGTCAGCTTGTTGACGCCACCAAATCGCAGCTCAAGCGCGGAACGAAATGAATTGGGAAGCAGCAAGCCTTCATCAAACTTCCCGAGCTCCCGAATGATTCGACCAACCTCGCGAGGCTTGAGCCCTTTCTTAAACGGGATCACCGAATCGATCTCGTCACGGGCCGCCCACATCGCAGTGAGATTGTCTCGGCAGCACACCGTGATCTCGGTGTCAGGGCGACGTTGCTTCAACGCACGCACCGCAGGCAATGACATGCAGGCATCGCCCAGAGGATTCGGGGATCGAACGATCACCCGGTGGCGGCCGTTGGCTTCCGTCGATTGCGAGGGAGCACTCATGCCGGAATTACCGCCTCAAATCGCGGCATGGTGAAAGCGGGCGTCAATGGCGCTGAACGCCCGCATCACGAAAATTACTCAGCGCCTTCGCCTTTGGCACCTTCCTTGGCCTTGGCTTTGCCCTTCCCTTTGGGAGCTTCCTTCCCTTTGAGAGCTTCCTTCCCTTTGGGAGCTTCCTTCCCTTTGGGAGCTTTTTCAGCTTTGGGAGCTTCCTTCCCTTTAGGAGCTTCCTTCCCTTTGGGAGCTTCTTCGGCCTTGGGCTGCTCCTCCGTCTTCTCCTCAGCGGCAGGCTTCTCTTCGGCAGGCTTCTCTTCGGTAGTCTCTGCCGGAGCGGAGTCCACTTCATTCGCCTTGTCGTCGAGCAGAGAGCCCGCGGGCGCTTGGTCGAGATTCACAGGTGCCGGCGCAGGAGTATCGAGTGCAGGCAGGTTGGAAAGCTCAGGCGGAAGACCGGGCAGCTGGGGCTCACGATCCTTCACTTCTTCAAGAACGTCGCTGGCTGCCGTTGCGTGGAACTGGCGGGTCTTCACCATTGCCAGACCAATCGCGGAAACGAAAAAGATGATTCCGAGCCAGGTCGTGATCTTCTGGAGAATATCCGTGGTATGAGCACCGAGAGCAGAATCGAGCGTGCTACCACCGAAGGCGGCACCGAGGCCCTCCTGCTTGGGACGCTGAAGCAACACCACCAGCACCATCAGAATACTGACGGCGATGATGATCACGGTTAACAAAATCGAGAGAATTGCCATGGGGCGGCGAATATGCGACACAGGTAAAGGCTTGTAAAGGGCGAGAATTGCCTCTCTCGAGCCCCCCGTTTTTCCCCATTTCATGAGTTCGCACCCCCAAAACGGGCCCCCGGAGGCCCTGGAAATAGAAGGATCGGTGCATTCTATCGTTTTTCATAACGAGGAGAACGGCTACACCATCATGCAGGTGGAAACGGCCCAAAACGGCACGGTGACAGTGCTGGGGAGCCTTCCGGCGGTCATTGAAGGGGAACAAATCCGGGCCCGGGGCGACTGGAAAGACGACCGCCGTTTCGGACGGCAGTTCCAGGCACAGCACATTCTCGCCGTCGCACCCAACTCCACGGATGGTATCCGCCGCTTTCTCGCCAGCGGACTGATCGACGGGATTGGCAAGACCTACGCCAAACGAATTGTCGAGAAATTCGGCACCGAAACCTTCCGGGTCATCGAGGAGGAATCGAAAAAACTCGAGGAAGTCAGCGGCATCGGTAAAGCCCGACGCGCCCGCATCAAGGACTCGTGGAAACGGCAGAAGTCCGTTCGCGACATCATGATTTTCCTTCACGAGCACGGCCTCTCCACGGCCCGCGCGCTTCGCCTCTTCAAAACCTACGGGGAGGAAGCCACCAATGTGCTCCGCGCCGACCCCTACCGCCTCGCGAGAGAGATCCCCGGAGTCGGATTCAAGACGGCGGACCAGATCGCCCGACAAATGGGCCAGGCTGATGATTCCCCGCAACGAATCTCCGCCGGCTTGCTCTACGTCCTCGAGCAGGGCGCCCGCCAGGGCCACTGCGCCCTCCCTCGCAACAAGCTGGTCGAGGAAGCGGTCAACATTCTCGAAACCACCACGGAGGCCGTCGACCGGGCCCTCGGCGAGCTCATCCTCGGGGCGAGGATTATTATCGAAGACACCGACAGCGAGCCATTGGTCTTCACCACCGAACTTCACACGGCCGAAACAGAAGTGGCCGAGCGCCTTCACCAGTTGATGGCGCGCGAGGTCACCCTTCCCGAAGTCCAGTCCGAACAGGCCATTGCCTGGTTTGAACGCCATCACCAGCTTCAGCTCAGCGAGGAACAGGCCGAAACTGTGATCCAGGCAACCCGGCATCGTTTCTCCGTCATCACTGGTGGTCCCGGCGTCGGGAAAACCACCATCCTCAATGCGGTCCTCGAAATCCTCGCAGCCAAGAAGGTCGAGCCGGTCCTCTGCGCCCCCACCGGCCGCGCCGCCAAGCGGCTCCACGAGTCGACCGGTCGCGAAGCGCTCACCATTCACCGCGCCCTCGAGTATCAGCCCGAAGTCGGATTCACCCGCAACCAGCAGAAGCCGCTCGCGGGTGATTTCTTCGTCATCGACGAAGCCTCCATGGTCGATGTCGAGCTCATGGCAAGGCTGCTCGACGCCATCCCCGAGAACGGGCATGTCCTTCTCGTAGGTGATGTCGACCAACTTCCCTCCGTCGGTCCGGGCAGCGTTCTGCGAGACATCATCGACAGCGGAGTCGCCCCCGTGGCCCGACTGACTCGCATCTACCGTCAAAGCGAAACCAGTCGCATCGTCGAAGCGGCCCACGATGTGAATGAGGGAACGATCCCCCCGCTCGACAATACCGCCGATGCCGATTTCTTTTTCATCGAACGCGGCAACCCCGATGCCATTCGCGAAACGCTGCAGCATCTCGTGAAAGAGCGTATTCCGAAGGGCTTCAACCTCGATTCCCGGGACGACATCCAGGTGCTCACTCCAATGAATCGTCAGTCTCTTGGCACCGCCGAACTGAACGCGCTGCTCCAGGAGACCCTCAATCCGCCTGCCGAGCTCAAATTCGAGATCGAACGCTTCGGTTCCATCTTCCGCACCGGCGACAAGGTTATCCAGACCCGGAACAACTACGAAAAGGAAGTCTTCAACGGAGACATCGGCCATATCGCCGAGATCACCACGGAACCTTCTCACGTCGTTGTCGCCTTCGACGGCAATCAGCGGGTGAACTACGAGCCCGGTGAACTCGACGAATTGCAACACGCCTATGCTATCACGATTCATAAATCCCAGGGCAGCGAGTTTCCGGCGGTGGTGATCCCGTTGGCAGGTCAGCAGTTCGTGCTTTTGCAGCGCAACCTGCTCTACACCGGAATCACCCGCGGACGAAAACTGGTGATTCTGGTAGGAGAAAAAAGAGCCCTCGAGATGGCTGTGAGAAATGAAAAGAGTTCGCGACGGTTCACGGGACTGGCGCGGCGACTTCAGGAGCCCTCCTACTCTTAATCCTAATCCTGCTCTGTCCGGTCGACCCGGGAGTAAGATTAAGAGTAGGAGTAAGATTAAGGTTTCGGGTGGCCTGTTCAGGGACCTCCCAAACAGGGTTGAGTCCCTCAACTAACCCTGCTAGCTTCGCGGCATGAGCTTCAATCGTCGCCGATTCATCACTACCACGACTGCCGCACTCTCAACTGGAGGCCTTCTATCCGCCTGCGGAGACAGTCCGTCAGGTTCGGAAGAAACCTCAGCTCCAGCACCTGTGGAGCCCGATTTCAAAATCTCGCTGGCCCAGTGGTCTCTTCATGTGGCCCTCAAGGCCGGAGAACTCGACAATCTCGACTTTCCAAAATACACCAAGGACACCTTCGGCATTGATGCTGTCGAGTTTGTGAACTCTTTCCTCAGCGAGCCTCACGAAACGCTGGGCATTCAGCCTAAGGGAGGGGCGAGTGGTGATTACATGCAGGATCTCAAGAAACGCTGCGACGACAACGGCGTCACCCCGGTTCTCATCATGTGCGACCGCGTCGGCAGGCTGGGTGATCCCGATACTGCCAAGCGCACCGCCGCCGTCGAAGGGCACTACGCCTGGCTCGACGCTGCCAAGTTTCTCGGCTGTCACAGCATCCGCGTGAACGCCGCCTCCGACGGCAAACTCAACCCGGAGAAGCAGGCTGACCTTTGCGTCGATGGCCTCAAGCGACTTTCCGAACACGCCGCTCCCATGGGACTCAACGTGATCGTCGAGAATCACGGTGGACTTTCCTCCAACGGCAGCTGGCTCGCCAATGTGCTCAGCACGGTCGGCATGGAAAACTGCGGCTCCCTTCCCGACTACGGTAATTTCTACGTCGCCAAGAATCGCGGTAACGCGGAAAAATATACCGCCGACAAGGCTCCCTATGAAGGTGATCCTGCCTACAGCGAAGACAGCGTTGGCCTCGGCTACGACCGCTACAAAGGGGTTGAGGAACTGATGCCCTTTGCCAAAGGCGTATCCGCCAAGGCTCATGACTTCGACGAGAACGGCAACGAGATTCACACCGACTTCGAGCGCATGATGCAAATCGTCCGCGATGCCGGCTACAAAGGTTACATCGGCATCGAATACGAGGGCAAAAAGCTCGGTGAAGTCGAAGGCATCAAGGCGACGAAAACGCTGCTGGATCGCGTTATTGCCGCGGTGTGATTTGAAGGACCGCAGACACGGTCGCGCAGGAGCGCGACCCTCCACGCGGTAATCCGCATGAGCGATTCCAGTTCAACGAAACCGAAACGCTTCGGTTTCGTGTTCTCGTTGCTGGCGATCGCAGGCATCGCCATTATCGGTCTCTCGTTGAGACACGGGTGCAACCTCATCGACGAGAAAGCGAGGGCGGGAATGCAAGTCAATCGTATCAAGCAATTGATACTGGCGTGCCGCGTCTATGCTGAAGATCACAACGGGGAATTCCCCTCATCTCTTGAAGTCCTGCACCCGGACTATATCGATCAGCATTTCTTCCACGCGATGGAAGATCCGGATCAGCCGGTAGTCTATTACCCCGGGAACAATGCCAGCGACGATCCTCGCTCTCTGTTGCTCAAATACCCGCTGGCCGCTGACGGGAAAACTGCGAGGGGTTACACCAACGGAACGGTCATGCTCGAAAACGAATGATCATCGCGACGGCAACTTTTCACTGGAGTTGCCTGCGAACCTGAGGCTTCTTGCTCCGGTCACGCACCAATATGGCGAGTCAATCCACAACTCCGAGGCACGGGCTGGATCTTCCGTCCCCGTCGCGGCTGGCAGGCGAACTCCGGCACCTTCCCGGGTTCGTTTACCTCGACTCATCTTCATCCGGAGAGGACACCGACTCAGACGCCT
>JABSSQ010000371.1 GCA_013213905.1 Verrucomicrobiales bacterium | reverse complement strand
GTCGCCTTCCGGACTGGTTGATTTTTGGAATTTGTGCCTCCTCACAGCGGCTTCACTGCTTTGCTTGGCTCCCGCTACGAAGGCAGGAACAAATGTGAGCAGGTAGGGCGACATGCCAACGAGAACGGCAAGGGCTACCCAGAAATCGCTTCGAAGTACCGTAGCGAGGAGAAGGAGAATATTTGCCCAGCCGAGCCATTTGGCTTTGATCGGGATGACCATCATCAGGTGAATGATATGGTTGGGAAATAATGAGGCGAAGGCCAGGAACACCGCTGAATAGAAAGTGATGTTGAGGATCGTAAGCGTAAGTGGATGTATGGGAAGGAATCCTGCGGCGGCGAGGAGAACAATGGTGCTGATTACAAAGACATTCAGGCGGTAAGAGCCCCAGTGACCTTCGAGGCTATCACTGATAAAGAACATAAAGAGAAGTGCAATCAGGACCAGGAAGATGGCCATTCCTCCACTGCCAGGTACGACTGGTAGTAGAACCCATGAGAAAAGTCGCCACACCTGGCCGGCGAGAATGGCTTCACGATCAAAGTTGATCAGGGCGAGGTATTCCGGAGAAAAAAGGCTAAGTCCCCACGACATCGCCTGAAATCCGGCGATCCAGCGAAGGATCTGAGGCAAGGCCATTCGGCCTAGCACTGGTTCGAGGCGGTCGAGAATACGGTTGCCGGTGTCGTGAATCATTCTGGAGAAGGTGGTGATGATTTTCAGGAATTCAAATGGCAACTTCACAGAGAATAATATGACAATCTGATTTACGCGCGGCGTTGACTTCCGGGCGTGCCAGTTGAAGGTCAAATAGATGACACTGTCTTCGCTCCATGAACAGCACATTGAACTCGGAGCCCGCATGGCTCCCTTTGCCGGATGGAACATGCCTATCCAGTATTCTGGTATCGTAGCAGAGCATAAGGCAGTTCGCGAGAGTGGGGGGATTTTCGATATCTCCCATATGGGTGAATTCGAAGTGGCCGGATCAGGCGCTGCTGATGCGCTGAACGGGTTGCTGACCAATGACGTATCTGCACTGGCTGATGGAGAAGGGCAGTACACGTTGATGCTCAATCCGGAAGGAGGTGTCATCGATGATTTGATTATCTATCGAATGTCCGCGGATCGATTTTTTCTGGTCGTCAATGCTGCAAAGATCGAAGAGGACAGAGAGTGGTTGGTTGGCAAATTGCCGGAAGAGTGCCGATTAACTGACCGAAGTTCTGAGTTCGGTGCGGTGGCCGTACAAGGGCCGGAGGTGATAGGTGCGTGGAATCGAATGGAGCCTGGCATGAATTTGCCGGAACGGAACGGGATTGCCGAATTCGAGGGCGGTGTGATTGTCTGTCGAACCGGATACACCGGGGAAGACGGGTTTGAGCTCTTTGCTCCGGTTGAGGTTATTTCGAGCTGGTTCGATCGTTTTATCGGTGAGGGAGTCACACCCACAGGGTTAGGAGCGCGTGATACGTTAAGGTTGGAAAAGTGTTATCCTCTCAACGGCTCCGACCTGGATGAGACTCACACTCCTCTGGAGGCCGGACTTGGATTTTTCGTTAAACTCGACAAGGGCAGCGATTTTGTGGGGCGTGATGTGCTGGTTCAGCAAAAGGAAAATGGCTTGAGCCGAAAACTTGCGCCGATCTCGATGACTGGAAAAGCCCCGCCGATTCGGCATGGGTACGAGGTTCGTGACGCTGAAGGAGAAGTTGTGCTTGGCGAGCTGACCAGTGGTTCGCTGTCTCCATCACTGGGAAAAGGAATTGGATTGGCTTATCTTAGTGTTGAGCTGTGCCGTCCTGGAACAGAGGTGTCTGTCGCGGTGCGAGAGCGAACCTTTCCTGCTGTCGTCGTGAAAAAACCATTTATTTAGGGAAAACTTATTTGTCAGATCCGTAGATTTCGTATTGTTGATGTGATCGCCAATGAATGTTCCCGACCATCTCTATTTCTCCGACTCTCACGAATGGGTCGACCCGTCTTCGCCAGAATCCGCAACAGTAGGCATTAGTGATCATGCCCAAGCGGAGCTTACTGATGTTGTCTATCTCGAGCTTCCCGAAGTGGGCCGAGTGATCAGCAAAGGGGAGGCCATCGCGGTTATCGAATCTGTAAAGGCTGCCAACGACATCTACGCTCCCGTCAGCGGTGAAATAGTTGAAGTCAATGAGGCACTCGCCGAGGCACCCGAGCCTGTTAACGAGGATCCCTACGGGGGGGGATGGATGTTTAAGGTCAAGCTGGCCGATTCCGCTGAAGTGGAAGGGCTGATGAACGCTACTGCATACCGTGACACAATTTCCTGAATCCGACTCGTC
>JABSSQ010000370.1 GCA_013213905.1 Verrucomicrobiales bacterium | reverse complement strand
CATATCTTACCGGATTTTCCGGACAATGAAGTTGGGGCTGGCTCTTGGTGGTGGTGGTGTCAGGGGGCTGGCACATGTGCCTGCCCTCGAAATGCTCGATGAACTCGGCATTCGACCGGACCGTATTGCCGGAACCAGTATGGGTGCCATCATCGGTTCGATGTATGCGGCTGGAGTCAGCGGTGAGAAAATTCGGCAATGCGTTCAGGGGCTAACAATATTAAAGTCCGACAAGCCTAAAGATGTCTGGGAGAAGAAAGACAAACTGAGTCACTGGTTCAAATTTTTCCGCTTCTCCAAGGGGCGCAAGGCGATTCTTTCTGCCGATGGTTTTCTGAGCCTGCTGTTCGAAGGGCTAGAGGTCGAAGACTTTTCAGACCTCGAGATTCCTCTCGATGTCGTAGCCACGGACTACTACCGGGACGAGAAGGTGGTTATCGGAACGGGCGATCTCAAATTGGCCGTCAAGGCGAGCATGGCGATTCCAGGGGTGTTTGAGCCCGTGGTTCACGATGGCCGTGTCTTGGTGGACGGGGGAATGGCGGACAATCTCCCCTATGGAGTCCTTCAGGATGATTGCGACATTGTTATCGCCATTGATGTTCTGCCGGTGAGGAAAGTGGACGAGACCGAGCCTCCGAACCTGGTCACGGCGGTTCTCGGTATGTTCGATACGCTGATCGAGAGGAACACCGAAGATCGGCTCAATGAGGATCCGCCAACGATCTATGTCAGGCCTGAACTCAGGGACATCGGGACGCTGGATTTTGATCAAGTGGAATCGGTCTACGAGCAGTCGGCTCCAGCAATTGAAAAACTCCGCAAAATATTGCAGGAAATGCAGGAAAGAGGTCAGCTTTAGCGCCCGATTGATTCAGCAAATGAATTCTAAGGAAACTACCGGCAGGAAACAAAGAACATCGGCTTTGCGGATCCTGTTTAATTCGCTTCGGGTGCTGGTTTGCCTCGTGCTGAGTTTGTTTGTCCTCTACTGGTTCGGGGCAATCTACTTTGATGGACCGCTGGGACAGGCGAGCGTCGGGAACTTGATTCTCGGTATTGCGTGGTTGGTTTTGATTGTTGTGATTTGGCTGGTTCCGATGGATCGGCGGTTGAAATGGGGAGGGTTTGCGGCGGCAATTTGCCTCGTGGCGATCCCATGGTTGATCATTTGTCCCTCGAACGACCGAGATTGGAAACCGGAATTTGGGGAGACCGGATGGGCAGAAGTCGAAGGTGACAAGGTTACGTTTCACAATTACCGGCACTTTGCCTATGTCGATGGCGAGGAGATTCCAAAATGGGAAAGCCGAACATTTCATCTTTCGAATCTTAAAGGGGCGGACCTGTTTTTTGATGCCTTTGGCGGCGACCTGTTGGCTCATCCCATCATTTCTTTCGATTTCGGAGATGAGGGAAACGTCTGTCTTTCCGTAGAGACTCGCAGGGAGGTGCACGAGAGTTTCTCCGCCCTGGGTGGTCTCTATAAGATGTTCGAACTTCAATACATCTTCGGGGAGGAATCCGACTTTATCGGCGTTCGGACGAGGGTGCGAAATGAACCAGTCTACCTCTATCGATTCAGAACCTCCCGGGAGCGGGTTGAGGAAACCTTAATGGAGAGCATTCAGACTCAGAATGAGCTGAAGGATAAACCCCGATTCTACAATGTCCTGACTTCCAACTGCACCACGAGTTTGAGAGCGCAGACACCGTCCGAGATGCGCGCCAAGTTTGACTGGCGGATGCTGGTCAACGGTTATTTGGACCAATACCTTTTCGAGAAAGGGGCGATAGAGACGGCAGGATTGTCATTTGTTGAATTGAGACCGCGGGTCCTGATCAATGAAGCGGCTAATCGTGCGGATGATCCTTCGAAATTCTCCACTCTGGTGAGGCGGGGAAGACCTGGATTTCAGTGACCTCGTCGCCGGAATTTGATTTCGAACCCTTTGATTCAGGTTTGATTTATCCTGTTCGAACAAGTAAGCCTTTAGATATGAAAGCCGCCCGTTGCACTCTCGCCATCGTCGCGGCGACTTCTATCAGCGTTTTTACTCCGGTCGCGCACGCCGGTGACTGGGGCGCTCCTGATCCGAAGACGCCTGTCGAATCCACCCCGGAGACCTGGGATTTTGGAGCCGTTCCCTACGGTTTCATGACAGCCTTGGACGGTTCCATTGCTGTTGGCAACCTCACCGCTGGTTTCGAAATGGACTTCGGTGACCTTCTGAGCAATCTCGATTTTGCCGCCTTCATTGCCACAGCCGCCAAGAAGGGAAGATTCTCGATCTACAACGATTTCACCTACGCCGGCCTCTCTCCCGGAGGAGCCGGGTTAAATGGCCTGTACAATCAGATTGATCTGGAGATGGACATGTTCATCTGGAATGGCATTGGAACTTATCGCATCTTTGAAACAGAAGATTTCTTTCTCGAAATCGGTGGTGGGGTTCGTTTTATGTACCTTTCAAGTGAAATCTCCGCTCACAGTGCGGCGCTCGGGAGCCGTCCGGTCCTCCAGCGGCTAACCGGTCTCCCCCCTTACGCGAACGCCACATCTGTGAGTCATATTTGGGATGGAGTCGGTGCGCTTCGTTTCGGCTATGATTTCTCCGATCGCTGGTTGCTTCGCGGTTATGGTGATATCGGCGGCGGAGATTCCGACCTGACTTGGCAGGCTGCCGTGAACGTCGGTTATGTTGTCAACGACAGCACCACCGTTTTCCTTGGTTACCGCCATCTTGAATACGATGTGACTCAGGGCAATCTGAACATGAACATGGCATTCTCCGGTCCACAGCTCGGAGTGGCGATCAAGTTCTGATCAGCGCGATAGAAACAACGATTGTTTCGAAGACGCTTCTCGAAAGCTCTGCTCGTAATCGCTTTCTCGTGCAGGAAGCGTTTTTCTTCTGCCTGGTTAGTTTTCCGGCAGATTGATAGCAAAATCTGCCACGACGATGCGGTGAGTCGACCCGGGATTGACTGAGGTGAACGCGCGGAGTGGTCGGAGATTTGCTGAAGCCCAGATTTGATCCAGTCGGACCAGTGGATAGTCAGCAGGGTAAGTGTTGCCCCAACCGGTCCCGGCTTTTCCAAACGCGTCAGTCAATTGAGCACTTTCGAGCGGGCGGAATACATCGTCCCCGGGCGGCGTTCCAAACCCGCCGCTGACGATGCGGCCGATCTTACCGCTGGTGAGTTGGTTCTCGCCGAGGTAGTGGCGCAGCAGTCTCCGGTTTTCGACTCGAGTCGTCGTCAAACGCTGCCAGACTTCCTTTTTCCAAAGTTGCGGGCTGGGAAGGTAGGGTTCGAGATCCAGGTTGGTGATATCGACGAGGAAGCCATCGGGGGTGAGCATGCGGACGTGGAGGGTGGCGCTGTCAGTTTCGCCGAGCGTGTTGACCATTTCTCCGCGGGCGATGAACGCATTGCTCCGGTTGGTGACAACCATGTGCTCGTCTCCAAACAGGTCGTTCGCGAATTTTTCGAGGACATCGCCTTCAGGTGCCTGCTGGATGATGACGATATCGGGTTTGAGAACGGCGCTGATGCGAAGATTCTCCTCCATGCCTTCTGCGTTAATATTGACCACCCGAAGCGTTCTCAATTCTTCGGGCAGGCTGCTGGCCGGAGGCAAAAAGAGCTCCCGGATCAGGGAGCGTGGTTCTTCAGAAAGGATAAGTCCGCTGGCCAACCAGATGGAGAAGACAACCGCAGCGAACGATCCCCGAAAACAGATCCAGGAAAGAAGGGAGAGGGTCATCCCGAATGCCGCCCAGGCCCAGACGGGAATCAGGGTGATCGTGACCATGGAGTCCCACCGATTGAGGAAGCAGATCATGACCGCGATGAAGAGAAAAAGCAAAAGCGCGGGGACAAGCGTTGCCAGGGTCTTTTTCAGGGATCGCCACATACGTCGTATTGTTGAATGAAGTTAGCTCAGGATGCTGAAATATCTTGTGAGAATTGATCCCTTGCACAAGTGGGATTGCTG
>JABSSQ010000037.1 GCA_013213905.1 Verrucomicrobiales bacterium | reverse complement strand
GGCGATAAACGGCACCCGCATACCGCCTTCGTAGTGAGTGCCTTTCTTGGCGCGGAGCGGTGCGGAACTCGCGATATCGTGAGTGCCACCGGCAGGCGCATCGCTGCCGTTGTCGCCGAGGAACATAACGAGGGTGTTCTCCGCCACGCCGAGTTCTTCGAGGTGATCGAGCATATCGTTGAGTGACTTGTCCATCCCTTCGATGAGAGTGGCATAGGCGGCCAGGCTCTTCTTGCCGACGTCGCTGTAGTTGCCCGCGAAACGCTCGTCACTCTGGAACGGCGTGTGCACCGCGTAGTGAGACATGTAGGCGAAGAAAGGTTTCTCCTCTTTCACGGCCCCGGTGATTGCCTCGTTGATTTCGAGGGTGAGGGCTTCTGTCAGGAAGATGTCCTCGCCGTGATATTTCTCGAGACCGGGAACGGCCCGCTTTTCACGGCCTTTCTTGGCCCAGCCGAAATGATCGGTGCCGTAGTAGCTGCCCGGCTGGCCGTAGGCGCAGCCGCCGATGTTGATGTCGAAGCCCAGGTTGGTGGGATCGCTGGCAAAAGAATCGTTGGGTCCGAAGTGGGCTTTGCCCGCGTGAATGGTACGGTAACCGGCCTCGCGAAGCAGGGCGGGGAGAGTGACATCGCCTTCGTCAAAGCCCCGCCACTTCCAGTCGGCTGGCCCCATGTTGCCGGTGTTTTTGCTTTCCGGCTTGATGAACTGCGTCGTGGTGTGACGAGCCGAAGTCTGGCCGTTCATGATCGACGCCCGGGTCGGAGAGCACACGCTCATGGCGTAGAACTGGCTGAAGCGCGTTCCCGTGGCAGCGAGGCGCTCCATGCCGGGGGTGCGGTAGAGTTCGTTGAGCGGGTGGACCTCCGGATTGCCGTCCTCGTCGGTGAGGAATGGTACGGAGGTGTCCATCAAGCCCATGTCGTCGACAAGGAAGACGACGATGTTGGGTTTGCCTCCGGCTGACTCCGCTTCGCTTCGGCTGTCTGAGGCGGTGGCCGTAACGAGCAGCGACGGGAGGCAGAGAAGCGAAAGAAGAAGACGAAGAGGGTGCATGGCAAGTGGTGGAGGGGCACGGTCTCCCGTGCCCGTGTTGTTTGGGAAAGAGCCAGCGGCGGTTGGATACGCTGACGGTCGCGGGGGACCGCGACCCTCCATGAGATAGTGTGAATGTTAGTTTTTCTTCTGCGTTGGAAGCGGGTGGTGCGCGTCGGCGATGATCTTTTTCATCTCTTCGACCTTCTCGGGCATGGAAGCGGCGAGATCGTTCTCTTCGTAGGGGTCCTTTTCCAGATCGTAGAGTTCGATCGGCTTCTTGGCCTGCACGTAGGCTTTCCACTTACCCTGGCGAACGGCCTGGGAGAAGATGTCCTGGTTTTCGCCTTTGCAGAATTCCCAGTAGAGGTAGTCATGGGGCGTCTGCTTGCCTTCGCCGGTCAGGGTGGCGAGGAAGGAAACGCCGTCGATGTCTTCGGGAGCAGGCTGACCCACGATCTCGGCAACGGTTGGCAGGATGTCCTGGAAGCAGCTGAGGTGATTGGTGGTGGTGCCGGCTTCGATGGTGCCAGGCCAGCGGGCCAGCATTGGGGTGCGAATACCGCCTTCATGCATGTCGCGCTTGTGACCGCGAAGGGAGCCGGTGGAATTCCAGAAGGTGGGATCGTGGCCGCCTTCCTTGTGTGCCCCGTTGTCGCTGGAGAACATGACGAGTGTGTTGTCATCGATGCCCATTTCTTTGAGCATGTCGAGGATGTGTCCGATCTGGTTGTCGAGGTTTTCCATCATGGCGGCGTAGCCGGCGATGGGGTTAATGACGTCGGGACATTCTTCGTCAGGACCGGCACCGTATTTGCCGATCTTGTTGTCGAACTCGGGGAACTTTTTGCGCCACTTTTCGTGGAGCTCTTCGGGGGCCTGCATCGCGGCGTGCGGAACGCCGGTGGGGATGTAGCAGAAGAAAGGATTGCCGGCTTCTCCGTTCTCTTTGATGAAGTCGAAAGCCTTCTGCATGATGAGGTCGTGCACGTAGGTCTCGCCGTCGAGCGGAAGTTCTTCTCCGTCGACGACCCAGGAAGACGGGTAGTAGGTGTGAGCAATCATCTGGCTCTTCCAGCCGGCGTAGGTATCGAAACCGTGGCTGAGCGGGTTGGCGGCGCCTTCGGCATTGGTGTGACCGAGCCCCCATTTGCCGAAACCTCCCGTGGCGTAGCCGGCGGCTTTGAAGACTTCGGGCAGAACGGTCCACTCAGGTTTGAGGGCGGCGCCGTTCTCACTCTTGAGGTTGCCACGGACATAACAGCGCCCGGAATGCATCCCGGTCATGAGTACGGCGCGGGAAGGCGTGCAGACGGTGTTGCCGGAGTAGTGGTTGGTGAACTTGAGGCCCTCGGTCGCGAGGCGGTCAATGTTGGGGGTGGAGAGCTTTTCCTGGCCATAGCAGGAGAGGTCGCCATAGCCAAGGTCATCCGCGAGGATGTAGATGACATTGGTCTTTTCGGAGGCCTGAGTGGCGGCGGTAAGGAGGGAGATTAGAAGGCAGAGGATCGTTCTCATGAGAAGGGTAATTGGTGGTCTGTAAAAGGTGCTAAATGGCTAATGAGCTACCAGCTATATGGCTAATACTATTTGCCGAAGCAGATCAACTCCTGAATCGTGTGGGCGAAGATTTTTCCATTGGCAAAGGACAGGGAGCCACGCTGGTAGGACTTTCCGGCAAGACCGAGATCGTTGATGGCGACCACGGTATTTTCGTCCAGAGTCTCAGCATTCCAGTCGATGACGTAGACGGTGCCGGTCATGGTGGGGATATAGAGATGTTTGCCGGCAACCGAGGGAGAAGGAGATCCAATATGTCCCCAGCCGTTTCCGGTGGAACGCTTGTCATCAAAGACAACGAGGCCGCGGGAGTTTTTCATTTCGTTCGGCACGATGGTCTGGGCCTCCATCTTGCCCTCGGCATCGGGATCGTGCCAGAGCAGGACATCTTTCTTCCCGGGGGCCCGGGACAATTGAAGAGGCATCTCAAGGTATTCAACCGTGCCGGTGTCGACGTTGACGCGGCCGAGCCAGGGTTTCTTGTAATGACGGAAGTAGTTCCACGGTCCCACCAGCAGATTGGACGTCTGGGTGATGTTGCGGCCCTTTCCGCTTTTCCCGGGTGTCTCGATTGAGGTGATTCGCTCACCGTTGTTCCAGAGTCGGGTCGGAATATTCTCAGAGATGGAAACTTCTTTCACGATCTTGCCGCTGAGACAGTCAACCGAGAGGTGATTGGTTCCGTAGAAAAAATGGACCTGGTCGTTGCGAATGCCGAAGGTCTGAGTGGCATTGAAGTTGGCGAGCGGCAGGGTCCAGAGAGTGGAGCCATCCTTGAGATCGACGAGTGAAATGCCGAGCGGCTTCTCGGGAGGACCGTGACCACCACCTCGCCCCGTCACGATGACATCGCGTCCGTCACTCAGTTTCTGCGGCAACATGGCCATGCCGATATTGACTCCGCATTCCGTCGTCCAGGCCACTTGGCCGGTCTTGAGGTCGAGAGCCTGGAACTGGGTCCACATTTCCCTGGGCGAGTCTTTGTATTTGTGAGGGAATTTTCCTGATGGTTCAGGCGGATACTGCTGTCTCGTAAAGACCACTTTGCCGTCGTGGATGAATGGCAGGGTACGACCGACGCTGAGAAATTCCTGTCGCCAGACCGGCTCACCGTCGAGGGTGAAGCATTCGATCGCTCCGCCAGCAACTGCCCCATCCGGGCCACGGACAGCACGGCGTATTCCTCGCGGCCGCCAAAGAACGCCAGAACGGGACAGCTAAGCTTGCG
>JABSSQ010000369.1 GCA_013213905.1 Verrucomicrobiales bacterium | reverse complement strand
TTAAAACAGCTTCATTATTCAGAGTTTATGACAACTGAATAATCAGGAGATTGCGGCTGACTACAAAAAAGGGCTGGTTAAACCAGCCCTTCACGCCTTTCAGCCCAGTTTGACCTCCTAAGCCGCCTGCTTGAGCCCGATGCCATAGGAAAGCAGTGTCGCGAGCAGCGGAATGAGGAAAAGGAGCAGCAGCTCCAGCCGCAAACACATCACGACCTTCTTGGGCACCTCCACTTCCTCACCCGGATCGCCCTTTTCATTCTTTTTCAGGAAAATCGTGGGAACCACAGACAGTCCGCCCACGATGAAGAAAAGCAGGACCTTCGTATGCATCATTCCGTTGGCCGTAAAAAACTGTGATGGCTTCACTCCATAGAACCACTGCCCCAAGCCGGTCACGAGAACCACGAGGGCAAAGATCGCGAAGATAATGTTGATCTTTCTCATCCGGACGATCGTTTCGCGCGGCACCACCGGTCGCAGCGCCAGGTGCTGGATCAAGACGCAGGCCACGAGTACGAAAATCGCAATGAAGTGCAGGTATCGAAGCAGGAAATAGGAAACCATGGAGTGGAGACTACGTTCAGATTCTCTGAAAGGCACGGGATTTCGAAAGGAAAATCAGCTCGTCTTTTTCTTCTCCTTTGGCTCTCTCGGAACCTCTTCCGCAATCTCTGCACAGAGGGCTGCTCCGATGAAATAACCGCATGACATATAGTAGATCCAAACGAGAAAAATCACTACTGAACTGGCCACTCCGTAGGCTGAAGCAATCACACTGTGCGTGATATATGTCTGGAAAAGGGTCCGCCCTATCATAAACGCTGCCAGGAAAAACAGGGTTGCTGCGAAGAGCGCTCGTTTCCTCGGCGCCGGACTGGGCACAAAACGCAACAAGACATAACCGCCGATAGACAAGAGGACGGCATTCGAAATCCCGGCCAGCGTTTTTCCTCCGAGATGCCACTCTCTCATCCAGGGTGCTGCCACGGTCGGGACAATGAAGATCAGACAAATAATCAGACCGGCCAAAATCGCAGAGCCGAGCGCTACACAACGACCAATCAGGTTCTTGTAAAAAACTGCCTTTGGGGTCTCGCCCTTTTGATTGAACATCACTCTCGTTCCAACGAGCAGCCTCACGAATATCGACGAAGCCGCCCAGACCAGGACAAGCGCCGAAACGACATTTGACCACCAGGGACCGTCGGCAAGCAACTTCACGTGGACTACCGAAACAAGAGATTCAGCCGCACTGACAGGAATCATGTCCGCCAGCCATTCAACGGCCGCGTCCTGCGCTTTGTCAGGCCCGATGGTTCGCGAAGTGACCACCACGCCGAACACGAGCAATGGCGCCATCGCAAACAGCGCATAGAATGAGACCGACGCCGCCAGCCCGGTGCCGTCATGCTGCCCCCAACGGCGTACCGCCCGGGCAATCAGCTTGGCGATCCTGACAACTTGCGAGGGTGACTCCTGTTTCATCTATCCTAGCGACTGCACAAACATCTTCCCCCATTATCAGGAGGCAAGGCAACACTTTGTCACCGTAACAAATCACTCTTCGATATGCACCGGTGCCTCCCGCGCTATTCGCGCCTGGAAATCTCCGAGCCCACCCCAGATGGTCGGCTTGTTCAAATCCACTTCGTGCACCACCACCGAATCCCATTCCCGGGCATAAGTCAGCCAATCCCCTTCCCGGTCCCAGATGGCCGTCTTCATCCAGTTGGCCTCATGATCCGTATAGGTGGACGTAACGAGGTAGACTCCATTCTCCGCGCATCTCGCCGCAGCGAGCCTCGGATTTCCGCCCCAGATTGGCAAGGCAATCACCTCGGCTCCTTTCATGGCCAGGTTCCTCGCCACTTCAGGGAAAAATACATCGTAGCAGACCATCATGCCGATCGTACCAAAGCGGGTTTTGAAGACGGGGTATTCATCACCCGGCGCAATCCCCTTGGCAATTTCCTCGCGCGGCAAGGTAACCTTCCGATACTTGCCAACAACCTCGCCAAACGGCCCTATCAAAACAGCTACATTGTAGGCGAGCGGTCCGTCTCGTTCGACAAGGCCTGCAACGATATAGCAATCATGTTGCTTCGCCAGTCCCCCAAAATAATCGGTCGACGGACCGGGGATGGATTCAGCCAGGTCAACGTATTCGCTGCCCACGCCTTTGCAGGTCAACAATTCCGGCAGGACAATGAGGTCAGCCCCCTCCTCGGCCGCTTTGGCAATGAGCGGGGCTAAAGCTTCGCGGTTTCCCTCCGGTGTCCGATCGGCTTGATCCAACCGCGTATGCACCGCAGCGAGCTTCACTTTTCTTTCGGCGGGAGCCTCACTCGGGGCGAAGGAAACTTCCTTCCACTCAGCCATTCCTCCCGGAGCCCATCGCAGATGTAATTGCACCACGGCTGTGGCCGCCTCGTCCGGCACCAGATAGCGATCCGAAACCAGGATCCAGTCATCTACGGCGAATCCCTTGTCCCTCGGAAAATCAGGACGGGCCCGGTCTTTGTCCGAGCCGAAGTAGGCCGGGTTGATCGAATGAGGGCTCTCCACCGGCTCGCCGTCTACGCCATACCATTCAATGCGAACCACGCAGGAACGGCGAGGATGCTTCACCTTTTCGCATCGGCGAAGCGCAGAAAACTCCAACCACT
>JABSSQ010000368.1 GCA_013213905.1 Verrucomicrobiales bacterium | reverse complement strand
GTTGGGCCTCGGGATCTGGAAGGTCACCGAGCTGCCGGTCGAGGTTCTCCCTGACCTGACCAAGCCCACGGTCACCATTCTCACTGAAGCCCCCGGCTTTGCTCCGGAAGAGGTGGAAACGCTCGTCACCCTGCCGCTTGAAAATGCACTCATGGGCGTGAACGGCGTGACCCGACTTCGCACCGTCAACGACATCTCGCTGTCCCTCATCTTCGTTGAATTCGACTGGGACACCGACATCTACCGAGCCCGGCAATTCGTCCAGGAGCGGCTCACCGGAGCCACCGAGAACCTGCCAGAAGGAATCAATCCCTACATGACACCCGTCGCTTCGCTGATGGGGGAAATCATGCTGGTGGGCCTGACTGATCCGACCGGACAGACGGAACCGCGGGACCTTCGCACTGTCGCCGACTGGACCCTCGCCACCGGCATTCGATCCGAACCCGGAATCGCCGAGGTGCTTTCCATGGGAGGTGGCATCAAGCAACTCCAGATCCAGCCACGCCCCAACGAGATGCTCGCTCTTGGCGTCACCTTCGAACAACTCGAACTGGCCGCTGCCAACGCCGTCAAAAACACCACCGGTGGATTCCTCACCGAATCCTCCCAGGAAATCATGGTGCGAAATCTCGCCATGACGACTGACCTCGAAGAGATTGCCGATACCGTTGTGATTCACCAGGACGACCGACCCATCCGGATTGGCGATGTCGCCGATGTGACCTGGGACATCGAACCGATGCGAGGCGATGCCGCGATGGGTTCGCGTCATCTCTCCCCGGGACCGAACGGCAAAGTGGTCGGCTATCCCGGCGTCCTTCTCAGCGTGACCAAGTCACCCGGCTTCGACACCATTCGCCTGACCCGCGCGGTGGAGAAAAAGATCGAGGAACTGCAGACCGCTTTGCCTCCCGGTGCCGAAACGGTGGTGCTCTACCGCCAGGCGGACTTCATCGAAGTCGCCATCGGCAACCTTGAGGAAGCCCTGCTCGACGGCGCCATCATGGTCGCGGTCGTGCTCTTTCTCTTCCTGCTCAACTTCCGCGTCACTTTCATCACCCTGACTGCCATCCCTCTGTCGCTGGCAGTGTCCATCATCGTCTTCGACCTCTTCGGACTCACCGTGAACTCCATGACCCTCGGCGGCTTCGCCGTCGCCATCGGTATGGTGGTGGATGACGCCATCGTCGATGTGGAGAATGTCTTTCGACGCCTCAGGGAAAACGCCTCCGCCAAAGAACCCAAACCAAAACTCGAGGTCATCGCCCTGGCTTCTGCCGAGGTGAGGTCGTCCATTTTCTACGCCACCGTGCTGATCATCCTCGTCTTCATTCCGCTGCTCGCCTTGAGCGGCGTGGAGGGGCGGCTTTTTGCTCCGATCGCCATTGCCACCATCGTCAGCATGGCGGCTTCCTTTTTTGTCTCGCTCACCGTGATTCCCGTTCTGAGCTCCTACCTGCTCAACCCGAAACCGGGCAAGGAGCACCAAGACAACTTCGCAGTGCGCTGGCTTAAGGGGCTCTTCCGCCACACCTGGCTGAAAGTCTCGTTGTCACAACCTTTCCTCGTCATGGCCCTTTGCCTGGGATTGGTCGCTGTTGCCGTGGTCGTTTACCTCGGCATGGGCGGCAACTTCCTACCCGCCTTCAAAGAGCCCACCGCCGTCATCGCAACGACGGCGGCTCCGGGAACTTCGCTCAAGCAAACCACGGAACTCGCCGACGCCGCTGTTGACCAGCTCCTCAAGATTCCCGAAGTCGAAACTGTCGGCTATCGCGCCGGGCGGGCGGAAAGAGGGGATCATGTCGTGCCGGTCTCAACCGTCGAATTCGATGTGGAGTTCGACGACACAGGCGAACGAGGACGAGAAGAGATCCTCGATGAAATCCGGAAAACCATGCGCGGGATTCCCGGGACCTTCAGTGCGATCAGTGGCCCGCTTGCCGACCGCATTGGCCACATGCTCAGTGGCGTCTCCGCCAAGGTCGCGGTCAAAGTCTACGGACCTGACCTCGACGAGCTGCGAAGCATCGGCACCGAAATCGCTGACATCGCCCGTGAGATCCCCGGAATGGAGGAGGCCCGCATCGAACAACAGGCACCCATTCCCCAGATGCGCATCGAAGTCGACCGCAAGCGCGCCCTCGCTTACGGCGTTCATCCCGGCCACCTCAATGACGAGCTCGCCGCTCTCATCGGCGGAAAAAACGTCGCCGAGATTTACGAAGGCCAACGGGTTCTCGACCTCGTCGTCCGCCTGCCCGTTGAGTGGCGGGAGTCACCGGAGAAACTCAACCAACTCTATATCGACGCGGTCAATGGCCAGCGCATCCCCCTGAGCTACGTCGCCGACATTCGCCAGGCGAGCGGTCCTAACACGATCCTGCGTGAAGACATGCAGCGCCGCTTTGTGGTTTCCATCAACCCCAACATCAGTGACCTCAATGCTGCGGTTGAGCAGCTGGAGCGCGAGGTGAAGGAAAAGATCCAACTGCCGGAAGGCTACACCATGTCCATCGAGGGGGAATACCAGGCTCAGACTGAAGCCAAGAAACGCATCGCCTTGATGTCCGTCATCATCCTGCTCGTGATTGTCTTCCTGCTCTTCAGCTACTTCAGGAGTTCCCTCTTTGTGTTCCTGGTCCTGACGAACATCCCTATCTCCATGATTGGTGGCATTCTCCTGACGCACTGGACTCTCGACACCATCAGCATCGCATCCCTCGTCGGGCTTATCGCGATCTCCGGCATCGCGGCACGCAACACCATCATGATGCTTTCCCACTACCTTCACCTCATGCGACACGAAGGCGAAAGCTTCACCCGGCAGATGGTCGAGCGAGGTACTGAGGAACGGCTCGTGCCCGTGCTTATGACCGCACTATCGGCTGGTATCGCGTTGATTCCACTGGTCCTCGCTGCCGGGGAACCGGGCAAAGAAGTGCTTAACCCGGTCGCCGTTGTCATCGTTGGCGGACTCGTCAGCTCGACCTTACTCGGACTCGGCGTGACTCCCGCAGTTTTCTACGCCTTTGGCAAAAAGGCCGCCGAAAAATCGAT
>JABSSQ010000367.1 GCA_013213905.1 Verrucomicrobiales bacterium | reverse complement strand
TCGGCCGTCTTGACCAGGCCGGTTCCAAAGATCATTTGCCAGTACTGATTCACCGCAACGCGGGCCACCAGCGGATTCTCCTCGCTCATCAGCCACTTGGCAAAACCAAGTCGGTCAGCCGGGAGTTCGCCCAATCCGGAGAATACTTCAGGGACGTCCGACGAAACTACTTCGCCGCGATTGTGATATTCACCCCGGATGCGGAAGAAGGTGTCCTTCGGTTCCGGCGCCTCCTCCATCACCATTGACGTGGGCAGTGAGTCAACAAACCGGACGCGCTCCGACTCGATCTTCTTCACAGCAGCCACTCGTTTCCGGTCCTGCTCGACCGCATCGTGATCGATAAAGTAAGACCGCAGCTTGGCCGCCTCGCTCACGGTTCGCTCCTCGGCCTTCTTCGCCAGGATCTCCGCGAGGGAAGAACGTTCTGCAAGAATCACGATCTCCTCTTCGCCGAAGGTGCGACCGCTGTAGACCCTCAGGTCACCGACAACTCCCTTCCACGGTTTTGCGTGAGTACTGCCACCCACCATGAGAGGGGCATTGCTGTTACCAGCAGTGTTACTGTTAGTGTTGTGAATCTCTCGGGTTTCAGCTTTCTCACCGTTAATCCAGATGGAGATACCGCGGGCTCGTTGGGTGCCGTCATTGGTCAGAGTGACATGAACGGTCTCTCCGGGCTCAAATGTCCGGACTGTCTCCAGCATTCCCACGCCGGCAATCCACCGGGAAACCAGGGCAAACCGAAGGTGCCCGTCCTTGAAGTTCACAAAGAATCCTTTTCTCGTAGTGCTCTTTCCTTCATTGGAAAGCACCGCTCCCCGATCCACCTGACCGGGCGTCATCTGAAACGCCATCGTGAAACGCTTTTCGCTCGCAATGCCGGTCACCGGTTCCAGCTCAACGAATTCCTTACCGTTCGTTTCGATCGGCTCTCCAATGGCGAAGTGCTTGGTCAGTCCCTCGGCCAGCAGCACTTTCGTCAGATCCGGGCTCGCCTTCTCCCAGGCCATCTGGCGGCGGGCCACACCCGGCTCAAATTCATCCAGCTTCTTCTGCGCATCCTCGATTCGATACTCGATCTCGGACAGCTTGGCTGCCTGCTCACGGGTCGGCGCGTGAATCCACGGCTCTGAGTTGCCGTGTTTGATCGCCCGGCCTGACTCCGTGATATTGTCGAAGAAAGAAATCAACTGGTAGTAGTCCTTCTGAGAGAGCGGATCATACTTGTGATCGTGACAACGGGAGCAGGCCATGGTCAGGCCCATCCACACTGTCATGGTCGTGTCGACCCGGTCGACCGCGTTCTCTAACAAAAACTCTTCGAGGACTAGTCCGGATTCGGAGTTGTAGCGATTGTTTCGGTTGAAACCCGTCGCAATGATTTGGTCCATGGTCGCGTCCGGCAACAAGTCACCGGCCAACTGCTCGATCGTAAACTGATCAAAAGGCATGTTGGTCTTGTAAGCTTCAATGACCCAGTCGCGCCAGCGCCACATCGTGCGCGGTCCATCGTTCTGATAGCCATCCGTATCGGCATAGCGGGCCGCTTCCATCCACTGCCAGGCCATTCTTTCAGCATGGGCATCACTGTGGAGCAGCCGGTCGACCAGCTTCTCATAGGCATCCGGAGACTCGTCCGCAAGAAAAGCGTCCACCTCTTCCACCGACGGAGGCAAACCGGTAAGATCGAGAGAGACCCGTCGAATCAGGGTTTCCTTCCCCGCCAGGGGCGAAGCCTCCAGATCGCGGTCCTGCAATGCCGCGAGAACGAAATGATCCACGGCGTTGACTGCGTCGTCCGCATTCGTCACCTCCGGCAATTCGCGCTTCACCGGCGGTTCAAATGCCCAATGTTGTTGCCAAGGTGCGCCCTGGTTAATCCAGCGCTTCAAAAGGTTTTTCTCCTTGGAAGTCAGCTGACGGGACTCCGGCGGTGGCATGACGTAGTTGGGATCCTCGTCATGAATCCTGACAAACAACTCACTGTCCTCCGCGTCCCCTTTGACGATGGCGGCGTACCCACCGAGGTCGCGCAAGGCACCTTCCTCGGTATCGAGACGGAGGTCGCCCTTGCGCTCCGCTTCGTCAGGACCGTGACAGGCAAAGCATTTGTCGGAAAGAATCGGGCGGATGTCGCGGTTGAACTCAATTCCCCCCATTACCGCGAGTTCGCCGTTGCTCGCTGTCTCAGGGTGAACATTAGAAGCACCGCCGACGCCGTTCATGCCGGCGCGATCATAGCGCTCCTCGGCGGTCATGGACTTCGCGGCTTTTCGTTCCCGCGGAACTTCGACCACTTCCACCAGCTCCTCGTCTTTCGGCCCCGTGATCGCCACGCCAACGATCAATGCCGCTGCAATTCCCGCAGCCACCCCCAACCAACGGCGCCAGTCAGCAGTTTCAGCAGCAGCCACCGCGGCTTCAGCCGGCATGCTGACCACCTTCTCATCCGATGTCGCCTTCCCGATGCCGTAAAGCAGCCCCTCGACCTGGGCGTGATCAAGATAAAGCTCCCGGGCTTCATAATCCGAAGCGAGCAGCTGCTCGAGTTGGTCGAGTTCTCCCTCCGAAATTGTACCCGCCTCGAAGCGGGACAGGAGTTTGGCCAGTAAGTCGTGTTCCATGGTTAGTCGAGGGATCGAATCGAGCTATCCCCCAGTTGAGATTCAATACAGCGCAGCAGGCTGTCGCGGCAGCGGAAAAGCAGCTGGGAAACCGCATTGGGCTTCACCCCCATTCGATCAGCAATGACCTGCACACTTTCACGCCGAAAGTAACGGCTCTCCACCGCATCGCGCTGGCGTTCGGGCAGCTTTTCAAGGCACTGCTGAAGGTGGCGCTGACGACGTTCGATCGAGGTTTCCTTTTCCTCCGTCCGCTCTGCCAGCGTTTCGACAATCTCATCAGAGAAAGGGACCTGCTCGCCGCCACGACGGGACTTGTCGCGATGTTGAAGCACCTGGTAGCGGGCCACCTGGAAAGCCCAGGCGCGGAAGTTTGATCCCGGCTCGAATTGATCCGACTTCTCCCAGAGCACCCGATTGGTGTTCTGAAGAATGTCCTCTACCTCGGCCCCCGGCCCCGCGAGGGCACGGATCAAACCGAACAGGCGCCCCTGGTGGGCTTCCAGGAGTTGCTCAAATTCAGCCGGGTCGTCAGATGATGTCGCTGCCACGTTCACAGTGTTTCCAGGGATATCCGTCCCCCTGACTCATCTTACTGGAAAAACGGCGATTTTTTGTGGCGCATCAGTGCCAGCGGATCCCACTTGCCCCAATCCTGAGGGGAAACGGCGTATCTTTCGCAATGTTCGCCACGAGTTTCCCGTCTCAAATCCGGCAACTTTTCCGTCATGAATGCTCAAATGTGCCGACTTCTAAGCACGATCTTTCTTCAAGCCGGGATCTTCTCCATCACGCCATCACTCCACAAAAAAGCCCCACCCGTTCGGGTGAGGCTTTTTCCATAAATGATAATGAAACCTGGAACCGATCAGGAATCGGCGCCGGGATTCTTCTCGAGCACCTTGTCAATGAGGCCGTAAGCAGCCGCCTCTTCGGCGGGCATGTAATTGTCACGGTCAGCGTCACGCTCGATGTCCTCGACCGTCTTTCCCGTGTGGAAAGCGAGGATCTCGTTAAGGCGCTTCTTCAAGGAATACATGAACTCCACGGTCCGCTCCACGTCGGACGCGGTACCCTGGGCACCACCGGAAACCTGGTGGATCATGATGTGGGAATTCGGCAGTGCATAACGCTTGCCCTTGGTTCCTGCAGTAAGGAGAACAGCTCCCATGGAGGCGGCCATACCCATGCAGTAGGTATTCACATCACAAGTCACGAACTGCATCGTGTCGTAAATCGCGAGACCGGCAGTCACAGAACCTCCGGGGCTGTTGATGTATACGTTTATGTCCTTGTTAGGATCCTGCATCTGCAGGTAAAGCATCTGGGCGATGATGTAGTTCGCGAGCGGGTCGCTGATACCCTCGCCGATGAAGATGATGCGGTCCTTCATCAGGCGGGAGATCAGATCGAACTGGATCATGGAGTTCCCTTCCTTTTCAATCACGCTGACGTTCTTGACCGGATCAATGATCCGCTGCTGCAGGTGGGGAGGGAGAAGTGGGGAGAGTTCTTGTACGTCGTCTAGGGACATGGCAGGTGGGTTATTGAAAGTTTAAATGTGGAACAAAGTCAGTCGTCCGGGAGAAGCAATTCCTTACTTCTCCTCAGCCGGAGCATCGACCTCCGTGACCTTAGCATTCGAGCGGAGAAACTCAATGGTCTTGGAAATGACGATGTCCTGGTGGATGTTCTCGAAACCGTTGTTGTCGCGCAACTCGCGGGCGAGCTTCTTGACGGGGCGGCGCTGCTGCTGAGCCATCATCATGACACGCTGGGAGACTTCTTCCTGGGAGGCGGTGATGCCTTCCTTCTGAGCGATCTCTTCGAGGATGAACATCGTCTTCACGTTGTTCTTCGCCTGGGTTTCGGCGCTCTTCATGAGGTCTTCCTGGTTTTCCTCGATGTCGCCTTCGCTCATGCCCTGCTCGTAGCCGCGGGAAACCATCTGGTTCACCTGGCGCTGAGTTTCGTTAAACACAATGTGCTGAGGCAGATCGAAAGTCATCTCGTCATTGAGATGAGCCAGCAACTGGTTGTCGATGATCTGGTTGCGGCTCTGGGCCATCTGCTGCTCAAACTGTGCGCGCACATTGTCCTTTAGATCTTCGAGGGTCTCGGCGCCCATGGCTTGGGCGTGAGCATCGTCAAGGGTCGGGAGCTCACGCTCTTTGACCTGGGTAACCTTGATCTCGTAGGTCACGGTCTTGCCGGCAACGGCCTCAACCGGGAAATCTTCAGCAAACTCAGCATCAAACGTCTTGGTGTCGCCGGCGCTCATACCGTCAACCGCCTTGGAAAGACCGGGGATGAATTCACGGGGCTCTTCGCCCTCTTCCGGAACGTCGGCCCAGTGGCTCTCACCCTTGGCGAGCGGTCCAGCTTCTTTCTCAAGCTTTTCCTCAAGAGGCTCGCCGTCGAGTGTGCCGGTGTAGTCGACCACGACAAGGTCGGTAGGCTGAGCAGCGCGATCCACATCGGTCGGCACGGCCTGCTGCTTACGCATATTGTCGAGGTAACCGTCGATCATGTCGTCGGTGACTTCCATCTTCTGGACTTCGACTTCGATCTCCTTGTAGTCAGCAACTTCCACTTCGGGCTCAGTCACCACCTCAACAGCCAGCATATAGGATCCGTCGGCTTCGAACTGCTCGCGCTCGACCTGGGCGATGCCGAGGATAGCGAGGTTCTCCTTTTCGCGGGCTTCGCCGTAGGCAGAGCGTGCGAGGCGGTCCTTGAGTTCGCCTTCGATGTCAGCGGCGTAGCGCTTTTCGATCACGTTGGCGGGAATCTTACCGGGGCGGAAACCGGGCACTTTGGCCTGAGCAGAATAGGCAGCCACGATCTGCTTACGGGTATTGGTCACCGTATCGGCCGGGATCTCGGCAGAAAGGCGGGCTTTGCACTCGGGAAGGCGTTCGACAGTAATGTTCATAGTTTCGGTTTTTCCAGACAGGAAGGGGGTCCTTCAAAAGAGGGGCGGGAATCTAGATCAAGCCTTTCGGCTTTGCACCCGATAAATTTCGGACTTTTTTGGAGCGGAAAACCGGGCAAGAACGTGCTGTTTCCCGCAGTTCAAGCTTTTAGAAAACCCTCCATGTCGGCCGGCAAGGGACATGCCCAGTCCTGGTCTTTCCAGCCGAAACCCGACGCATGCAGCGCCTGGCGGTTCAGCAGCAATTGTTCCTCAAGCGCTGAGGTCCAACCAGTTTCGATAAAATTGAGGTAGCAGTTCTCGTCCGGCCCGTAGATTTTGTCGCCGACGATGGAATACCCGGCATGAGCCGCATGCACGCGGATCTGGTGCATCCGACCCGTTTTCGGGAAGCAGCGCAGCAGCGCGAAGCGATCCCCGTTGCTGGTAGCCTTCTCAAAGCGTTTCACGACCTCAAACCCCGTCTCACTGGACTTTCCGTCCGGATGAACCATCTGTTTCACCCAGATTGGCGACTCCAACAGCTCTCCCTTGCGGAGAATGGGCTCCTCCACGGTGAATGCGTCCGCCTCCGGCCAGCCCCAGACCAAGGCGTGATAGGATTTGCGGAACTCCCTCTTTTCCATGGCGATACTGAGCTCCCGGGCCGCCTCCTTGGTCTTGGCGACGAGAACAATCCCGCTCGTCTCCCGGTCGAGACGGTTGATCAAAGAAAGCTGGCCGCCATTGGCCAATTCGTAGATGCAGAGGGCTTCGAGGCCATCGAGCAGGGTCGGCGGGTTGCCCGGAACGGACGGGTGGACCAGGAGATGCGGCGGTTTATCGACCAGCATGAAGTCGTCGCTTTCATGCACGATAGAGAATTCTGGGGTGTGGAGGCGCAGGTCGATACCTACTCTTAATCTTGATCCTGCTCTTAATCTTGCTCTTTTCGCACCGTTCGACCCGCCTGGCAGGGAGCAAGATCAAGAGTAAGAGCATGAGCAAGACTGGCTCGTGCCTCGCCAAATCACTGGACTATCCCCCCTTTTGCGTTAGTGGTTCCCCCTTGCAACCCTACCTGGTTTGCTACAACCCATGTCGGCTCCGAGACAACAAACACTAGCCTCTTCAGCCACTGTCACCGGCACTTCTCTCCACACTGGAGAGCAAGTCACGCTGACGCTGAAGCCTGCCCCTGTCGATCACGGCATCAAATTCCGCCGCATTGACCTGGACGACCAACCCTTCATCGACGCCCACGTCTCCAAGGTGCAGACCGTCGAGCGCGCCACGACGCTGGCCCAGGGTTCCGTCAAGGTGCATACCGTTGAGCACGTCATTTCCGCCCTCGTTGGCATGGGAGTCGACAACGCCATTGTGGAAATGGACGCCAATGAACCGCCCATCGGTGACGGTTCCGCCCGCCCTTTCGTCGACTGCATCAAGAAAGCCGGCATCGAAGAGCAGGATGCCTACGCCTCCATCTTCGAAATTCGCGAGCCCATTCACCTCGAGACCAAGGGCGGCTCGCTCATCACCATCGTGCCGGACAAAGCCTTCCGCGTGTCCTGCACCCAGGTCGGCCCCGACGGCCGCATGACCCAGTTTTACTCCACCGAGGTCAATCCCGAGACCTACGAGAAGGAAATCGCCGACGCCCGTACCTTCGTTTTCTACGAAGATGTTGAGCCCCTGCTTGAGAAGGGCCTGATCAAGGGCGGCAGCCTCGAGAACGCCATCGTGATCAAGGGTGACTCCGTCATGAGCAAGGAATCCCTCCGCTACAAGGAGGAGTTCGCCCGCCACAAGATTCTCGACGTCATCGGTGACCTCATGCTCAGCGGCAAGCGCTTCATGGGTCACGTCATTGCTGTGAAGCCCGGCCACGGCCCCAACACCGAGATGGCGGCCAAGCTGGCCAAAACTTACGAGCAGACCCTTTCCATGGTGCCGCCTGTCACGATTCCGACCGGCGAAGCCGTGATGGACAATGTCGAGGTGCAGAAGGTGCTGCCTCACCGTTACCCCTTCCTCATGGTCGATCGTGTGGTCGGCTTTGAAGGCGACATGAAGTGCACCGGCGTCAAGCAGGTCACTACCAATGAGCCTTTCTTCCAGGGACACTTCCCCGGACACCCCGTCATGCCCGGCGTCCTCCAGGTTGAGGCCATGGCCCAGGTCGCCAGCATCGTGATTCTTCGCACCCCGGAGAACCAGGGTAAGATCGGCTACTTCATGAGCGCTGATAAGGTGAAGTTTCGCAAGCCGGTCATGCCCGGCGACACGCTCATCATTGAGTCCGAAATCCTCAAGGTGCGCCGCAATATCGCCTACGCCCAGTGCCGCTGCCTCGTGAACGGTGAAGTCACTTCCTCCTGCGATCTCAAATTCGCCATCGTCACCTGAGGTTTCAGTTCATACACTGTTCCTGCTGATCTGCTGCCCAACATGGCCAACGAGATTCATCCGACCGCAATTATTGATCCCGGCGCCGAGCTGGGTGACAACCTTGTCGTCGGTCCCTACTGCGTCATCAACGCAGGTGTCAAACTCGGCAGCGGCTGCCGCCTCCACAACAATGTGACCATCGACGGCCCGACCGAGATTGGCGAGGACAACGAGTTCTACTCTTACGCCTCCATCGGGCAGCGCACCCAGGATCTCAAGTACGACGGCGAGCCGACCTATCTCAAGATCGGGAGCAGCAATACCTTCCGCGAGTTCGTCACGGTCAATCGCGCCACTTCTGCCGGCGACTCCACGATCGTGGGCAGCCATGGCAACTTCCTCGCCTACACTCACATCGGTCACGACTGCATCGTCGGAGACCACGTGGTATTCTCTAACAATGCCACTCTCGGCGGCCACGTCGAGATCGAGGACCACGTCATTCTCGGCGGCCTCACCGGCATTCACCAGTTTTGCCGAATCGGAGCCCATGCCATCACCGGCGGGTTCACCAAGATCGTTCAGGATGTGCCTCCCTACATGGTCGCTGACGGCAACCCTGCCCGCACCCGTGCCATCAACAAGGTCGGTCTGGAGCGACGCGGCTTCTCCGATGAAGCGAAGAAGGCGATCAAGTTCGCCTATCGCACTCTCTTCCGCGAAGAGCGCAACGTGACCGACGCGCTCGACGTCCTCCGCAACATGGAAGGCCGGACCGAAGAAATCGATCACATCATCGCTTTCGTCGAAAAGTCCGAGCGCGGTTTGCACTGAGCCACCCCGGAAACCGCGACCGCCCGCTGACTTTCGGCGGGGCGCATTTGTCCCGTTCGCGCCATTCCCGGGAGCTATCAATTTTTGGGGCGTCTCCTTATACTTCCCCGAAATGAAACCCCTCGCCACGCTCTTATCAGTCGCTTTCTTCTTCATCAGCGTCTCGCGCGCTGAACAGCCCAACATCATTTACATCATGGCCGACGATCTCGGCTGGGCGGAGCTGGGCAGCTACGGGCAGGAGAAAATCAAGACCCCTCATCTCGATCGCATTGCGGCCGAAGGCATGCGTTTCACCCAGCACTACACCAGCGCACCGGTCTGCGCGCCGGCTCGCTACTCGCTCATGACCGGCAAGCACGGCGGCCATTCCTTTGTTCGTTCCAACTACGAAATCGGAGACTGGGACAGCCACCAGGGACAACTCCCCCTTCCCGCCGATGAAACCACCATTGCTGAACTGCTCAAAGGCAAAGGGTATGCCACCGGCGCCTTTGGAAAATGGGGACTCGGCCAGCCCGGCTCCGAAGGCGACCCCTTGAAGCAGGGCTTCGATCGATTCTACGGCTACAACTGCCAACGCCACGCCCACAACCTCTTCCCCGAATACATCGTCGACCAGGACAAGCGCGTTCCGCTGGAAGGCAACACCGCGACCGTTTACGGCAAACAGTATGCGCCGAAGCTCATCGCTGAAGCAGCTCTCTCCTTCGTCGATGAGAACAAGGACGAACCCTTCTTTCTCTACTACCCGACCATCATTCCCCACCTCGCCCTGCAGGTTCCCTACGACGAACTGAGCCCCTACATCAACGAGTGGGAAGAAACGCCATACATCGGAAAGAGCTACCAACCGCACCCGACCCCACGTTCCGCGTACGCCGCCATGATCAGCTACATGGACAAGCAGATCGGGCGACTCCTCGACAAGCTCGACGAACACGGCCTCGCCGAGAACACCATTATTTTCTTCACCTCGGACAACGGCACCACCTTCCTTAAGGACCAGGTCGACTACGAGTTCTTCAACAGTGTCGCTGGACTCCGCGGGCTCAAAGGCGAAGTCTACGAGGGGGGCATCCGCGTTCCCCTGCTGGTGCGCTGGCCCGGAAAGATTGAGGCGGGTCAAACCAGTGATCTTATCAGCACTCACTACGATGCCCTCGCCACCATCGCCGACATTGCAAACGTGTCCCTCGACCAGGAACATGACGGCATCAGCTACCTCCCCACCCTTCTGGGCAACGACCAGACGGAACACGACTACCTCTTCTGGGACTTTGCCGGCTACGGCGGTCAGGTCGCGCTGCGCCAGGGAGACTGGAAAGCGATTGTCCCCAGTATGAAGAACAATCCCGAAGGCAAGGTCGCGCTCTACAACCTGGCCGAGGATCCCTCCGAGAAAACGGATCTCTCCGGCAAACACCCTGATAAGGTCGAGGCTTTCACCCGGCTCATGATCGAATCCCGCGACGAGCCCGAGATCGAGCGCTTTCGATTCTGGAAATACGAGTGAGAAAACCGCCAACGAACGCCGACGGACGTAGAGTATCCCGAGGAGAGATTCTCCTTCCGCATTCTAAAATCCTAACAATGCCCGAACTCGCCGAAGTTGAATTTTATCGCAAGCAATGGGATCCCGGCCTCGGCCAGTCCATCAAGAAGATAGCCACCCATCCCAAGGCCCGCATCTATCGCAACATTGCCGCCACCGCGGTGCAGCGCGGGCTCAAGGGCCATGATTTCATCCGCAGCCACGCCCACGGCAAACAGATGATGTTCGATTTTTCCGACGGCGCCTGGCTCGGATTGCACCTCGGCATGACCGGCAAACTGCACACGCGACCGTCAGGATCCGAGGTGGAGAAGCACGATCATCTCGTCATCGAACTGGCGGAGACCCAGCTCGTCTTTACCGATCCGAGAATGTTCGGAAAACTGACGCTCGACCTTACCCACGATGGCGCTGCTCCCGACTGGTGGCAATCCCTTCCACCTCAACCGCAGGACTCCGGCTTCACCAAGGCCAGTCACCTCACCTTTGCTCGGCGCTTCCCCAAGACACCTATCAAGACGCTGCTGCTCGACCAGCGTGGCTACCCCGGCATCGGCAACTGGATGGCCGACGAAATTTGCTGGAAAGCAAAGATCGCCCCGCAATCCCCCACCGGAACCCTGACCGACGAACAACTCAACACAATCTGGAAGCTGACGCGACAAGTCTCCCGGGATGCTATCCGCATCATCGGGACCGACTGGAGCACACCGCCGAAGAGTTGGCTTTTCACGCACCGCTGGAAGGACGGCGGGATCTGCCCCCGACGTGCCTGTGACAAGGCGGAACTGATGCGCGCCGACCTGCGGGGACGAACCACCTGCTGGTGTCCTGTTTGCCAGGCTGGCTGATTCCGGGACGACTGATCCCGACTGCAAATGCGTCCGACATTTGTAGTGGCGATACCCGCCCTATCATAGCAACATGGCGGAATGGATTCCGAACCGCGCCCGAACTTTGTTGCTGACGTATTGAGCTACCCCTTTCGAAAAGGGGGATTCAACATGCTCGTCGTCGGCACCATTCTCTTCATCATCTCAAGCCTGATCAGCTATTCACCCTTTCTGGGCGGAATCGCTTCACTCTTTATCTTCGCCTACCTTTGCGGCCTCTACTTTGAACTGGTCGAACTCTCTTCCGACGAGGACAACGAGCTCTTTGCTTTCCCGGATGTCAGCGATCCGATCGAGGACATCGTCCTTCCCACGGTGAAAGTGATCGGGGTCATCATCATTTCTTTTCTCCCGCTGATCGCGTGGATTATCTGGGGCGATGAATCCTTCACTTACTACGTCGAAACCATCTACGCGCTCGTGGCCTGGGGCATCTTCTACCTTCCCATGGCCATGTTAGCGACGATCACCCTCGGCAGCCTGCGGGGAGCGATGATTCATATCGTGCTCCCATCGATCTTCAAAGCCGGCCCGCTTTACCTGTTGGCAGCCTTCATGCTCGGCGCGATCTACACAGCCGAAGCTTTCGCTTTCGGCTACCTGGGCCAGTGGCCTTTCGTCACGATTCCCGTCGCAGCGTTCATCGCCATGTATGCCCTCATGACCAACGCCAGAACCCTCGGCCTTCTACTCCAGCGGCGCGAAGAAGAGCTGGCGTGGTACTGAGCACCCGGGCAAAAAACAAGGGCGGAACCTCTCGGTATCCGCCCTCGGTAAATCTAACAGGGTTAAGTGATCGACCTAACCCTGTTCAATCGTTTCGATTACCCGCGCAGGGCGTCGAGGATGTATTCGCTCGCGCGGAAGTTCTCGATGATGACTTCTTCCTGCCCCCCCCGCTTCATGCGCACCTGCTTGATGTTGAAGTTAGGTGTTTTGTGAGGAGCGAAGAGAATATCATCGTGGGTGGAGTTCTCGTGTTTTTTGAACATGTCAGGGATGATGTCACCGCCGAGATGATCATCACGCCCGGTAGCGAGGTGACAAGTGCCAAGAACCTTCTCATCCTGAATGTCGGCGCCGGAAACAGGCAGTACCTGGGTGCCGAAACCAAGCTCGCCAAGGGTCCCGGTCATGGGGTCGTCGGCGAGGCGGGCGTTATGGGCATCAACGGTTTCCTGGTTACCCTCGATCAGGGTGGAGTGAATGATACTGCGATTCTTCACTTCCAGCACACCGAGCGTGCCGTCTTCGTATTTCATCGGGAACTGACCGTTCGCGTCGACCGGAACGAAGTAGACTTCGCCAGCGGGGAGATTGGCCACGTCTGGAGTCATGCCCCTGCAGAGCCCATGCGACTTTTGCGCTTCCTGTCCGTCGAGGTCAAGGTCAGCGGTGAGAATGGAACCGTCTTCAAGTTCAAAGTCGATCTCCACCGAGTCGGCCCGGGTCATGGCGGCGCGCATCTTTTCGGCATCTGCGCTGACTTCGTCGTAGTCCACCGCAAGGCCGGAGTTGAGGATGATGTCGTTAACACCGTGAAGGGTGGCACCGCGGAATCCGAACTCTTTGCACTTCGCGGTAAGAGGAGCTGTCGCCGAATAAGTTGAGACACAGAGAATGATGTCGTAGTTTGGATAGATGTCGCGATCGAGACTGAGTTCATTTCCATCGACGTCGTAAACCTCGTCTTTGAGGTCCAGATTGGATCCGTAGGTCATCGGAATGGCGAACAATTCGCCACCGGTCATTCCAAGCGCCGTCATGCCTCCATCCTTGAGGCCGAGATAGAATTCTTCGTAAGCCTTTCGCTGAATCTCATGCCCTTCGGCTTCGAGAAACTGGTAGCCCTTCATTAGGCTGGTGTCTTCGAGGTCGATGAGAACACAAACTTTGCACCCTTGGGTTGGCTCAAAAACCTGCCCGAGCAAACGTTCCAGCCTGAATTCAGGAAAGGACCGTTTCTCCGGATTCAAAATAATCTCGCGATCAAGTGTAGCTACTGACATGTCATGTAGTGGTTAATTTAGTTAGAGGATGAGTGACGCCTGCGTCTTTTCAGACTTACGGACTACCGAGTCTTATTTTCACTTTACGCAGGTCAAACGGTAGAGGGCCAAAAAAAATCGAAACAATCCTGTCCTTTCCTAACAATCAGGCAGCTTCTGATACCCGAATTGAGTTCTCTCTGCCCTTTGATTGTCCCCACTGAGCGAGCTGCTCGGGAAAAGGGCAGTGGTCACATTCCGAAAGATCCTCGAGACAGAAATCGCGGTAGATTTGCAGGAGTCCCTGCTGTTGATGGTAGTACGATGTGAATAACTGCTGTCGCTCCTCGTCTTCGCCGAACAATCTCAGGGTCGCCCGACGGAGTTTGTGGTTGGTATTCACCTTCTTGAGCGCGGTAAATTCTTCCCAGCGCTCCGGCTCGAGCCCAATGAGCACGGGGAAAATCACGTTTCCGAGAATATCCCGCTGACGTTCCTTCCCCAACAGAGTGAGCCGACCCGATACCGGGTTGGCTTTCACCGTGTAACGAGTCTCCCAAAACGGATGGCGGAGGTTATTCAGCGAGTTATTCACAACCTTTTCCACAGAGTTATTCACATTTTGTTCCCAAACCGGGCGAAGGGCTTCCCATTGACTGACGAGAGCCGCCAAAGCGCCAACTCGTCGCTGGGGATGATTGCCGGGCCGACTCCCCGACAGCTTCCAGGAAATTTTTTTCGGAGGACGCGACTCAATGCCCCCGCGCATCTTCCACCAGCACTCCCAAAGCCCACGCAGATAACGCCGTGACTGCCCTTCGAGGGCTTCATCAAAAATCCCCTGCTCGAGAAAACCGGCCGCGCCGAAGAGTCGCGCCTCGCGCTCAAGAGGATTCATTTCCCCCAGCTCGCTGACCGGGCATCGCTGCGCCAATACCGCCATAGCGGTGCGGTTCTGGTAAAAGCCCAACGCCTCGGCAATGCCCTGGAACAGGGCCTGTTCGGTCGAAGTGGCACGAGACATGACCCTGAGCCGCTCCGCTTTCTCCTGGAGCCGAAACTGGGATGCACTCAAAAGCAGCGACTCCACCTCATCATCCGTCATCAGACTGAGCGGCGCGACACAACGTCCCGGATAGGCTTCTGGCAAAAAATCCGGCGGTCCCTGCGACCACGCATACTGCGGCAACTGAACCTGGCAGACATTGCGATGTTCCCTGGTCCTCGTAAAAAAACGACTCAGGGCAGGGCCGTCGGCGAACACGTGCAGAACGACGTTCTCGAACTCCGGGTTGGCCCCGTGTCCGTGCCCTTCCCAGTCCTTCACGTTCGTGTCGATCTCGATGGCGCCGCCATGCAACTCGCCATTGATGCGCACCGCCGCATCCGTGAAATCGGGCCCGGCGCCGCGGTTCCAGTGCCCAAACTGCACCACCTCGATCCGCTCGCCGTCGACGCCGACAAACTCCCGCCCGAATTCCCCGCCATACCATCGGGCCTGCAGCTCCATCTCGGGTTCGCGATCGAAATTCGGCCGTTTCGGTTCCCGCGCCAGCGGCAGAGCTTCCTCCCAAACGCGGGAGCGAAACTCCCGATAACGATTCGCGGCATAGGGAAACGGCATGATTCCCTCATACCGAAATGCTGTTCAAATGTCCAGTTATTCTTTTTCCGCCGCCGCGTCGACAAACGCCCGGATCAGCTTCGCCTGGCGCTCATCCTCGGGCACCAGGCGCTCGGGGTGCCATTGCACACCGATCAGGAATCGCCCCGGGTCCGTGCTCTCCGTTGCTTCAATGATACCGTCCGGACTGCGCGCCACGATGCGCAGTCCCTCCCCGAGCTCATCCACCGCCTGGTGATGGGTGGAGTTCACTTCAAACTCACTTTCCCCGAAAATGGAGAAAAGCCGCGAGTCTTCTTCGAGGATCACCGAATGCTCAACATCGCCGTGATTCCCTCCCGTCTCGGAAGGGATATCCTGGATCAGCGTTCCCCCGCTCGACACGTTCAACCACTGGCTGCCGAGGCAAATCCCGAGAAACGGCTTCTCCGATTGTTCAATCCAGGCACGACTCAAGGCCCGCTCAAACCGGTATCGGTTATCGTCTAGCAGTAGCACCGTTTCATGAGTTTCCTCACCGTATTCCGAAGGAGGAATGTCCTGACCGCCCGGCATCAACAGCCCGTCGAGTTGTTCGAGGTAGTCCGGGATCTTCTCCTCGCTGCCTTCCGTATCCGGGAGAACGACCGGCACCCCGCCGGCGGCAATCACGGCACTGATACAGTTCTCACTCTCCAGGCTGGCAATGCCAATGAGGGGAGCCACCGGCTCATCAACCACTTCCGGACCGCCGCGCTTTCCGGCGAGGTAACCCGCCACCGCCGCCACGACGGCGATGGTAAGGCCGAGGAACCAGCGACGTCCGGTAGAGTTCATATTTCGTAATTTAGCAAACGCCGTCGATCAAGGCGGTGACAAAATTCACGCCAACCCGCACTAGGCTCATCGGAGTAACCGTGCCATCATCTCGACAACCATGATCAAATTTCTTCACACCCGCATCCGTGTCAGCGACCTCGACGCAACGATTGCTTTCTACGAGAAACTCGGCTTCAGCCTGACCCGTCGCACCGATAAGTCACCCGCCGGCAACCAGCTCGCCTTCCTCGAACTCGATGGCAACGATCACTTCCTCGAGCTCTGTTACTCACCCGATTTCAAGGTGGAGTTCCCCGAAGACCTCATGCACACCGCTGTGGGAGTCGAAGACATCATGGCCTACTGCGACAAGGTCGAGAAAGACGGCATCGAAATCTGGCCGGAAGACTGGCGCGAGGCCTTCCCCAGCGGCGCGAAGATCAAGATGGCCTTCGTCACCGACCCCGATGGCTACGAAGTCGAGATCCTGGAACGCTGATCCGGACCGACTTTTTGCCAATTTTCTAAAATTTTCTTCTTTTAGATGGAAACCAGCCCCCGTATACCCCTCTAGATTTAGTTTAATTTTAGATTATCTTAATTAGATTTTGCGATTCAAGGTCTCAAAGCTTAACTTTCGGACCGCGTTTGAACGCAAGTCCTACAGGAACGATGAACTGGCTTCGATTGGTGATCCCCACGGTGGTGATGGCATTGACTCTCGCCATCCTTCCCGGTTGTAAAACCGCTCCCAAGTCGACGAAGGCGACCCTTTGGGAACGGGAGCTGGGGGCTGTGGCTGAAACACCCATCAGCCCCAACCAGGCGCACCAGGAGCTGAACCTGAAGGTCGATCTCATTCCCAAGGGCAAATATGGCCGCCGCATCTTTCGCGAGATGCAGCCGCGCTACATCACCATTCACAGCACCCAGAATCCCACCGGTGACGCCTACGCCCACGCCAAGGCGCTCAAGCGAGGGGCTCTGCGCGGCGGCGTGGTGGGGTACCTCTGCTGGCATTTCACCGTCCAGGAAGACGCCGTCATCCAGCACATCCCCACGGACGAGCGCGGCGAACACGCCGATTTCGACGGCCCCGGCAACCGTTACTCCATCGGCATCGAAATGTGCGAGCACCAGGGAAACGACCAGGTCGCCACGATGGACCGCACCGCGAAGCTGGCCGCGACGCTGATGTATTACCACAAGATCCCGGTCGAAAATATCCGCGCTCACTACCACTGGCCGCGCGAGGGCTACCAGACCCCGAACAAGAATTGCCCCCACTTCCTCCTCGAAGGCGGCCGCCCGGGCACGACCTGGCGCTGGTTCGTGGGAAGAATCAATCGCCATCATGAAAGACTGGTCGCCTATGACGAGTATCTTCGTGAGAAGCAAAAGCAGGAAGAACAGGAGCGCCGCGCCCGTGAAATGGTCGGCTCCCCCTACCTGCACCGCTTCACCCTGATCGGGAGCCTCGCCTAGGCACGGGATCGCCACACCGCTCACACGGTGGCGTCGGTTGCGTCGGTTGCGTCGGTTGCGTCGGTTGCGTTCTTTCGAGACTCTGTAATATTTAGCAACACATCACGACACACCAAACTCCGGGAAACCCATGACCCCACGTCTCCCATTTCTCATCGCGCTGGCCTTGCTGGCGACATGCTTTCAGCCGTCCACGGCAAAAGCGAAGCTTGATCCCAACGACGAATATATCCTGCTCGTCGGCGGCCCCTCCCTGTTGGAATGGGAAAACTACCGCCGCGAGGAACACCGCCACGACCGCTGGTGGGGTAATTTTGTCCGGGCTGCCCGCATTCGCATCCAGCAGCTCCAGAAAGCCACCAACGAGGAAATCAACATCACCCTGATGGTCTACCGCCCCGGCTACGTGACCCGTGCCCGCGAAGACGGCGACCCGCTCATTTCCCACATCGAAAGTGTCCGCGACAAGTACAAGGTCCGCCTCGTCTGGTTCAGCACCACTTCCGAGCTAATCAATTATGTGAACCGCGGCCAGAACCGCGCCCAGATGAAGGTATCCGGGTTCGAGTACTTTGGTCACTCCAACAAATACTGCTTCGTCTTCGACTACAGCAACGAGATCCTCGGAGCGTCCAAGGTCTTCCTGCACCAGAGCCAACTGAGCCAGTTCGACCGCAAGGTTTTCGCCAAGGGCGCCTACTGCAAGAGCTGGGGCTGCCACAGTGGCGAGTCGATGTCGGGCGCTTTCCGAAAGGCGACCGGCCACAAGATGATCGGGGCTGTCGGCAAGACGGACTATTCCGAGGTCTGGAAGCAAACGCTTCCCTTTGTCTCTCCCGGCGGGCGCTGGACCAGCTGATTCGCGCCCGTTTGCTACCCTCGTCGCAGCTGGCCGGGACCGATTTTTGCAACAATCGCGTGAAATTCGGCGAATTCGTGGTCCTTTTCCACCCGGAACCGGTTTCGGATCCGGAATTCAACCTGACCTTTTCCCATGCAGTTCGACGAACTTAAAGAGCTCTACGACCTTCCCTTTTTCGACCTGATCCAGCGTTCGAGAAAAGTGCATGAAGCCCATTGGCCTGAGAACGAAGTGCAACTTTGCACCCTGCTCAGCATCAAAACTGGCGGCTGCTCCGAGGATTGCTCCTATTGCGCCCAATCGGCCCGTTACAGCACACCTGTCGAGGCCGAGCGTCTCATGGAGAAGGACGACATCCTCGAGCGCGCCAAGTTCGCCCGCGAGAACGGCTCGACCCGTTTCTGCATGGGTGCTGCCTGGAAAGGCGTCAAAGATGGCACCAAGCGTTTTGACCAGGTCCTCGATATCGTCGAATCCGTCGCCGAACTCGGCATGGAAGTCTGCACCACGCTCGGTGAGCTCGGTGAAACGGAAGCCCAGAAGCTCAAGGAAGCCGGGGTAACTGCTTACAATCACAACATCGACACTTCCCCCGAGCACTACAAGAACATCGTCACCACTCACAGCTTTCAGGACCGCCTCAACACCCTGCGCCACGTGCAGGACGCCGGCATGTCCGTCTGCTCCGGTGGCATCCTCGGTCTCGGTGAAAACACCGACGACCGTCTCAAGATGCTCGAAGTGCTCAGCAGCTTCAATCCGGCTCCTGAGAGCGTTCCGATCAACTCTCTCGTTCCCATCCCCGGCACTCCGATGGCCGAGCAGCAGGGGGTCGACTCTTTCGAAGTCGTCCGCATGATTGCGATCGCGCGCATCGCCATCCCGACGGCGAAGGTTCGCCTTTCCGCCGGACGCTGCCAGATGAGTGAAGAACTGCAGACCCTCTGCTTCTTCGCCGGAGCCAATTCCATTTTCTACGGGGACAAGCTGCTCACCACGAGCAACCCGCAGTCCGAGGCCGATCAGGCCCTGCTCAAGAAGCTCGGCCTTCGTCCCCAGCAGCCCAACCGCGACCTCGAACCGCCGGAAGCTGAAGACACCAAGCCACGCGAGCCTGCCCTCGCCTGAGGCTAAGACCTCTCGCGCTTCAGTATGAAGTGGCGCTGCAAAGACCGGGTTTTCGATCTCTCCTCGAAGGGAGAGATCATGGGTATCGTCAACGTGACACCCGATTCGTTTTCCGATGGTGGTCAATTCGATGAGGCTGATGCCGGCATCGATCACGGCCTCCAGTTGCTGGAAGAAGGGGCTGCCATCATTGACATAGGTGGCGAGTCCACCCGCCCCGGAGCCGACGACATCGCCACCGATGAGGAAATCCGCCGCGTTCTGCCGGTCATCGAAGGCATCCTCGAAAAAGCACCCGATGCGTGCCTTTCCATCGACACGTCGAAGGCGCCCGTGGCCCGGGCCGCAATCGATGCCGGGGCCAGGATCATCAATGACGTGACCGGCTTTCGCGACCCCGCCATGATCGAGCTCGCCGCCGCAACTGGCGTCGGCGTCGCCGTGATGCACATGCAGGGCACGCCGCGAACGATGCAATCGGACCCAAGCTACGAAGATGTCGTTGCCGACATCCGTTCCTTCTTCGAAGAACGCCACGCCACCCTCACGGCAGCCGGCATCGAGGCGGAAGCGATCGTCTACGATCCCGGCATCGGCTTTGGCAAAACGCAGGAGCACAACCTCACCCTGCTGCGCCATCTCGATCAGCTGATCGTTTCGGGCCGTCCCATCCTGCTCGGTGTTTCACGCAAGTCGTTCATCGGCCGCATTCTTGAATCGGATGACATCGCCGACCGCAACTGGCCCACCGTAGCCATCACCGCCCACGCCTGCGCCCAGGGAGTTCCCCTCCATCGCGTCCATGAAGTGAAGCCAAACCTGGAAGCTTTGCGTATGGCAGAGGCCATCAGGTAGGTTTCCGACTGACTCCTGACAAACGCCGAAGGCGTGGAGGGTCGCGGTCCTCCGCGACCGTTTGAGCGTTCGAACCAAGGCACCCAATCAATTCGCAGCGGGATCTGGATTGATTGCGCCTCCGGTCGAGCAGGAGCTCGACCCTCCATTTCTTCCTTCACCGCGGGCGTCATTCACGCCCAAATACGCCGAAGGCGTGGAGGGTCGCGGTCCCCCGCGACCGTTTGGGCATTCGAACCAAAGTAACGCCAAGCAGCTACCAGTTGCGGGAAGCACGTCGATGTCATGAAGAGGTCTCAACTCGGAACCTTATCAGGCCTGGCATCCTCTGCCTGTTCGGCCTTCCTGCCTATGAGGCGCTTTTGGCAAACTTAAGAAACACTCCAACGACCAGCAAAAGAAAAATCGATGCTAAGAGACACAAAAAGCTCAACAGCATAACGCGCTGACCAATGAACGCCAACCTCACCAGTCGCGGCAAGGAACCAAGAGCAGGTCTCAAGGGCATCCACACGCAGACAGAAGCCAACATGGCTACTTTTACCTGATCGGAGGAAAAGTCCTCTACTTCTTCGGAATGCAATTTCTTAAGCGCCCAGAACGATCCAGAGAGCATACTGACAATCATGGATAGCACAAAGCTCCCGCCGAACACCGCGAAGAGAACTCTAGATACGGTTTCGAATGATTGCATCAGTCCTCGAATTTAGAATCGGCCAGCATGTTTTGATCACGATTCGATTAATCCATTTAGCGTTTTCTTCGGCTAACGACCGAGGTCTGGCATTGGCTACCGGGAGCGCCACTTCGAAACAGGGTTACCATATGCGAGCAAAGCGATGCGAACCTTCAACGAGTAGCCTGTTACCAAGGTTCAAAGATGTCTTCCGTTTCGCCATTTGGGTTTAGAGCGTCTTCGACATCTTGGGGATAATCCTCATCGCCGTCGATCTCCATGAAAAGTGGAATGCCAGCAATCCCGGAGGCCGTTACTACACGATGATTTCTGAAGTAAGGCCCTATTTCATCGGTGAGAATCTGAATGAACATCTCATGAACACGGAAATAGTCGTCGTTCATATCGGCTTGAATCGCAGCCTGAAGTTCGGAGTCGCTGGATTGGCTACAATTTAGCAACTCAACGGATGTGTTGCAGGAATGAGGGCATTCAGGGTGCCACTCCCAGTTCTCTCTCATCCACCGGTGATTGTTGTGTAGAGATCGATTCGACGGACGCTTTCTGTGGATTTCCCATCCCAAATTCGTATTCCAAGAAAACTCCGCAACTAGGTAATCATAGTGCTCGGCACACCCTACCCAGAAGCAACCAGCATAAACATCCTTCACCCCTTCGAGATCCTCGCTACTCAAGGTGACTAAAAAATCGTTAAAACGCTCTTTCATCACTTCAGCAATCTTAATGATGGAATCTTGGTTCATTGTTGAAGCAAACGTCAGAGGTGTGCCGATCCGATCCGGGAGCAGCACGCAGCAACAGGGTTAGGGGTTCGAGTTGAAAGGGGCATTTCGACTGACCAGCGGTAAAGGGTTACTCAGTCGCATCTGGTTCGCACTTTCCGTTTTCTGCGCAAACGAGGTTCCGAAAAATCATCTCCCCAAGCATTCGACTACGGTGGGCAATCTCGTTGCGTTCGTGCTCATGAGACGGCTCGCTCAGTGAAACACCCCTACCTCCTAGTCGCTTCCAGGCGATCTCCGTTGACCAGAATGGATGATCACTGCTACGCCACTCGTCTAATTCTGCTCGGAGGCGACGAGTTGCAGAGTTCGAAAGAACTGAAAAATCCAAAGTCTCGGCATTCTTCGACGACGAAAGCAGTGATAAGCAACCCTCATCGTTACTGAGTGCGAGATCTCCAGAAATAACCTGCTCGAGGAAATCAACGACCACCCAGAACGCAATTTTGTCTGCACCGTTGAGAACCACTGGGGATTCAACCGATGGCGCATTCCAAAAGCTGATGAAGGTTCCGGCCATTGCCTTGAACGAACGTCAAAGCTGAGGCGCGGCGCTTGTTGCCGTTGCCTCCAGCGCCTTGAAACTCATCTAAGCCCTTAAATTGCATGGGGTGATAAAATGGCCCTGGAAGGCGGGAACCGTTGGCGCGGATCCGAAGAAGCCTTCCAGGAACCAAGAATAGATGAGCCTCAAGAATAGATGAAATACTACACTTCGACAACCCGATACCACTGCGGCATCGATCTTCATTCACGCCAGATGTATGTCTGCGTGATGGACTCGCAGGGCAACAAGC
>JABSSQ010000366.1 GCA_013213905.1 Verrucomicrobiales bacterium | reverse complement strand
GGAAGAAAAAAGGGCGCTAAGATCGAAACAAAATTCTCACGAATTTCGCTACCCTTCCAATTCACCGTAGCGAAAGTTGTGAAACTTTCGTCCGCGAGTCCGGATTCTGCACCAGGGTCAGGGTGTTGCCCGTGCAATCCTTGAAGTCCGCGAGCCACCCGCCCCAGAACTGTTGCTCAGGGTCGCTCACAAATCCGACTACTTTCACCTTCATCTCGTCAGTCGTCGCATGAATATCGTCGACTCAGGGTGAAAGAGCAGTGTGACGAGCGCTCCACTCTCCGTCGTCGGCCTCAAGGATCAGGTCAATCGACTCCGTTCCAATGATGATGAACCCGTCATCGATCCCATCCACCTTGACCGTGAAGGGCAGAACTTCCGTGTAGAACAACCGACTTTTTTCCAGATCGGTTGTCCCGGTGCAAACACCACAGGGCTTCATCGTTTCAATCAGTTGGTGATCTCGTCGAGAGGCCCCATCTGAAATTCCTCAGATACGCTTCGTTCCGAACTCATCAGCGCTTTAATTTCACTCACCACCTCCGGATTGGCTGCTGCCACATCAGTGGACTCAGAAGGATCAGATTCCATGTTGAACAGCTCAATCTTGAGCGGCTCTTTGTTTCCCTTCTTGAGGATATCCGTGCGGATTCCTTTCCACTTATTGCCCAACCAAACAGCCTGCTGTCCGCCATATCCCTGGAACTCACGGTAGAGGAAACCCCTCTCCTCCTGTTCGTTGCCGAGGAGCGCATCGGCAATACTGATCCCGTTAACACCCTCCGGCACCTCGGTCTCAGCGTTGATCAAATCAAGCAGGGTAGGCAGCCAGTCCTCGAACCCGGTGACCTGGTCGGTCACAGTACCGGCCTCAACTTTCCCCGGCCACTTCACGATCTGTGGCACCCGGATGCCTCCTTCCCAAAGTTCACCCTTCAAGCCCCTCAACTCTCCCACGCTGGCGAAGAAATCATAATCCACTTCCTGCTTCAGATGAGTCGTACCGTTGTCTGAAGAAAAAATCACGATGGTATCCTCGGTCAGTCCCAGTTCATCGACCAAATCCAGGATCTTCCCCACGTAGGTATCGAGCTGGGTAATCATCGCAGCGTAGGCGGCACGTGGAGTGAAGTGAGGCGTGTACCCATAACCGCCTTCACGAGTGAACGGCGGATCGTTCCATCCCTCGTCGAGATACGGTTTCAGATTTTCATCAGGCACGTGGAGTGCCACGTGAGGAATCAAGCTCGGGTAATAAAGAAAGAAGGGACGATCCTTGTTGTCCTTGATGAACTGCAAGGCCTGATCAGCAATGTGATCGGAAGCGTAGTCCTGCCCTTTGAACTCATCATAGCTGGCAGGATTGTTAGGATCAGCGCCGTCAGCAAGGCCGGCATGCCCGGGAACCGGGGGATCGTTCTTGAGGGGATACTTCCGATCATTGTCCCACAGCGTCGCCGGGTAGTAGGAATGCGCGTGCGCCTGGCAGTTGTAGCCAAAGAACTTTTCGAACCCCTGCTCATTCGGATTACCTTCAGACCAGATACTGCCCATCCCCCATTTCCCGAAAGCACCGCTGATGTAGCCCTCTTTCTCCAGCAACTCAGCAATCGTGACTTCGTCCTCGGGAATCGGATGCTGCCCTTCCGGCTTCATCGCGCGGTTGTTGCGGACGATCGCCTGGCCGGGATGCTTGCCGGTCATCAAGACGCAACGTGATGGCGCGCAAACCGCATTGCCCGAATAGGCACGGGTAAATCGCATCCCCTCGCTGGCCAATTGATCGATACGCGGTGTCTGGATCTTTTTCTGCCCATAGGATCCCAGCTCACGGAAACCGAGATCATCTGCCAGGATGAAAATGATATTGGGCTTTTCGGCAGCTCCTGCTCCGGTCAGCCAAAGCATC
>JABSSQ010000365.1 GCA_013213905.1 Verrucomicrobiales bacterium | reverse complement strand
CTCATCGCCTCACGGAGACGACCACTGAAGGTACGCCGGGCCTGCCCGGGGCCAGGAGCATTCACGGCACGTCGTTCATCGATGAAAATGGTCTGCACATCGCGAGCCTGCAGCCATTGCCCGACGAAGTTTCTGTAAAACCTCTGCGCCTGAACGCTCGTCAACATGCGGTCGACTTGCGATCTCAGGTTCCTGCGAAGCTCCCCTTCTGCGGCGAGTTCGCGCAATTCGTCGTCCGGACAGGAACTCCACAGAAAGTATGAGAGGCGTGAAGCCAATGCGAATTCATCGATCGGGACGATCTTCGACGGATTGTCAGGCTCTGGCTGAATTTCGGCCCGCATCAGGAAGCGCGGGCTCACGAGGATGGCAGTGATTGCCTGCTGGATCCCCTGCTCAAATCCGTTACCGGGCTGCTTATCAGTTTCCCGGGCGATCGCGACGAGGCGTTCAACCGTTTCCTGATCGACTGGTCGGCGGAACGCCATCGTCGCCACACGCTTCAGAATTTTCCTGCGATAAGGATCCCGCTTGTTTTCGTCGGCGGGCGGAGCGCCCTCCGAAAACAGATACCGCACATGTTGGGCATAGTCTTTGTGACTGCCGTCGAGCGGTCCGCGGATGCGAATGGCATCCACATCAACAGCGAGGATCTTCTCACCTTCAAGGGGAGGCTCGCCCTCTTCTGTGCTGAGCCAGAGTGTTTGCTCCCGCCCTCGCTTGAGATTGACCCTGGTTTTCAGAGACAGCTTGTCCGAGTTATCCCAACCGAGGTTCCGGCGCACGAGCTCCCTGTCATCGACGCCGACTTTGAAATTCACGGTGTTGGAACTCGCTCCAGAGGATCCCTTGATCTTGAACTCGATGCTCATCTCATACTCGCCGTCGTGTTCGATCCAGGGTTGCGCCTGCATTCTTCGGGGATGGTTGAACGGAATCCAGTCGACGCCCCAGTCCGCTTTCCTCTCGTCTTTAAACTCATTCAGGTTCAGCCACCACTCCACAATCTGCGGCCCCTCCTCAGGAACCACTTCTTCGGCCACCTTTGAACCTGCCTCGAGATACTTCTCCATCAAGAGTGGAGAGATACTCAAAACATCACCGATTGTATCGAAGCCGTAACCGGTATCGTCCGGAGGCAGGATGTTTTCCACATCGAAATCGATCCGGAAGATATCCTTGATCGTGTTGCGGTATTCCTCGCGATTGAGGCGGCGAATCGTGACGCGTCCCGGATCAGGATTTTCGTGATCAATTTTAAAAACGTCGCTCTCGATAAAGGCGAGAACTTCCCTCCGCTCTTCCGGCGTGAACTGTTTCTTATCAGCAGGCGGCATCAAGTTGCTGCGCACGTTCTTCCAGATCTCGTACCAGACGTCGAAGTCCTTGAGGTGTTCTTCCACGGAATCCCAGTCGTCCATGGCGAAGTCGCCCTTGTCCATGCCGTCGCCATGACAGTCGTAGCAGAGCGTCATCAGGATGGGCTCCACCTGATCGTAAGCCGCGTTCTCGCCGCGCACGCCGGTCGCCGCGAACACCACAGGTATCACCAGGCTCCAGACTGGAAAGATCCTAAACATCGAGTCACTGTCACCCGCCTCAGGCCGTTCTCCACCGGCGCAAGAACGTGTCATCCGTGACGTAATTATACCGGAGACTCATTCGAGAGGCCTCACCGAAAGCGACTGGAGACGCCATCGCCCTTCGGCCTCAACGCCATAGTGAGGCGCACTGCTGAGGAGCAGCTTTTCGCCCTTTCTCAGCACCCCGATGTCACTGAGCACGCCAGATTGATCCTTCATATCGATCGCAGCGTCGATGCAGTAGATCGCCAGGGGGGACTTATCTCCCACCTGGTAGAAACCACCGCACTGACCGTTCCCGGCGACGATGGCGACATTTTGAACCACCACATCGCGGTCAAATGAGAGCGAAAGCGACTCGCCACCCTCGACCTGTTTCACGGCACCGCTGGATACCCCCATACCAACCGGATTGAAGGAAGGCTCCCCGTCCGAGAATTCGACCGAAAGCGCGAGTCCGTTTTGGGTGGCCGAAAGCGTGCCGTCGACGAATTCGTGCTTCATTCCCGGCTTAAACTTAAAGACCTGCTCCTTAGCGGCTTGCAACGTCGCCAACCGGTGCCCACCGATATTGCGGTGCTCAACCGCCAGTCTGGAAAGGTGTTTCACAAGCGCCTCCAACCCCGGTTCACTGACGCGGTTGTTTTCCTCCATCTGATCACTCGCCAGATCGTAGAGTTCGATCGGAACGGCCCTGCCAAGACGCAGCAGGGACGCGTCGAAGAACAGCTTCCACTGTCCGTCGATCACTTCTCCATTCACCGTCGGTGAGTCGACGCGGAGCGCTGAAACCGCCGGGTCATCCTTTGCCTCTTTGTGGTCATGAGCAAACATGGGCGGTCGCTCACCCAGTTCATCGCCTCTCCAGGCACTCAGAATACTGAAGCTGTCTTCTGCCCCCTTCTCTCCTTCAGCGAGGTTCGGAAGTTCATGTCCGATGATTTCAGCAAACGTGGCGTAGAGATCGGTATGACAAACCGGAGATGCATTCGTCTCGCCCGGAGTCGCTGCATCGCCGTTGCCAATCCCCCCTCCCGGCCACGACACAATGTAAGGCACCCGGTGACCGCCCTCGTAAGTTGAGCCCTTATGGCTCCGGAAAGGGCCCGATGCCGTCTGAGTGTTTCTCTCCGCTCCGTTGTCGCTCGTAAAAATCACCACGGTTGTTTCGATCAGTTTCTTTCCGGGATGGCGCGGATCCTCGTTAGCTTCAAGCCAGTCAATAAAGCGACCCAGGATCAGGTCGTTTTCATAAATGTAGTCGTGACGCAGGTCCATCGGCTCCCCCGCCTTCGTCCGGGAAGCACCAGTGGCGGGCTTTCCATTGATCCCTTCATCGGGCGTGTAGGGCCCGTGATTGGAAGGAGACGGGTAATAGAGAAAGAAGGGCTTCCCTTCGTTCTCGCCGCCGGCGATATGAGTCTCCAGGTAGGCCACGGACATGTCGGAAAAACGACTGCCCAGCTTGGTCAGGACGTAGGCATTTTCGCCTTCCCTGATGAGAGCTTTTCCGTCACCACTCGCCGCCACCGCGAGGCGTTCATGCAGGTGTCCCGGTCCGACCGTTTGATCCGGTCCATTCTTCTTGTCATTACCCGCATCCGGTCCGGATGTGCCGTGCGAACGCGAGGTGTAACGAGCCAGGTCGAATCCGTGATCCACCGGCGAATCGGCGAGCGGCCGGGTGATATCTGCATCCGCCCACGCTGCTGCCGGCGAACCGTCAGTGCGCGCGTAACGCAGGCCCACATGCCACTTCCCGGTCATGGCGGTGGTGTAACCTTCATCCCGAAACATGGTGGCCAGGGTCGGGCGGTCTTTTTCGATCATCGGGTCCCCCTGATTCCCGAACAGCACCCAGTGCTTGAGTCGATTCCGCCAGGGATATCGTCCCGTCAGTAACCCGTATCGAGTGGGCGAACAGCGTGAGGACGGCGTATGCGCATCCGTAAAGCGAACTCCGAGGCGGGCCAACTTTTCCATCGCCGGAGTATCGACCTGCACTTCGTCGGCGTTTCCAGTGAAGTCCTGGAAAGCACTGGTGTCCCCCATGCCCATGTCGTCGGCCATCATCAAGATGACGTTCGGTTTGACGACGTCAGCGGCACCGGCAATACCGGTCGCCGCCAGGGCAATGAATAGAATCGCAGGGAGTTTCATGAGCAAGAAAGGTGGCGGTCATCCTACCGACATGTCGATCCCCTTTCTTGGCGCTATTAAGCCGGATTTTGTCTCAATCCGTCAGGACCTCACTCCGCGATGTATCCGGGAGGCCGGGAGGTCAGACTCATTTCTTCCTGGAACGTGATCGCCATGCCACGAAGCCGCCGCATCAAGTCACGATCCCGGACCGGTTTCGATTCCGTCGGGTCCTCCTTCAAATTGTAGAGCATTGCGCGAGGGGTGAGCACCAGCTTGAGATCGCCGGAACGGACCGCCGAGAACGCTCCCTCGGCGCCGTGATAGAAGAAGGCATTGATGTATTCCTCGCGGTCAAAGTACTGAGACCACTCATAGGCCTGGTCCCAGTGACGGCGCAGCGGGAGTGCGGCATTCAGCGAGAGCTGATCAGAAGGAGAAGGAATGCCCTCGCACTCGCCTTTGAGCATGGGCAGAAGATCTCGTCCATCGATGACCGGGTGATCTTCGCCAATCTTGATTCCGGCGAGGCTGGCTAAAGTCGGATACCAGTCCAGGGCATTGACGATTTCGTGGTTCTCCACACCCTGCGAAATACCGAGCCCGGGGCCCCAGACGATGCCGGGAACCCGAATGCCGCACTCCAGAGTCGTGAGCTTGTTGCCAACCAGATCCTGCCCCTCTGTGCGCCCGGCACCGCGGCCGTTGTCGGAGGCATAAATCACCAGGGTATTGTCAGCGATCCCATTGTCCTCTAGCGAATCCAGAAGTCGGCCGACATGATAGTCCATCTCGTGAATAGCATCTCCGTATTCGCCCCAGTCTGAGGTTCCACGAAACTCTTCGCTGACCCCGAGCGGAACATGGAGCATGGTGTGAGGAAAATACATGAAGAACGGCTTGTCCTTGGTTCGTTCGATGTAGGCAATCGCCTCATCGGTGTATGACTTGGTTAACTCCGACGGAACCGCCTCGTCCTTCACCACCTCATTATTCCGCATCACCGGCACCTTACCGTCTTCGAAGTAAACGATCTCAACCGGGTCCAGATTGGCGTAGAGACCATAGTGATAGTCAAATCCCTGCGAATGGGGCAAAAACTCATCCTTATCTCCGAGGTGCCATTTGCCGATACAGGCCGTTTCGTAACCGTTGTCTTTGAACAATTCTGCCAGAGTGACTTCATCCGGGTGAATACCTCGTTTGGAATCCGCCCGCTGCACCCAGGCTTCCATCCCGATGCGGCGCGGGTAGGCGCCTGTCAGGATCCCGGCACGGGACGGGCTGCAAATGGGCGCCGCCGCGTAATAGTCGGTGAAGCGAATTCCTTTTTCAGCCAACCCGTCGATCCGTGGCGTCTTGATCTCCGTCGCTCCATAGCAGCCCAGGTCATAGTATCCCTGGTCATCAATAAAGATGATGATGATGTTAGGCTTCTCGGCAGCCGTCATCGAAAGGGCTGCCAATCCGAAAAGAATCGTGAGAAAAATCGATTTCATTATTGTATGACTCCCTTTTCCCAGCGGATTGCCCGGAAAAAAGTCAATCCAGCCACTATTGCTTCCTTGCTCTGCCCACCTGGAACCGGAAACCCGGAAATACCGGGGCCTGGCGCCGCGGCAACGAGACAACCAGCCCGTCTCGAGGAAGGCCCACCCCTCCGACATCACGCGGGCTTACGACCCACCACCATAGCAACGGGAAGCGCCCAGATATCGGTATGCTCGGCGACATCGATCGCAAAACCGCCGCCAGTTAACAGTCCCTCCACATCAATGGGATGGCAGTCCACGATATGAGGAAAGTGCCGGTGAAACCAGACGTAGGCTTTCTCCATGGGATTATCCTCTTTCGAATTGCGAGGTACCGCCATCGCGACGACTCCCAGTTTCCCATCAGCCTTCAGAACTCTCTTACATTCCGCGACGACTTCTTCAATGACCCCGCCCGGAAACAACTCGAGGGTGAAACTCAGGAAAACCGCATCGAAGGATTCGTCAGGAAAGTCGAGAGGCGGTACCGAGCCGACGCTCAACTTGACCTGCTCTGACAATCCTGCTTTTTCGACGTTTCGGGAAGCCACTCCCTGCATCCCCTCCGAGATATCAACGCCTTCCACGGTTCCACTCTCGCCCACCGATTCGGCCAGGCTCACGAGGGCATGCCCGGTTCCGTATCCGATTTCGAGAACGGACTCGCCACTCTGCAATTCGAGTGCGTTGATTCCCTTCTCCGTCGAGGCCCATTCACTGGAATGAGCAAT
>JABSSQ010000364.1 GCA_013213905.1 Verrucomicrobiales bacterium | reverse complement strand
GCTCCCGCTGAAGAAGCTGCTCCCGCCGAAGGCGAAGCGGCTGCTGCTGAGGAGAAGAAGAGCGACAAGCCCCGCACTGCTGAGGATATCTTCCTTGAGCTTGAAGGTGCTGAGGGCGTCGAAAAGCCGAAGGTTCTCAAGGCCAAGGGCAGTAAGAATATCCAGACCGGTGTGGTTCATGTTTCTGCTTCATTCAACAATACGATCGTTTCCGTCAGCGATGCGAATGGCAACGTGATCGGTTGGTCGAGCTCCGGTAAGATGGGCTTCCGCGGTTCCCGTAAGAGCACCGCCTACGCCGCTCAGCTCGTTTCCCAGGACGCGTGCCGCCAGGCCATGTCCCACGGTCTCAAGCAGGCTGAAGTCCGCGTTAAGGGCCCCGGTGCCGGTCGCGAATCTGCGGTCCGTGCCGTTCAGGGACTGGGCATTGAAGTGATCCGAATCAAGGACGTGACTCCCGTTCCTCACAACGGCTGCCGTCCCAAGAAAGCCCGCCGCGTGTAACCGATTAAGAGATCGCGCGATTAACATCGAATTTCCTACAGAGAAATGGCAAGACAAACAGGTCCAACTGACAAAATCAGCCGCCGCTTCGGCGTGGCTCTTTTCGGCCCCTCCAAGGCTCTTGAGCGCCGCCCTTATCCTCCCGGCCAGCACGGTGCCCGTGGTGCCCGCCGCAAGAAGAGTGACTACAGTGTCGCCCTTGCCGAGAAGCAGAAGCTTCGTTTCCAGTATGGAGTGATGGAAAAGCAGTTTCGTCGCTACTTCGCAGAAGCTCAGCGTCGTCGCGGCATCACCGGTGACATCCTCGTTCAGCTTCTTGAGACTCGTCTCGACAACGTTTGCTATCGTCTTGGTCTTGGTAACACCCGTCGTGCTGCCCGCCAGTTTGTGGGTCATGGTCATGTTAAGGTGAACGGCCAGCGCGTAGACATTCCTTCATACTGCGTGAAGCCCGGTGATGTGATCACGGTTGCAGAAAACACCCGCTCCCAGCAGCTGGGGATGCGCTCTGCTGACGCTTGTGCTGCCCGTCCGGTGATGGATTGGCTCACTTTTGATAAGGATAACCTCTCCGGCACGGTGGACCGCCTCCCCGAAGCCGACGAGATCGACACCATGGTCAACGTCCAGCTGGTGGTCGAGCTTTACTCACGTTAAGCAACATCCTCAAGCTTTCGAAAATGTGGCATTCGGTTACCTTTGATGGCCGTTTGTCACATTTTTGTTTTATAGGATAGTTGGATTTACTGCCTCACTGATTCATAGGTAGCCGGCTGATCCGGACATGAATACATCCTACCTCTACAGCACCATGAAATCCCTGACTCTCTGCCTTCTTGGCCTCGCCCTGGCGGCATTCTTCGCTCCGGCCAATGTCTCGGCGCAATTCGAAGAACAGGCCCGACAGATTCTAGAAGAGAATAAGTCCGCGCTTGTCGTTGTGACGGTTCAGAGCACTCTCGAGGCCGGAACCACCGGCGACCCTCTCCCTCCCCGTGAGCAGCAGCGACGAACCCTCGGTGTCACGATTGGAGAGGACGGCCTCATCATCGTTTCCAACTCTGCAATCGATGCAAGCGTAGGTCTCGAGGGACAGCAAGCGAAGCGGGAGGAAGAGGTCGTAACTATCCAGACGGCGAAGTCTGTCTTTACCGAAGTTGAAATCAGCTACGGCGACACCACGCTGCTCCACGGAAAAGTCATCCGCCAGGACGCGGAAGCCGACGTGGCATTCATCATGCCTGATAAGTCTGAAGCCGAGACTCTCGGAAAGACTTTCGACTTTATCGATCTTTCCAAGTTCGCGGCGACCGCTCAGGCCGCAGATCAGGTCATCGGACTGTCCCGCGCTTCCGGTGTCTATGGTTACATGCCGATCATGACCATCGGTCGCATTACCGGTGTGTTTAAAACTGATCGCACCTATTTCGTGACCGAGGCAGGAACCGCCCAGGGAATCCCGGTGTTCACGATGGATGGGAAGCCGGTCGGTGTCACCGTCGTCCGTATCATTGACGGAAAACCTTCCGGAGTGCTTGGCACTCTGTCCGCCGGGTCGATCCAGATCATGGCGAACCTGGCGAGGGAAGCCGGCGAGTAAAGCTAACGAAAAAGTGTTTTACCGGGCCGGCACTCCTCGATTGGGGTGACCGGCCTTTTTTGTGATAAGTTAGGACAAGATTTGATGTGATGGCAGAGACTGCATACGAAAAACTGTCGGCGAAGAGCCGCGAAGTCCAGCTGGTGGGGGATGCCCAGGCACTCCTTGGCTGGGACCAGGAAGTGCTGCTTCCCAAGAAAGGGATCGCGTATCGCGGGGAGCAGATGGCCTGGTTCAGTGGTTGGGCACACGAGCAGTTTGTCGCTCCCGAAGTTGGCGAGTGGATCGCTGAAGCGGAATCGACGTGTCAAGGCGAACAGGAAACCGCCAACCTTCGCGAATGGCGTCACAGCTTCGACCGTGCTACCTGTCTGCCCAAGGCGCTGGTTGAAGAGTTTGCCCAGGCCAAGGTGATGGCGCAGGCATCCTGGGCGGAGGCACGCGAAAAGTCTGAATTCGAGGTGTTTGCTCCCTCTCTGACCAGGCTGATCGATCTCTGCCGCGAGCAGGCGGAGCTCTGGGGATACGATGATGTGCTTTACGATGCGCTGATTGATCGTTTCGAACGCGGAACCTCCAGCCGCCGGCTTTCAGAGACGTTGGGCGATCTGCGCGACAAGCTGGTTCCGATTGTCGAGGAGGCGACCGCAAACTCCGGGCAGGTGCTTCCCTGGGAAGGTCGTGACTTTCCCGTGGAGCAGCAGAAAGCTTTCAATGAAGAGGTGGCCCGGTCGATCGGGTTTGATTTCGATGCCGGGCGAATTGATACGGCAGTGCATCCGTTCTGTTCTGGAATGGCGCCTTTCGACACTCGCCTGACGACTCGCTACGATGAGACGGATTTTCGGAGTTCTCTCTTCGGTGTTCTGCACGAAGCCGGTCACGGTCTCTACGAGCAAGGGCTCAATCCGGAGCACCGGGGGCAGCCCATTGGCAACGCCGTGTCGCTGGGAATTCATGAATCACAGTCCCGGCTGTGGGAGAATCATGTCGGGCGCAGTCGCGGCTTCTGGGAAAAGTGGCTACCCCGGGCCGCTGAGTATTTCCCGACCTTGTCAGGCGTTTCTGTGGACGAAATGTATGCGGCGGTGAACCAGGCCAACTTGAGCTACATCCGGGTTGAAGCGGATGAAGTGACCTACGACCTGCACATCCTCCTGCGATTCGAAATCGAGAAAGCCATCTTCGCCGGTGAGCTTGCGGTAGCGGATATCCCGGCAGCGTGGAACGAGCGCTTCGAGCAGTATTTCGGTCTGCCTGTTGATAATGATTCCAACGGTTGCCTGCAGGATATCCACTGGAGTATGGGGATCTTCGGTTATTTCCCGACCTACAGCCTCGGCAACATCAATGCCGCTCACCTCGCCGGGGCAGCCCTGGACCAGAGTCCTGCCATTGCCGGTCAGATGGAAAATGCTGACTACTCGGGCCTGCTGGATTGGATGCGCGAAAAAGTTCACGCGAGGGGAAGCGTATTGCTTCCTGATGATCTTATTGTTGAATCGACCGGTTCTGCGGCCAGTTCGGACGCGCTGGTGAATCACCTCAAGTCCCGCTATATCAGGAATTGATGCCCGATTGCCGCTTGGAAAATATTTCTTCCAACGAAAGCGTCGCGGAAAACTCTAATCGCGTATACTAGGAGTGCCGGGGAAGGCGCCGTGATTGAGTGCTTTCCGACGACCGTTTGATTTGATACCTTTCCGCCACTTCACCCAGTTTCCCGTTCATGGATATTTCCTACACCGCACCGATCCAACCGCTGAACCAAAAGGCGCGGATTGAGCCTGCGACTCTGGAGGATCTCCCGAGGTTGATTGACCTGACGATGGACCTCTTCGAAATTGAGGAGGACTTTGACCCTGATCGCCAGAAGCAGGAACGCGGTTTGCGCGCCATCCTCGAACAACCGAGCCGTGGTCGGATCTTTGTGGTACGCACTGACTACGAGATCATTGGAATGGTCAATGTTCTCTTCACCATCAGTACGGCGATGGGTGGTTTCGTAATTAACCTTGAGGATGTGATCATTCATCCTGACTTTCGTCGTTGTGGCTATGGCTCCCAGCTGATGGATTACGTCATTGATTTCGCCAAGCGTAAGGACTTCATGCGGATCACGTTGCTCACTGACAAGGTGAGCGATGAAAGTCAGAAATTTTTCGAAAGTCTTGGATTCAGTCATTCGCATATGATCCCGATGCGTCTCAACCTCGGCGATTAGCTCTGGTAGACCCTCCGCTGCGAATGATCGACAGCCATCTCCATCTGCAGGATCCTGTTCTGCTGGAGAAAATAGATGTGATTCTCCCCGAGATTCGCTCTGCAGGCGTTGCCAGGCTGGTTGTAAACGGGACGCGTCCGGATGACTGGAAGGCAGTAGGGGATCTCGCCTCGACGAACCAAGAAGTGATCGCGTTCTACGGCCTCCATCCCTGGTATGTGAGCGGATGTCGGGACGGGTGGGAAGATCTATTGCGGGGGCGACTTGAGAGTGATGTCACCGCCGGGGTTGGCGAAATCGGTCTCGACAAATGGATCAGGGATCACGATATGGCACGACAGAAAGTGGCTTTTGCGAGTCAACTTGAGATGGCTCAGGAATTTCAGCGCCCGGCTGCGATTCATTGTCTGAAAGCATGGGGGGCGCTGATAGATTGCCTCGACAAGTCTCCTTTCGCGGGGCGTTTTCTCCTTCACTCATATTCCGGGCCTGAAGAGATGATTGAAGACTTTGTGCAGCGGGGCGCTTGGTTTTCGATCTCCGGTTACTTCTTCCGCAAAGACAAGGCGGCGAAGCTCGCTGTATTTGATTCGGTTCCGGAAGACCGAATTCTTCTCGAGACTGACGCCCCGGACATGCTCCCGCCGGAACGTCTCATCGGAACTTCATTGAGCCGCCCGGATACAGGAAAAACGGCAAACCACCCCGCTAATCTTTTAGGAGTCTACAAAGCCTATTCGGAGTGGGCGGGGATCAGTCCGGAGGAAACCCGGGACCGGATGAAGCGGAATTTCGCTTCCTGGTATTCCGGCAGAGACAATCAGGAAAGCACCTGAGTGATCGTGTTGGAGAGGTCCTGCATCGAAAATGGCTTCGCCAGCAAGGCGGGAAAGCCGGCATTGCTGATCGCCTCGTTGGGACCATCATCGAAGTAACCGCTCGTCGCGATGACGAGAACATCGGGATCCGCTTTCTTCAATTCCTGGTAGACCTCAATTCCGTTGAGCCCACCCGGCAACGTCATATCGAGAAGAACCACATCGACCGGTTCAGCTGAATCAAGATGCTGGCGGTAAGTTCGGACCGCTTCTTCGCCGTCGATGGCAGACAAGCACTCATGGCCGAGGTGCTTGAGCACCCCCTGAGTTGCTTTGAGGACCGGAGCCTGATCTTCTACGATAAGGACCCGACAAGTCGTAGGGACAAGCGCCGGAGTGTTGCGGGGATTGTGTCCGGTTTCGGGATCAACGTTGGCACTGGCAATTCGGTTTTCGGGAACCTGGGCCGCCTGAAGCGATTCCGTTTCCTGTTGGCATGAGGGGAGAAAAACGAGGAACTCCGTTCCCACACCGACTTTGGAAGCGGCGCGAATAGATCCCTGATGGGCTTCGACGATGGCGCGGCAAGAGGCGAGCCCAAATCCGCTGCCGTCGGTCTTGGTCGAAAAGTTCTTTTCGAAAATTCTCGGCAGCACATCCTGCGGGATGCCGCAGCCGCGATCACGAACGGAGACCACCGTATAGGACCCGGGAGACACGCGGTAAGGATTACGGGCCTGAAGGTCGGCGTTGCCGGCGGTTAAGTGGAGGACTCCGCCGTTCGGCATGGACTGGCAGGCGTTGATCACAAGATTGTGAAAGACCTGGTAGATGCGATTGGGGTCACCTTCGACGAGGCGAAGTCCCGGCTCCACGTTGAGCTGGCAACTGACGCGTGAGCCGGCCGTGCACAAGCTGGAGACACGGCGGACCTGGTCAGCAATATTGAAAACCGTGGAACTGAGATGGTCGCCCCGGGTAAAGGCCAGCATCTGGCGGGCGAGCATTTCAGCATCGTCCAGAGCATGGTTCGCATCATCAAGACAAGTGCTGAGTCGGGAATGGGTTCCAGAGAGGGACTGAGCCATCTCAAGGTTCGACTTGATCGTTTGGAGAGCGTTTTTGAAATCGTGAGCCACTCCGCCAGCGGCCATGGCGAGAGACTCGGAGCGGGTTTCCTGGAGGGCGTCTTCGAGATCCTGATCGGGCGCGGAAATTGCCACTGGAGCCGGTTCCGGAGCAGGGGCTTCCATGGTCGGCTGGGCTTCTTCGGGAATGGAAGCAGGAGCGACGGCAGGCGAATCGGGTTCTGGAGTGTCCTGGATTGGTTTGAAGGTCAGGGTGAAGTGACGTGTCTGACCATTCTCCTTTTGCGTGGGGCGAATCGTCCAGTGCATCGTGTCCCGTGAACCGCCATTACGGATTAGGGCACGATCCATCCAACAGAAACCGGTGCGCCCGGCAATGATGGGGAGCTTCTCGATCAGGTTGCGGAGATCGGAGCGGTCATAAATAAGCCCTAACGGAGAACCAACGAGCGAGCTTTCTTCGTAGCCGGTATCCTGCATCGCCTTTTCATTGGCGAATACAATCTTAGGGCCGAGCGGGGTGGAAGCGAACGACTCGATTACGAGTATAGAGACGTCAGTCTCCTTCGACTGACGGGCTTCCGTCGTCGGGGATGGTAGTGCGGTCCCGGCGAGACTCATTGTGCTGTGAGGTCGAGTGGTGCTGGAGATCGAAGCGGGAAAACCTCCAGACTATCTATTTAGGATAAATAGACTATTTAAGAAAGCTAAAATATCGATTTTTGACGTCTGGACACAAAAAAACCCGGGAGTTGCCTCCCGGGTTTTCGTACTGGGGATTTGGAAGTGTTTCCGATCAGGAGAAAAACGGCATGATCGGGTGGTGCTCGGTGACGATCGCGTCGGTCTCGGGGTCGCGGGTGTGACCGGCGACGAGGAACGGACGACCGGAAGGTGCGTAAACCACCTTGTTGAGGTCCATACCGAGAGCGTGAGCAATCGTGGCGTTGAACTGACCGGCAGTGACCGGATTCTCTTCAACAGACATCCCGAGTTTGTCAGACTTACCGTAGACTTGGCCGCCCTGAATCCCGCCTCCAGCGAAGAGGGTGGAGAAACAGCGCGGGAAGTGGTCACGACCACCGTTCGCGTTGATCTTAGGTGTTCGTCCGAATTCGGTGCCGAGCACGATAAGCGTCTTATCAAACATTCCTTCGGCCTTGAGGTCGTCGATCAGGGCGCTAAGTGCTTTATCAAGTTCTCCAGCACGCTGAGGAATGGCCTGCCACAAGTTGTTGTGCATGTCCCAGCCTCCGCCGCGAACCTCCACAAAACGAATGCCGGAAGAAACAAGGCGCTTAGCGAGAAGGGCTCCTTTACCAATCCGGCCACTTCCGTAGTTCTGAAGCTTTTTCTGCACATCGGGTTCCTTACTCAGGTCAAAAGTGTCGAGGTCTTCGCTCTGCATCAGCTTGAGCGTTTCGTCGTAGAACTGGGAGTAAGCAGCGACTTCGTCGTTCTTGAATTTGCGCTGGAAGGACTCGTCGAAAGTATTCATCAGGTCGATGCGCTTATCGAAAAGGTCTTCGTCGACGCCCTGAGCGGGGCGCGAGTTTTGAACGCCTTTGTCAGGGTCGCCGATGGGCAGGGGGGCAAGGGCGGGGCCGAAGAAACCAGCGCCGGGGCCACCACCACCACCGCCGATGAGGACGGAGTCAGGGAGAGTTTCGTGCTTCTTACCGAGAAGAGTCTGTGCCCAGGGGCCCATGGTCGGGTGAACGATCGTGGCACGCGGTCCGTAACTGGTGTGCATCCAGTAGGAACCTCCGCGGTGGTCACCGGTTTTTTGAGTCATGGAGCGGACCAAGGCAACATCCTTGAAGCGCTTCGCGATTCCGGGCATAAACTCGGAAACCTGGATGCCGGCAACGCCAGTGTCGATTCCTTTGGTAGCCCCGCCGGTTTCAGTGCCCGGCTTGGGGTCGAAGGTATCGATGTGGGTCATGCCGCCGGACATGTAAAAGAAGATACAATGTTCGGCTTTTCCTCCGCCTGCCGCCTGCACGGCCTGCATGCCATTGGCGAGCGGGATTACGCTGACGCCAAGGGCTGTCTTGGCGGTACGAGCCACAAACTTTCGGCGGCTCAGTTGGTCCAGGTTTTTCAGTTGGTCTTTCATGGGGATAGGTTGGTTAAAAGTAAGTTTTAAGGTGGTCGGTTATTGGATGAACATGAACTCGCGGGTATTGACGAGCGCCCAGATGACGTTGCCGATGGCCTTCGCCTCGACTTCCATCTTCTGCTTGTCGCTCATGCCGCTGTCAGTGCGGGCGCGCATGCCGGAATTGGCCGCAGACTTTTCGTTAGATTCAGGGTATCGGGTCAGGACGCTAAGGAAGATCTTGTCGACCTTGTCTCCCTTGGAACCGCGCCCGTTGGCAATTTCCTTGATCAGGTAGGCATCAGGGTTCGTCAGTACGCTATTGGTTATCTTGCCGTTCAGCAGCGCCATGACTTGAGGCGAAGATCCGTCATCGAACTGGTTTTCGATGAGCTGCTTGTCGGACTGGCCAAACATGCGAAGAAAGTGGCCCGGTTGCTGAGGCTGGCGCATTTCCGAAGCACGGAACATGGCCTCACCGCCGACATTGTCATCGCGGGAGACATACTGTCCGTCGTACTTGGTCAGGCGGCCGATTTCGCCCCACTTCGATTTGTAGGCAAGAATTTCGTCAGCCGTCTTGAACGCGGTGGTGTCAGTGTGCATCCACTCCTTGTATTTCTGAGCGCCCTGTCGGGTAACGCCCTCGGGATTCGCTGTCGTCAGAGTGACGAGGGAGTCCCAGAGCTGCTCAGCAGTCATGCGGCGAAGCACGGGGCCGGGGAAGTGGTAGGTGCCCTTGTCCATCTGAGCGAGAGAGGGTGACATGGTCTCGGCTTCGCGCTGGTAGGTCTGGGTGTTGTAGAGCACGCGGAAGAAGTCCTTGGTGCTGTAGTTAAGGTCCTTCATCATTTCCTCGAGGAAGGTGAGGAGCTCGTAGTTCTGTGCCTGGCCGTCGAGGTGACCGGGAATGTTGTAGACCGGCTCAATCTGGCCAATGCCGAAAGCAATCTTCCAGAAGCGGTTCACCGTGTTGATGGTGAAACGCGGGTTGTTCGGAGAAACGATCCACTCAGCAAAAGCGTGGCGGGGAGACTCATACTCGGAGACTTCCATGATGTCGCCGAAGTAAGCAGAAGGCTCGACCTTCATGTTGGGCTCACCATCGTCGTACTTGTAGTCGTGGGGCAGCTGAACTGCGTTGGACCCGTCGTCGTGCACCTGGATGTTGGTAGTTCCCATCCATCCGCTCAAATCGCGATCGGTGGTGTCGTTTTCGCGAAGTTTTCCAGCCGCCTTGAGAAGCTTGCCCATTCGTTCCTGCTCGGCGCGGGAGTTGCTTCCCATGGACATCATCATCATGGAGTTGTTGTTTCCGCGCATGCGGGTCTCGGTCTCACCCATGAACGAAGCCATCTTGAAGAAGTCCATCTGGTAAACTTCTTCAAAGGGGTGGTCGTGGCACTGGGCGCATGTGATCTCCGTGCCCATGAAGATCGTGAAGGTGTTCGACAGGTTGCAGAGGCGCATGCCGGAGTCTGCCAGCAGGTAGCCGGTAGCTGGGTTGTCTGCGATGTGACCGGAAGCAGTGAGGAGCTCGCGGGCCATCTCGTTGAACGGCTTGTCTTCGCGAATGCTCGCTTTGATGTATTCGATGTAGGGATCGACCTTGAGGTCGCCATTACCCATCATGAAGACACCCTCACGGATGCGGAACAGGTCGGAGTAGTAGTTATACATCCGCATGGCGAATGCTTCGGAGTCGAGCAGGTCGTCGATGAGAGCAGCGCGCTTGGTTGGGCTGCGATCGGCGAGGAATTTCTCAGCTTCGTCGAAGGTGGGGATACGGCCAGCCAAGTCGAGGTAGATACGGCGGAGGAACTGTTCGTCACTGGTGCGTTCGTTAGGAATGCACATCTCCATCTCGCGCTCGATCTCTTCCTTACGCTTGAGCTTCTCGGCGTTTGAGAGGTTAGCGTTCTGGGGCAGTGCTGCGAGTTCCTCGCGAAGACCGTAGTAGCTCTCCTTCATCTTGTTGACGACGAGCTGGTCGATGGCGGCGGCGAGAGCGGCGGGATCCGTGGGGAGGTTGGCCTTGACAAAGATGCGGTCCGCTTCGCTGAGTTTGGCGACATCAAATTCGAAAAGCTTCCCGTCGGAAGTCTTTAATTTGACTAAGGTGCCTTGAGTTCCAATAAATTCAGCTTCGACGGTTTTGCCGCTGAGATCAGTCCAGGTCCGCATCTCAGCACGGGCCGTGGTGATCGAAAGCATGGCAATCCCAACAAGCAGGGAGGCTAGTGTTTTCATGGTTCGAGGATTATTCATGGTGGTAGTTAAATCAGATTGTAAAGAACGGCCGGGGTGGTTTGGAATCCTGTCCGCAGCGCTATGAGGCATGGGGGAGAGGGACTAATTTATGGTAATTATATTCGGTTACAAATATTTACTTACTGAGTTCCTGGATGACAAACGTCGGGACGGCCTCGCGAAAGATGAATAGTTCGTCGACCCAGCCCTCAAAAGTGTTCGCACTGGCATTACCCAACTGGAATTGACCGACCCGGCCGGATTCAATCGAACCCTGACGAGAGTCACTGATTGTTTCCAGATGGCCGTCGATAAAGAGATGCACGTGTGAGCCGAGGTCAGCACTGTCACCGCCGATAAAGCGGCAGGCAACGTGGTGCCAGTTTCCGTCAGCAATGTCGGTGCTGCCAACGATGTAGCCGCCGCCGTGGTCCACGCGAATCGCGCCACGGGTTGGGCTGGTGAAATCGCGATCGCTCGAGAAAGTCCAGCCGAGCTCCTCGCGGCCGTATTGAATCAGCACTTCACTGCCGTCAGGACCGATGCGAGGCGGGATTTTGACCCAGAAGGCGATGGTGAAAGCTTCGTCGAGACGGAATTCGCGCGAGAGCGGAACGTCGAGAGAATCGCCGCGCTTGAAGAAAAGTCCACCGCCGGAGCGCCCGGGTGCCCGTCGCGGGGAGTTGCCCATTTCACCGGTAGCAATCAACGGCACGTCGAAAGCATTGTCCTTCCCGGAGTCTTCGATCACTCCACCATTGGAATCATCGAAGGTATATTTCAGTGAGGGGCTCGGCGTCGCGGTTTCCCCAATCGTGAGGAGAAAAGATTCGCCGCGGTAGGGGATGGTGGCGAGTTCGCTGCGAGTGCGGCTGTCAGCGCGCAGGGCGATGCCTTCGCGAACGAGTGTGGTGACAGCGTTTCCACGAGTGCGGCTGGCTTCCACTTCACCTTCCATGACGTGGAGTTCGGAGTCACCGTTCTTTGCCACGGAAATACCAAAGCGGGTGCCGATATCGACTGCATTCATGCGGGGGGTATTCACAGTGAAACCCGTTGCCGGCTTCGGAACATCCGCGGTCAAGTTGCCTTCCTTCAGGAAGAGGCGATTGTTGGACTCGATGCTGAGAACGGCCGGCCCTTCGATCGTCGCGGTAGCACCCGAGTTGAACGCAATCTTCGCCTGACCTGATTCGATCTCGATAAGCCCCGGGGCCAACCAACCGTCTCCGCGAATCTTTTCGCCGGTGGTGTCAGACCACTTGAGATTCTCCGACATTTCAACGCGGGCCACAAAACCGGGCGCGGTGTTTCCGGATCCGCTGCGACCATTGTGGCCGGCGTTGCCGAACATGATGGACTGCAGAAAGAACATCAGGGCGATTGAGGCCGCCGCCGAGATGATGCCGGCTTTGACCAGGTCAGGCCAGCGAAGCGGGATGATGCCTTCGCGTTCCTCAACAATCTCAGTGAGGACAGACTTGGCAAAGCTCTGGTTTCCGGCTCCCTCAGAACGCAGACGAGCCATGACCGATTCGTCGAAACTGGCTCTGTTCTCTTCGGCTCCTTCGCCCATCATCGTTTCAAGGGCCGTGTGGATCCTGAGTTGATGCAGGTAGCTTTCGCGAAGCTCCCGGTCGTTGCGAAGTACGTGCTCGATCTGCTCTCGAGCGTGCTCGTCGAGTTCTCCAGCGATGTAGGCTTCTATGTGTTCGGAGTCCAACGTTCTAACTTAAAGGGTGTTCATTGAGGCGCTGAGCTTCTGCTCGATGCAGGTGCGCAGGGCGGTGCGGACGCGGCAAAGAGTGGTGCGGACCCACGCTTCGCTCTGTTGAAAGGCTCCGGCGATTTCGCGGGAGGATTCAGAAAGCTTGTATTTATGTTCCAGCAGGGAGCGCTGGTTTTCGGGCAGTTTGCGGAGGCATTCCTCGAGGTAAACCACCATGGGTGATTCAGGAGACATGTCGCCTTTTCCAGCCTGTTCCAGGAGATAGTGCTCCATGAACTTCTCCCGATTGTTGGAGAGACGCTTGTGGCGAAGCGTTTCTTTGCGCACCAGGTTGTAGGCAATCGCCCGGATCCACTTACCGAAATCAGTACCGGCCTCGAAATCGAGGATGTGGCGGTGGGCAAAAACAAAAGTTTCGTGGGCGATTTCGTCGATCAGGTGCGGGATCGGGAGTTTCATCGCGATGAACGCACGAAGGCGGGAGCTGTGAAGGTTCAGCAGCTCTTCGTAAGCGCTGAGATCACCAGCCTGGATGCGGGTGACGAGCTCAGTTTCTGTTTCGTGGTCTGACACGGCGAAAGTCGGTAAGTTTCCCTTTGGAAGGGTATATCCGATCGCCCCCGTGGTGTGACAGATTGTTTCGAAGAATATGCCCCGATCGCGCTACCTGACGGGAGCCCGAAAGGCTTGGGTTTATTGAGGGAGTGGGCAATTCTGATGGCTCTGATTATGGCCGCGATTAGAAAAGCACTGCGGATTGCCATCTTTCTTGCTGCGAGTGCTGCTTTTGGGGGGGATCTGCCTCACGTTGCCGAGGACCTCTCCGTGTCTCTCTTCGCCAGCGAGCCGCTCGTTCGCAATGCGTCAGCCATTGCGGTGGATACGAAGGGGAGGATTTGCGTTGGGCAGGGGCCGCAATATCGGGGGCCAACCCCCGAAACCGAAGGGGACCGTGTCGATTTGCTGATCGATGACGACGGCGATGGCAGAGCGGATCGGGCTCATACGTTCGCGATGGGATTCAACAGCATCCAGGGACTGGCCTGGCGTGGCGGTGATCTCTACGTGGCGAATGCGCCGGATCTCACCATCGTTCGGGATCTCGACGGGGATGATCGGGCTGATGAATATGTCCGTCTGTTCACGGGATTGGGGAGCCTCGAGCACGGGCTTCACGGCCTGAATTTCGGTCCGGACGGAAAGCTTTACCTCTCCAAAGGGAACACCAAGGGGCGAAACACGTTAGAACAGCTTGCTCCCAGGGTCTTTCGTGAGCTCTGGAATCTTCCGTCTCCAGAGGGAGCCCCTGATTTCCCCGAGCCGGTAGTCACTTCCGCTGAGAATTACCAAAAGAATTACAAGGAACCGCAGGACGACTGGGGGCAGCAGGGGGGCATTCTTCGCTGTGACCCCGATGGTCAAAACCTCGAGATTGTGTCGCGAGGCATGCGCAACCCCTGGGATATCGCTTTCGATGATCACTTTCAGTGGCTGGGGACAGACAATGATCAAACTCAGGGCGACAAATTCATCGCTCCGTTTTTCGGAGCGCACTATGGATGGGGGCACGAGTGGAGCTATGACTGGGAAGGGAAGGAGCACCTGCCGACCGTGCCTGCGAACGGGCCGCTGTTCGAAGGGTCAGGCGCGGGGGTGGTCTGGTTTGATGAGCCGGCCCTGCCGGAGCGTTTTCGGAAAAGCTTTCTCGTGGCCGACTGGATGCGACGGGTCATTTATGCTTATCGACCGGAGTGGCAAGGAGCCCATTTGGTGCCTGCCAGGGTGACGGAGTTGGACGATTTTGATCTGTTGGCTGACGCCGGGGGAGGACGGGCCATGGCGATGAGCCGCGGCGTTCTGTTTGATCCGACGGATTTGGCACTGGGTCAGGACGGGGCCGTCTACGTGGCCAGTTGGGGCAGGGAATACGGCTTGGTTCTCGATGAGGACGGCCAACAGAGGAATGCCGGTCGGGTGTTTCGAATCGCGGGCGTGGACGTTTCGCGTGAGCCGACCCAACAGGGTTGGGTGGAGGACTTGACCCTGTTGAGTCTTGAAGATCTGGTTCGCTTTCTCGACAGCCCGCTCAACGCGCGTCGGGTCGCTGCTCAGGGCGAGTTGGTTCGACGTTTTTCCGGAGGGCAGATTCTGGCTGTGCTGAAACGAGATGACCTCAGTGTGCGCCAGCAGACATGGTTGGAATGGGCTGCCGCGAGAAATGAAAATGACCGGGAGGTGGTTCAATCGTTTCTTGAAGAGCGGCTCGGTGGATCGACTCCGCTCGAGGGGAGGCTTGCAGCGATCCGGATGCTGGCCTTTCGCGGGACATTGTCGGAGGGCTTCGCTTCCTTGATTTCTGATGATGAACCGCGCGTTAGGTTTGCTGCCGCGGTTGCAGTTCGGGAAGCTGATGACCGAAGCTTGGTTGAGGATTTGGTCGCGGCCGTGTCGAACGAGGCGGATCGGCTTTCTTTCTACGCGCAGTGGAATGCGCTCCGCGATCTAGCGAACGAACCGGTTCGGCGCGCCTGGTTGAACGATGAGCGCTCAGGTGTTCGATTGGCGTCTCTGTTAGGCCTGCTGGAGGACGGGGTGCTTGTGGGAGATGAGGTGCGCCCCTTTACTCACGATAGTGATGCTCGAGTTTCAAAATTGGCCGAGGATTGGTTGGAGAAGGCCGGGTTCGGCGCCAAGCCGTTGCTGACGATGGAGCCAGAGGCTGGCTCGAAGTATAACGGAGATGCTGCCTTGGTTGAACTCTCTACAACGGTCAAGGGCGGTGATATCCGCTACACGCTCGATGGCAATCCTCCGGTTGAGAATTCGCTTCGCTATCGCGGGGCGGTCTCGGTGAGGGAGGGGCAGACGCTTCGCGCCATCGTGCTTCGGGAGCGCGTTCAGGTCGGGCGCGTATTTGAGGGCGCCTGGTCGAAGGATGACGCGGTGCCCTACCAGCCACGGCCATATCTGAAGGAGGTTTCTGCGAAGAGCGGGAGGGAGTATCGGGTGGACTGGGTGGGCCTTAGGCCCGGGGCTCCGGTATACAGTGATCGCAATTATCGTCTGAGGGAAATTCCGAGTTCGATGCGAGGTTTACCTTATCTTCTTACTGCCAATGCAGATGACGGTTCGAGCGGCGATGACTGGGTGACTCTGGTGAGTGAACAGCCGGTGACGGTCTATGTCGCTCTCGACACTCGATTGCCTGAATTGCCTGCCTGGATGGGGGTGGAAAGTGAGGAGGGATTCCAGGCGACGGATCTACTATTGAGTAGTGATGATCCTAAGAGTTTAGCTGTATATCGGAAGAGGTTTCCTGCCGGCGAAATTCGCCTGGGGGGAAACACGAACGATGGAAAGGCGGGTGGAAAAGGCAATTACCTGGTGGCTTTCGATAGTGGGATGCTACTGCAGCCGCCGACGGAGGTGGTGACCATTGAGTCTGTTCTCGGGAAAATGGCGGACGCCGATCCGGCGCGGGGGCGCGACTTGTTCCTTCATGCGAAAGGGGCCGGTTGCTACCTCTGTCACCAGATGGAAGGGCGTGGCAATGTCTTTGCTCCGGATCTCTCCGGCATGGGCTCACGCGGCGACGCGCGAACGATCATTGAATCCATTCTCGAGCCGAGTGCGACCATTACGGAAGGCTTCTCGATGCAGGTAGTGACCACGAAAAGTGGTGCTGTCTACTCCGGGATCATTCTCGAAGAGACAGGTAGGAAAGTGAAGCTGGGCATGATGGGGGGCGTGGAGCAGGAATTAAATCTCTCTGATATCGCCAGCCGTGAATCGCTTCACATTTCCGCGATGCCGGCGGGATATGGGGCTGCGATGAATGCAAGCCAGGTGGCTGATCTGACCGCCTGGTTGATGGAGCAAAAGCGAGGATTCTCGTTTCGTCAGGATAAGGGGAAAGTCGAGGTGCTTTTCGACGGGAGACGTCTCGCTACCTATCTGCTCGAGCACAAGGCGTTGACCCGTCGAGCGTTTGTTAATGTGCGGACTCCTTCCGGTCTGCCCGTGACGCGGAATTTTCCTCCCCGACGACCGGAGGATGTGGATCCGGGCTACAAGCGCGAGAACGGCATCATTCACCCGGTGATGCACGCGGGGCTCTGGATGAGTTTTGGCTGGATCGATGGCAACGACTACTGGCGGTTGAAGTCTCCGGTGAAGTTCGACCGTTTTCTCGAGGCGCCGAGCGGGTCCGAAGGTGAAGCTGCCTTCTCGACTCGAGATCTCTATCAAGACGAAGCCGGAAAGGAGACGATTTGTGTGCAGGACACCTGCTACCAGTTTCGTCGGGTGGACGAGGGCATTGTGATTGATTGGGATGTGGAGTTTTACAACGACGATCGCGATTTCGTCTTTGGTGATCAGGAAGAAAGCGGGCTGGCCTTGCGCATCGCCAGTCCGCTTCGAGTTCAGGGTGGGAATGGGCGCATCATCAATGATCGTGGAGAAGAAAACGGCGCTGGAACCTGGGGTAAGGAATTTGAATGGGTGAGCTACTCTGGTGAGATCCAGGGAAAGCAGGTGGGGTTGTTAGTCGTGCCGCATCCCGGGAATCCCAGGGCGTGCTGGTCGCACAGCCGTGACTACGGGGTGCTCGTCTCTAATCCTTTTCCCAAGCAACCGGAAGAACGTCGCGAACCATACGTGAGGACGACAGTCAAAAAGGGAGAGCGCCTTCGTTTGCGCTACAAGGTTTTGATTCACGAAGTGCCTGTGAGCGAATTCGATCCGGCTGAGCTGGCAATACGTTTGACCAGCGGGTTTCCTATGGGTTCCTCGGAACCACCCCAATAAAGTTCCGGACACGCTTGAAAGGCTCGACGTTGATGGCTTCTGCGGCGCTGCCGCGATCCACGTAAAAGCCACTGCTGGTGCCGCCGTCGAGATTGAGAGCGCGGTGAATCTTTCGGCCCGGAGAAAAGTTGGGATCGGCGAGGATTTCGCCGAGCTCGGCGAGAGTGAAGGAGTCGCTCAAGCCAATCGCGAACATCTTGCCTCCGTCGTGAAGAACGAAAGTGCGGCGTCGGGCGTTTTTAGGAGAGAGCCCTCTAACAGTAGCGCCCTGATCGACCAGGAACGGACCCGTTTGGATCAGGTCGGTCGGTTTGTATTTGCTGGAGCTGTATTCGGCGCGGCGCAGGATGTAGGGATTGCGATTGCCGCTGGAAAGCAGGACTCCGCTGAGCAGCCCGCCGGATCCAAAGCTGCCGGTGGATTTGCCTCCGGCGATCATGAGGCCGGAAGGGGCGAAGTCTTTCAGAAAGAAACCTCCGTTGCTGCCGGCGAGGCAGTGGTGGGCTTTCATGGCCGCGGCCAGGGTTGGATAGGTGGTGGAGTCGCCACCACCGTTGTCGATCACCTTGAAGGTGAAGTCGGCGTTATTGAACCAAACGAGGTCGATCCGCCGGGTGGAAAAGAACCGCGAGGCGCCGGGGCGGCTGATCACCTTGCGCTCAAAGATGAGAGGGGAATCGGGGCTTTGGGCCGGCGACTGATCTTCGATCTTCCACTGAGCCAGGAGTGGCGTGGGCAGCAGGGCTGCGAGCAGGAAAGAAGAGAGGAATTTCATAGGGTCGCCCGCTTACTTGGTGGCGATGGCCATCAAGGTTTGAAAGTGGGGCGATTCCGTCTCGCGATCAACCACGGAAATCTCGATTTGCTCGAATCCGGCATCTTTGAGAAATCGGGTCACGTCGAGTTCTGAGAATCCAAGCCAAAGGTCGGCGTAGAGTTCCCTCGCGTCCTCGAACTGGTGCTTGAGCAGATCGAGAATGACGATGCGTCCTCCGGGCTTCACAATGCGGTGAGCTTCGCGGATCGCCTTGTCCGGATGCTCAGCGTGGTGAAGTGCCTGGCTGAAAAAGACAAGATCGACTGATTCTTCGTCGATCGGGGGTGATTCGAGCTCGCCGAGGCGATACTCCAAGTTCTTAAAGCCGTTGTCTTTGGCCACTTGTGAGCCGAAATCGACCATCTTTTCCGAGTTGTCGATCGCGATGACCTTTTCTGCCCGCTGGGCCAGCAACTGGGAGAAGGTGCCTTCACCCGCACCCAGGTCGGCGATCACCATGGGGGGCATGAGTTTGAGCAGGGTTTCCGCGAGAGCCTTCCAGGAGCGGCCTGGCACGTAAGTTTTGCCGAACTTGCCCGCGAGCGAGTCGAAATAGGCCCGGGCGGCATCCCGGCGCTTATTCAGGGCGAGCTCAAGGGCGGCGATGTCTTCGCTGATTTCCTCGATGTCGGCCGCGGCCAGGTCCAGGGTCTGGAGAAGGCGGGGATCCAGCTCTGTCCGTTCATCTCCAAAGCCGTAGATGATGTGTTTCCCGGACCGGCGATCGGAGACCAGCTTGGCCTGTTTCAGGCCGGAAAGATGGGTCGAAATGCGGGATTGTCCCATCCCCAGAATCTCCTGCAGCTCAAGCACAGAAAGGTTTTCACGGCGCAGTAGCTGCAGGATGCGTACGCGTGTCGGATCGGTGATGAGCTTCAGCGTTTTGAGCGTTGACGCCATAGATATCGAGATTAATGTATCAACCCATCAAGATTTGTAAATACGACATGGTACAATCCTACATATTCTCGTCCGAGTCAGTCACCGAGGGACATCCCGATAAAGTGTGTGACACCATTTCCGACTCCATCGTCGACGCCTGCTTCGAGCAGGATCCGGGCTCACGCGTGGCCTGCGAAACCATGGTGAAAGACAACATCGTTGCCCTCGGCGGCGAAATCACCACCAAGGCGGAATTTGATTACCAGAGCGTGGTTAAAGCTGCCATCGAAGACATCGGCTACGTGAACGACGATTGTAAGTTCAACGCCAACAACTTTTTCTTCCTCAATGCGCTTGGTAAGCAGTCTCCTGACATCGCTCAGGGTGTGGACGCTGCCGGCGCCGATGACAAGGAAACCGAAGAGCAGGGTGCCGGTGACCAGGGCATCATGTTCGGATATGCCGTGAAGGAGACTCCTGAGCTCATGCCGGCTCCGATCGCCTACTCTCACAAGCTCGGTCGCGCGGTGACCGAACTCCGCAAGAGCGGCAAGCACACTTGGCTTCGTCCTGACAACAAGACCCAGGTTTCCATCGAGTATGTCGACGGCAAGCCGAACCGCATCACGGCAGTGGTCGTTTCTGTTCAGCACGCTGCTGAGATCACCACCCAGGAGATTCGCGACATTCTGAAGAAGGACCTCGTTGAGGCGGAACTTCCCGCTGAGCTCCTTACCGAGGACACCGAGTATCACATCAACCCGACCGGCCTTTTCATCATCGGCGGCCCTGAAGGTGACTGCGGCCTGACCGGTCGTAAGATCATCGTCGACACTTACGGTGGCATGGGACGTCACGGTGGTGGTGCTTTCTCCGGAAAGGACCCGAGTAAGGTGGACCGCTCTGCTGCTTACATGGCTCGCTACGTCGCCAAGAACGTCGTCGCTGCTGGTCTCGCCGATCGTTGTGAGCTCCAACTCGCCTATGCGATTGGTTACCCGGATCCGGTTTCTGTTCACGTTGATACCTTCGGCACCAACCAGGTCGACGAAGCTAAGATCGTGAGCGGTGTTCAGGAAGTTTTCTCATTCAAGCCGGCCGATTTTATCAGTCAGCTGAATCTGCTTCGCCCGATCTATCGTAAAACCACCAACTACGGACACTTCGGTCGCGAAGATGACCTCGACGCCCTCACCTGGGAGAAGACTGACAAGGTCGACGATCTCAAGAGTGCGTGTTCCTAAATCTTGACAAACTACTAATTTTAGAAAGACAGACCTATGAGTGCTACCCTTGAAACCAGTCCCTCAACTGGAATTACAGAAGATTACAAAGTGGCCGACATGACCCTGGCTGAATTCGGCCGGAAGGAGATTGAAGTCGCCCAGGAAGAAATGCCCGGCCTCATGGCCACACGCGCCAAGTATGCCGCTGACAAGCCGCTCGACGGCGTCCGCGTGATGGGATCTCTTCACATGACGATTCAGACGGCCGTTCTGATCGAGACCCTTGTCGAACTCGGAGCTGATGTGCGCTGGTGCTCCTGCAACATCTTCTCTACTCAAGACCACGCTGCCGCTGCGATCGCTGCTGCTGGTGTCCCGGTCTTCGCCTGGAAAGGTGAGACTCTCGAAGAATACTGGGACTGCACCGAGGCAGCCCTGACCTGGCCTGATGGATCCGGTCCCCAACTCATCGTTGACGACGGTGGCGACGCCACGCTTCTGATCCACAAGGGTGCTGAGCTCGAAGAGGGCGACACCTCGTTTATCGAATCCGAGTCAGAGAGCGAGGAAGAGGCTGTCATCAAACAGTTGCTTCGTCGTATCCACGCTTCCCACAGTGACAAATTCACGAATTACCTCAAAGACTGGAAGGGCGTTTCTGAGGAAACCACCACCGGTGTTCACCGCCTCTACCAGATGGCTGAAGCCGAGAAACTTCGCGTTCCCGCGATCAACGTGAACGACTCTGTGACCAAGTCCAAGTTCGATAACCTCTACGGTTGCCGCGAGTCACTCGTCGACGGCATCAAGCGTGCCACCGACGTGATGATCGCCGGTAAAGTCGCCGTGGTTTGTGGTTACGGTGACGTCGGTAAGGGCTGCGCCCAGACGCTTCGTGGTTTCGGCGCTCAGGTCATCGTGACCGAGATTGACCCGATCTGCGCCCTTCAGGCGGCGATGGAAGGTTTCCGTGTGCTGCCGATCGAAGACGCCCTCGAGACCGCCGATATCTACGTCACCACGACCGGTAACAAGGACATCATTCGTCTCGAGCACATGCTCGCGATGAAGGATCAGGCCATCGTTTGTAACATCGGTCACTTCGACAATGAGATCCAGATCGCCAAGCTGAACGAGCATGAAGGTGTCGAGCTGGTGAATATCAAGCCGCAGGTCGATCGTTACTCGCTTCCGAGCGGTAACCAAATCTTCGTCCTTGCTGAAGGTCGTCTCGTCAACCTCGGTTGCGCGACTGGTCACCCCAGCTTTGTAATGTCTAACAGTTTCACCAACCAGACGCTCGCTCAGATCGATCTCTGGAAGAACAAAGACAATTACGCGGTTGGCGTTTACGTTCTACCCAAGAAACTCGACGAAGAGGTGGCTCGACTTCACCTCGACAAGATCGGGGCCAAGCTTACTGAGCTTACCACTGATCAGGCCGACTACATCGGCGTGCCTCAGGATGGTCCTTACAAGCCTGAGCACTACCGCTATTGAGCGGGGAACACAGGATAAGACGTTTCGAAAAGCCGGCGGATCTCCGCCGGCTTT
>JABSSQ010000363.1 GCA_013213905.1 Verrucomicrobiales bacterium | reverse complement strand
TACTCGGAATACTCCGCCCACGAACTGGAAGTCTCCCAGAGTTTTACCGACACCACCTTGACGGTGTCGCGGAGAGGAAAATCTCCCGTGGGGTTTTGGCTGTAGTCCCGGAGGGCTTGCTTGAGGTGATCGTATATGTCACGGGCAATAACCTCCGTAGTCGGATCTTGTGACTCGTAGCCAATGACCCGGTCACCGTAGCGTTCTTTGAAGATACCGTAGGCGGGGTCGTCAGTATTCAGGCACATGGCGTGGTCGTACTGATCAAGGAATTCCTCGAGGATGAGCTTGAGCACCTTGAAGTCACAGACCATTTCCCGCTCGTCGAGGTCGGGAGCTTCCAATACGCATTCGACACGACGCGAGTGTCCGTGCGGGAACTGACACTTGCCGGGGTGCTTGCTCAGCATGTGTCCGTTCTCGATCTCAAAGATTCTGCAAATGCGGTAAGGCATGATTCTTGTTCCTCCTCTTGAGGGGGCGCGAATGTCCGTGGTTCCGGGGTAAAACGCAAGTGCTTCGGTGGCAAATGTTTCTGCGGTTCAGTATTGCGTTGGTCGGGGGAGAAAATCAGAATGAACGGAGTCGACTGCTTGTGATATGGACGCTGCTGCTTCTCCGGAGGATGCCGGATTCTTGATTTTTGGTGTATTGGGCTGCTTCGCCACCGTTGCTGTTCCCATTCTGTTCATCTTCTGCCTGATAATGGCAATCGTGAGAAAATCGAAGGGTTGGACGGTCGCCACCATCGTCATGGGAGTGCTGGGCCTGGGGGCGGTGATTGCCGCCGTGGCTTTTTCCGCCAATCAGGTGGCTGAGGCTGTGGAGGAAAGTAAGATCCCGAGGGAGTTTGCCGACGACGAAGGGCGATTTGCGCTGACCGGTCCCGGGAGTTGGAGCGTGCAGGACCTCGGTCATCCTGATGCCGAACTGGAGATCGGAAATCTTTTTGCGGAGGAATATGTCATGGTGATTTCCGAGGCGAAGTCTGAATTTGATGAAGATTTCTCTCTCGACGACTTCGCTGACATCGCCGGCGGAGCCATGATTGATGTTCTGGAGGATCCGGACTATTCCGAGTTCGAAGAGCTGACCGTAAACGGCATGCCGGCGCGTCGTCATCGGCTTAATGGTACGATCGACGGGATCCGAATCGCTTATGTGAATACCTTCGTAGAAGGGAAGGAAGATTTTCACCAGGTGCTTGCCTGGACGCTCGAGGTGAAACAGGATCTCGCTATTGAGAAGCTGCAGGAAGCGGCAAATTCATTTCGGGAGTCTTCCAATTAGCGCAAACAGAGCCGAAAGCGCTGCGGTTTTCCGCGTATCGAAAAATCCGCTTGGCTTGGGAGTGGTTTTCCGTAGATGTAGGTACGGGTTTTGCGGGAAAAGACAATTTCTCCGCTCCACCCCTTCAAGTAAGCGCAAATCATGACCGAACAGTTTCTCGAAGATCGAATTGGATTTGGCGGCGACGCCCAGCAGCCCGGAAGCGGCAACAACCAGCGCGCCCGTGATTATATTAACCTGAAACTGGCGGCCCGCGGGTTCCCCATTGTCGGAGAAGAAGAGGATTTTCCGTTCCTCGAAATGGGGAAATCCCTGATCCTGAATTTCCAGGAGCGCCTCCGGATGCTGGAGCACCACCGTTGCCCGGTGGATGAGCACATCACCGACTGGCTCGGTGGATTTCTCGACGGAACCGGAGTTTTTGCTGAAGGCGAGCCCATGTTGCCCGACGCACTCGTGCTGGAGCGCCACGGACTGGCCCGACTGCTCTCACTCCCGTCTGACAGTGATAAGTTCGAATCTGATATCGTATCCAGTTTCCGAACCTGGCAGGGGGTTTGCCACAACCCGGCTAAAGATCGTCGAACCACCAAGGGCGTTTTCCATGTGTCGGAAGGCGGTCTCCCGATCGCAGCGGATAAACTGTCCGTGCCCAGGGTCACCTTTGCTCACATGCTAAAGGCAGCTCTGAATCCGCCCGAGGATCTGATGGTGGTGCCTTTCACCAGTGAGCAGGGAGAACCGGTCAAAGCATTCGTTTCCATTATGCTGCGCCCTGTGATCAGCCCTGAGGTTCCGGGGTTCTGGGCGGAGAAGTCCATGGAGACCCGCTTCTTTGCTCCGGGAAACCTGGTCAGTAACCTCGACTTTGTTGAATCCATCTTCGGCAACGCCGGCGACCCGTTTCTCCCGGAAAATGATTCCCGACTCGACGTGAATCATTGGTCCGGTCACACCGGTTGCGTGATCCTCGCACCGCATCTCATTACGATGAAGAAAAAGGATGTGGGCCTTCCCCACGTCTCCGAGGCGACCGATCTCCAGAAAGCGCAGGGCATGTGCTGGGAGAACGAGGACGATCTCTACAACAATGGCGGAGCTTTCAAGCTGACGACTCGAGACGAAAACGGCGTCGTCGTGACATTGATCGCTGACAACTACTTTGGTTACTGCAAGAAAGAGGTCAAAACCCAGATCAGCTACGCGACTAACCTCTACGGCCTCGCTGAGGAAGAACATGCCGGTGGCGCCCTGGTGTTCCCGAGCTTCGACCTTGGGGAACGCTTTTCCCTCAGTGAGTTCCACCGGCAGGTGGACCATACCTTTACCGAGGTGGTGGAGCGATACGGCGACGAATTTGATGTGCAACCTGAAGGCTATGCTCTCGACAAGGCCTATCCGAACATTCTTCTGGTTCCGGAGGATGCCGAGATCGACATGCACCAGCAGAAGGTGAGTTGGAAAAAGGATGGAGAAGAGCAGTCCATCCCGCTCCAGCCGGACCGGACCTACATGTTGCCTTCGGGCTACAAAGTGGAAATGCGCAAGCCTTCCCAGGGTCAGCGCTGGCGCCTCGTCGGTACCAATGCCGAGGGGACCTTCTGCCACAAGCCCTGCACCGTTTCCGGTGGCGGTAAGTCCGAGATTTCGAAGTCTCTTTCTGACGCGATGGTTGAAGGTCCGGTCATCATGCCGCGCTTTGAAGAGGACATGTTCCTCGTCGAACAGTTGCTGAAGCGCGACTATGGCACCCGATACAAGAACCTGCGTCCGGATGCGGCTCCGAGCCGCCCGATTCTTTCGCCGGAGCGCTCGCTCGGTTCGGTGGTTCGCCTGTTCTCGCCAAGTGATGAATTCAGCGACGAATACAATTCGTTCATCTCCTCGGTTCCCCGCTCGGTTCGCGATTTCATCCTGATTCTGAAGCGCTACTGGAAGCCTGACTGGGGGGATGACTGGCGCAGCCGTTTCCGCGTCGACAGCATCAACGGAGAATCCGGATTTATCCTGAAGTATCGCACCAGCACCGTCATGACCCGTTACCTGAGAGTGGGTTATGCCGAGGATGGATCCTGGCGGATGTATGGTCTTCGAAAGGACTTTTCCCCGGCGACCAAGCTCCAGCGAGAGGATGACATCACGGCCTCGATCACCGTTCCTAAAGATCAGGTGGATCGTTCCTATATGCATCCTGATCTCGATTTCCCGAGCTACAAGTTTGCCAAGAACTGTGAGTATCGTCTTTTCCAGCGACCCGATGAAGCGATTCATCGCGGATACGACAAGCAGACTGAGCTCGACTTCTCCAAGGGAGGAAACTTCTTTTCCAACTACGAGCCGCAGACCCGCGCGCAGGCCGAGGCCATTGTTGAAGATGCGATTCGATTTGGCCACTTCACCGATCCCTTGAAGGCTACCATGAAGGATTATGTGAATGACCCGGACGGTCCGGATTTCATGATCAGTTCGGCTCATCCGCGCCTGGTTGACGGCAAGCCGAGTGAGAACCCGCGTTACCTCCAGAATCGTCCCGATCTCGAAGATCCTCGCGGTGAATACCTCGCTGAGCTCGGATCCCGACTCTACCGTCGCATTCCTTCCGGTGAACCGGTGCTGAACCCGGTTCACGCGGTGCTGCCAGGGCGACGAAATAACCCGGCGGAATATGACAAGGGGATCCGACCCCTGGCAGTGTTCGGGCCGATTCACTACCAGGAGCTGCCCGAGCTGTTCATGGACTTCGTGGCCAGTCTGACCGGAAAGTCCCCGTCTACGACCGGTGCCGGTTCCGAGGGCGCCCTGACAAAGGGACCCTTCAATATGCTTCTGCCGGTGCTCGACTTGAATGCGGCTCTGCTCAGCTACATCCTGAGCGGCTACGAGGGTTTCAGCACGGCTGCCGGATATATCGGGCCCAAATACCGCATGGATCACGACGTCAGTCTCGTTGTGCCGGAAGTCTGGAGCCGAATGTTCCTTCACGAGCGTCGTCCGGAATACCTGATCGAGAAGGGTTACCTCGAAGTGCTTCGGGACTTTGAGGAAGATGGCGAGACTATTCGCGCCAGCCGCCTTGGCTACCGCATCACTTCGAAGTTCGTAGAGGATTTCTTTGGCCGCATGTTCACCGAGCCACGCAGTGTCTTCGTGGAGGAAATGCTGCGCCCTGAGATTCAGAGCCACGAGCAGTTCGTTGACGGGATCAAGAATATCACTGAAACCCAGGAGAAGGTTGCGAAGGCATACTTCGAGGACGGTGGCGTTGAAATGGCGATTCCGCCGCTCAAGGCACTGCTCCACATCATGGCGCACGGCGAATACGAGGGTAAGACGATCCACGATCCTGAAGTTCGTGATCTCTTTAATCGGGAAAAGGTTCTCGCAAGCGACTGGTATCAGGAGCGGATCGTGGCGAAGCGTGACATGCGCATCAAGCTGCTGAAGGAGCACATTGCTTCACTCGAAGGCTTTCTCGAACGCGAGAACTACGCGATTGAAGCAAAGCGCTTGAAGTTGCAGGAGCGTCTCGATGAAACTCGCGAATCTCTCGCTGAGATGGAATCCAATCCTGATCTATTCGTCGCGAAGATCCAGGGTTCTATCGGTGTGGAGCCGACGCTGTTGGTCGACTGATCCGTTCAGCGGCGGGCCCGGAAGTAATTGACCAGGCCGGCGGTGATTCCGTCGGCATACTCCTGGTAAATGTTCTTCCGGTAGACGCCGTTGAACTCACGCAGTCCGCTGTATTCGCCCGCCTGGACGCGGGCGTGCACCTCGCGGTGGTTCATGCAGTAGGGTTCGAAGAAGACGACCGGGCACATGAAAACCCGGTTGGCGAGCAGGTTGCGGGCCCAGAGGATGTCGTTGTCATTGACCGAAATGCCATTGGTCCCGTCGTAGGAGAAAGAGGGGAGGCGGGTCTCCGATTTCATGGGGCGGGTGATCGCGTCGGACAGCTCGACCTCTTCATAGTAGACCCGCTGCAGGATACGCAGGAGCATTTCGAAGCGGGTATCGTCTTCCTGGATTTCACCGCGGCTGTAACAGCCGTTGATGAGCAGGTGCAAGTGGTTGGGGCTCTGAAAGGAGGGGCGCCGCATGTTCATCGGGCTGGCATTGAAATGGAGGCAGAGCGCGAGGTCGGGCTGGAACTCATCGTTGAGCAGGTCGCTGCGGGCTCGAATCTCACTCGAGATGGCGAACATGGCCTTGGCGGTGCTGGCGATGGCGCCGGATGACGGCACCTTGTTGCGGCTCACCAGGTAGGCTCTCGCTTCCTCTTCCAGCGTTTCGACTCGATCCCTCGTCACGGGATAGTTGCCATTGCGCGTCAGGAGAACGGTAGCGCCGAGTAGAGAGAGATCGCGCTGTAGGATTTTGGCCACGGCGAGGACCATCTCCCCTTCGCGAACCTCAATGGTGTCCCTTCCGATCGTGAAATGGCGATCATCCCAGGTGACCCACTTTCCGCCGATATGACCCGGGTCGATCGCGATGCAGACTCCTTCCAGCGGCCGGGTGGAGTTGGACGGTAGATCGTCCATTTCCGTCGGCCTGCGCCAGAAACGCTTGGGTGGTTCGGAGATCAGGCTCGCGGTTTGGAAGCGCAGATCATACCAGCCGGCCGCAGGATGGTTAGACTGTTTCAGGATTAGCGCCCGGTCGCGCTCAATCCGAATCAGGTCGCGGTATTCTTCCTCACCTTTCCGGGCGTAGCAGTGATTGAGCAGGTAGGTGAACTCTTCACGTGTGATCGTGTATTGATAGTCGTCCAGGACTGACCAGTCAGGAATGCGGCCGAGGCGGGCGATGTAAGGGCTGGGGGCCTCGACTTCGGCGATGAGTGAGGAATCGAAAGCGGCTGTCAGTCCAAGGAGAATGGCAGAGAACAGGCGGGGCTGGCAACGCGAATGGCGCTTCTCTTGGGCTGAAATCTGGCAGGATCCCTTCAAGTCGTTCGATTTTTCGGTTTCGTCCGGGCCAAAACCCGTCGAAATAACTGAAGCATGCTGAGGATTTTATTTCTAGGAGATATCGTGGGAGAACCCGGCAGAAAGGCGGTGATTTCGCGCCTTAAGGCCATCAAAGAAGAGGATAACGTCGATTTCATCATCGCAAACGGTGAAAACGCGGCGGCCGGTCGAGGGATTACACCGAAAAT
>JABSSQ010000362.1 GCA_013213905.1 Verrucomicrobiales bacterium | reverse complement strand
TCCCAATCCGATCGTCCTGGCCCGGGGAGCAATAAGCGCTCCGCCGAACGTCTGACACGCTACAAGGAACTGAACAGCGGCTACTACTTCCAGGCTTGGGATGACAAAGGAGAGCTCACCGAGCGATCGGACAGCCTTGGAGAATCCAATCTACCCTTTCCCGGCATAGTCGGTCCTCGGCCGGTGTTTGTGACGGCCACCAGCGAGGATGGCATTCCCCTTCGCACCATGAATTTCCGCTACACGATGCCGAATCAAAAAGGACGCGGCAAAAGTAATGGAATGAAGGGTAGCAAAGGCGGACGCGGCAACAATTTCCAGATCGTCTCGCTCGCGCAGGACATCAGTGAACAGGACCGCACTCTCTCCATTCTACTGGGAGGACTGGTCATCGTAGGTTTACTGGCCGCAGGTGCCACCATGGCTCTCGTCAGTACTTCTCTCAATCGAGGCCTGAAACCGTTGCGCAGCCTGGGAAGACAGAGCGAAGCGATTGATGTCAACACCCTCGACTCTCGATTCGACGACTCCGAAGCTCCAGTTGAGCTCAAACCCGTCTATGCCCGACTCAACGGCCTGATGGATCGCATCCAGACCAGCTTTGACCGGGAACGGCGCTTCAGCGCTGATCTGGCCCACGAAATTCGAACACCCATTGCTGAGCTGAAAATGATCAGCGAAGTCGCCCTGAAATGGCCGGAGCAGGCCGGCCCTGACACCTTCTCCGAAACTCTGGAAATCGCCCAACAGTTGGAAACCATGGTCGAAAGCCTGCTCGCTCTGGCCCGATGGGAAAGCGGCGAAGTGGAGCCAAAGATTGAACCGGTCGGCCTGGAGAACCTGTCTCAGCAGTGCTGGCAGCCCTTTGCGGAAACCGCAAATTCGAAGCATCACTCCGTAGAGTTTCTTTTCCCCAAGGCGTCCACCCTCCATACGGACCCCGGCTTACTGCGTCACGTGATCGGCAACTTGTTCTCAAACGCCGTGGAATACACGCCTGAAAAAGGAACGATTCGGGTAGAAGGGCTCGACGATGGCATCCGCATCTCCAACTCCCCTCACGTTCTCAGCCAGGAGGAGGTTTCCCGCCTTTTTGATCGCTACTGGCGCCGGGACGAAGCTCGCAGCGATTCTTCTCATGTCGGCCTCGGCCTTTCTCTGGCACGAAGTTGCTCAGATGCACTGGAATTGAATCTGGAAGCAGAGAGCGAGAACGATTGGCTGTCATTCACGCTTCGGAAAAAAGATTCCTGACCATCATCTTTCCGTCATGTTCGGTCAGGTAAGTTGTCACCAGTTGAGCCACTTCAACAAGGTCGATGCCAACGGTGACGGCGAAGTCGGACCCAAAGAGCTCGCCGAATCCAGGGCCTTTGCCGACGCTGACCGCAAGCAGGTGGCTGAAGCTTTTGGTCGCTGGGACCAGAATGGCGAAGGGTCTGTCGGGCCTCGCGAATTCAAGGAAGGCATGGAGAAACGCCGCGCCGCCATGAAGGGCAAAGGTAAAGGCGGACCCGGCAAGGGCGTCCCCGGCAAAGGCCGGGGGAGGAAGGGCTCCTGATTCCTTTGCGGTTGTCGCCCCTGAATTCCACATTCAAAAACTGTTCGCTCCCATCCGCATTCGCGCCATCCTGAAAGCCCAAAAACAAGGCAGAATTCAGCCGGCTAAGAGGATATCATGATGAAATCTCATGATCGAAGCGCCCCAGCTCTTTCCCCCACGACGCGCCGTCCTTGCCCTGGCAACCTGCGCCTCTCTCGGCCTCACTGATGCCCATGCTGAAGTCGACTTCGTGCACAGCATTGTTCCCATCCTCAAAGAACACTGCGGAGACTGCCACTCCGGCGAAGAGTCCAAGGGTGGCTTTTCCATCAACACGCGTGAGCTCTTCCTCGACGACGACACCGCCGTTCCCGGCAAAGCGGATGAGTCCTACTTCATCGAGCTGATTCTCGACCCGGATCCGGACTTCATGATGCCTCCGGAGAAAAAGCCGCGCGTCCCCGAAGAACACCTCGCCATTCTCAAGCAGTGGGTCAACGAGGGCATGAAATGGGAACCCGGGTTCACCTTTGGCATCCCCACCTATGAACCTCCTTTCGCTCCCCGCCGACCCGAACTCCCGGCTGTCAGCGGCGGAAGAACGCACCCGATTGACCGCATCATTGATCAGCACCTAGCCAAGCATGATCAGCCCCGCCCCGCCGAAGCCGACGACGCCACGTTCCTTCGTCGTGTTTCTCTGGATCTGGTCGGACTGCTTCCCACCGCGGAGGAGACTCGCGCCTTCCTCGCTGACAAGTCCCCTGACAAGCGAGCCAAAAAAATCAACGAACTGCTCGATCGTGACCTCCCCTACACCGAACACTGGCTGACTTTCTGGAACGACCTGCTTCGCAATGATTACGACGGCACCGGATTCATCACCAAGGGGCGAACCCAGATCAGCCACTGGCTCTACGAATCTCTCAAGACCAACAAGCCTTTCGACGCGATGGTCACTGAACTCATCGCCCCGCCCAACGACAGCAGCGCCGGATTCATCAACGGCATCAAGTGGCGCGGCACCGTCAGCGCTGGCCAGACCCTGCCGATCCAGTTCTCCCAAAGCCTGTCTCAGTCTTTTCTCGGTATCAACATGAAGTGCGCTTCCTGCCACGACAGCTTCATCGATCGCTGGACCCTGGCCGAAGCCTACAACCTTGCGGCAATCTATTCGGAAGAACCTCTCGAACTGCATCGCTGCGACAAACCCACCGGAGAAATAGCAAAGGCTGCCTGGCTCTTCCCTGAAATCGGACAGGTCGATCCGAAGGCACCGAAGCAGGAACGCCTTGCCCAGCTCGCTGCCCTCATGACCCATCCCGAAAACGGACGAGTCCCCCGCACTATCGTGAATCGCCTCTGGGGACAACTCATGGGCCACGGCATCGTGCACCCGCTCGACGCAATGCAGACCGAGCCCTGGAACGAAGACCTGCTCGACTGGATCGCCACCGACTTTCAGGACAACGGCTACGATCTCAAGCACACGCTGCGCACCATCGTCACCTCATTGGCCTACCAGAGTGCCACTTCGGTGCTCGAAAGCGAAACCGACGAATTTTCTTTCGACGGCCCGCTTCCCAAGCGCCTCACCGCTGAGCAGTTTGTCGACGCCATCTGGCAGATCACCGGCTCGGCACCGACGGGCTTCGATGCCCCGGTTGCCCGCGGCATTGTATCACCGCAACTGGAAGAGAAACTATCCTTTCCGAGCTCCTGGGTCTGGGGACCTTCAGTCGATAACGGCGGCATTCCGATGCACGGCGAAAAGATTCTCCTGAAACGCGACATCAAGATCACCAAGCCGATTCGATCGGCCGGCATCATCGCAGCTGCCGACAACGCTTTTGTGCTTTACCTCAACAATCGCCAGATCCTCGACGGCGTAAACTGGGCGAATCTCGAAGCTGCTCCGCTCCCTTCCCAACTTCGCCCCGGTGCCAACCGGCTCCTCATGACGGCTGAGAATCGCGGCCCCAAGCCCAATGCCGCCGGTGCCTTCGCGGCCCTGCGCATCGAATACGAAGACGGCACCGACGAGGTCATCGTGACCGACGACCAATGGCAAGTCAGCGAAACCGTTCCGAAAGGGACCCGCCCCGGGAAATGGAACCTCAGCAACCTGAACTGGGAAACAGCCCGCCTCTTGCCCAACGTGACGTGGAAACAGAAAACCGATGCCCGCATCGGCAAAACCCTCGCCGTGGCTTCCGCCGGAAGCGAACACCAGGTCCGGGCCTCCCTGCTCAAGGCCGATGACCTGATGCGCTCTCTCGGGCGCCCCAACCGCGACCAGATTGTTACCTCCCGCCCCAACGAGCTGACGACCCTGGAAGCCGTCGATCTTTCCACCAGCGCCGACCTGATGGACCACCTCAGAAGTGGCGCCGAAAAACTCGCCACTCAAAGAGAACTCTCCGCATCTCAGCTCGTGGAAGAAATCTACCTCGCAACCCTGAGCCGACTGCCTTCCGAGAAAGAGACTAAAATACTCACTCAATCCCTCGGCGACAGCCCTGAGGCCGATCAAATCACCGATCTGCTCTGGGCCATCACCATGACCCCCGAATTTCTTTTTGTTAGGTGATTGAACACGAATGGAACACGAATGGAACACGAATGGAACACGAATGGAACGCGAATCCCTGAAAGATGCGCGTTCACTGCCCATTGAAGACTGAATACCGATCACCTCCCTCTTTTGCCTTTTGCCTTTTTACCCCCATGAACTTCGAAATCGATCCCAACGCGCCCGATCCCATTGTTCGTCGCGACTTTCTCAAGAAGCTCGGTGCCGCTTCCACCGCCGCGTGGATGTCTGGTGCTCCCCAGATGGTTCGCGGCAAAGACCTCGAGCATCCCGAAGCGAAAGCGGATGCCTGCATTCTCCTGTGGATGGCAGGAGGCATGGCCGCTCCGGAAACCTTCGACCCGAAGCGCTACGCTCCGTTTGAGAAGGGCATGGCCGTCGACTCCGTGCTGAGCACCTTCCCGGCGATTGATACCGCGGTGGATGACATCAAGATCTGCGCTGGCCTCGAAAACATCGCCGGCGTGATGGATCGCGGCACTCTGATCCGTTCCGCCGTTCAACCCGACCTCGGCAGCATCCTGCACTCGCGTCACCAATACCACTGGCACACCGGCTACGTGCCACCGCAGACCGTCGCCTGCCCTCACCTGGGCTCGTGGATGGCACGTGTGTTAGGCCCACAGAACGACGTGATGCCGGCGTTTATCAACGTCGGGCAGCGACTCGAGGGCGTCGGCGAAAAGGAAGAGCTCAAGGCCTTCACCACAGCGGGTTTCTTCGGTAGCGAATACGGCCCCATGAATCTGCCATACCCTGAGCAGGCCGCTCAATCCGTTCGCCCACCCGAGGGCATGACCCAGTCCCGCTTCTCCAGTCGAGACAAGCTCTTCCGCCAACTCGTCGACAGCAACCCGCATCGCGAGTACGCCAGCGACCATCAGCAGGAATCGCTGATGCGTTCCATGGACAACGCCTACCGCCTCCTCAACTCCAAGGAGCGCGAAGCGTTTGATCTCGAACTTGAGCCCAGGGAAGTGCGCGACATCTACGACACCGGACGCTTTGGTCGCGGCTGCCTGTTGGCCCGCCGCCTCGTCGAAAACGGCGCGCGCTTCGTTGAGGTCACCACCGAGTATGTTCCGTTCCTGCATTGGGACACTCACGCCGAAGGTCACAAAACCGTGGATCGACTTCATCAGGAAATTGACCGCCCGATCGCTCAGCTCGTCCTCGATCTGGAGGAGCGTGGCCTTCTCGATCGCACGCTCGTGATTGTTGCTTCCGAGTTCAGCCGCGATGCCATCATGGAAGGCAAGCCAGGTTCAGAAGCCAACGACCAGGCCACCCACAAGGTCGAGGCGATCACCGAAGAAAAGCACTACGGCCTCCACCGTCATTTCACCGGCGGCACCAGTGTGATGACCTTCGGCGGCGGTGTCAAAAAAGGACACGTCTATGGCAAAACCGCCGACGAACGACCACTCGTCGCGGTGGAAAATCCGGTCACTGTGACCGATTTGCACGCCACCATCATGACCGCCATGGGAGTCAGCCCGAAGACCGAGTTCACCATCGAAGGACGCCCGTTCTATGTGACCGAAGACGGCAAGGGCAAGCCGGTAATGGATATCTTTGCCTAGCCCGGGCTCTCTGTCTGGTAGGCTTCTTCCCCCAAGCTAGCGGTAACGTTGCTGCTGCCACAGCAAAGGACGGCAAACTGAGAAACCCTCGGCGATTCAGGACCTCACTTCCTCTCGCCGTAGGTGAGTGGGGTTTCAGGCGGTTTTTCAGGCAACCGTTCCTGGGCTAGATTCAACCTTGTCGTATCGAGCCGAGGCAAGACGTATTTCGCGAACAACTTGCACTCGTCCAGGTGAGGATAGCCTGAGAAGATAAAAGCCCTCATACCCATGTCGATGTATCGCTGCAGTTTTTCATACACCTGATCCGGGTCACCTACAATAGCGCTACCACACCCCGACCTCGCGCGCCCCACTCCTGACCAGACATGGTCTTCGATATAGTCATCCTCCGACTGCGCCCGCAGTTCGTCCTGACGCAACACTCCAGCGGACTTGCTGTCCTGGGCCATCGCCTTGATCTCCTCCCCCTTATCCGCATCCAGTTTCGAGACAAGGCGATCTGCAGCAGCTCTTGCCTCATCCTCTGTCTCGCGAACAATCATGTGAATGCGCAGTCCAAAATCAATCTTGCGACCATACCCCGCCGCGAGATCACTCATCTCGGACATCGTCGCAGATAGTCGCTCTTCCGTTTCAGGCCACATCAGGAAGACGTCACAATGTTCGGCGCAGAGCTTCTTGGCTCCCGGAGAGATCCCCCCGAAGTAAAGAAGCGGCCCACCATTCTGCTGGTAGGGCTTGGCAGGGTCTGAGCATGGGATCTGAAGGTCGTAGTATTTGCCGGTAAAGTTAATTTCATCCTGCGTCCAACACTGCTTGAGAATTTCAATGACCTCACGAGCACGATCGTAACGGGCATCACTGTCCACCTTTTCGCCAGGCAGGTCGGAAGAAATGATATTCACCGTAAGACGACCTTTCGCGATGTGATCAATGGTACTGATGTGACGCGCCAGCATAGGCGGATGAATCTCCCCCATGCGAACTGCCACGAGCTGATTAATCTGCTCCGTCTGGGCTGCCATCGCCGAAGCAAATGGCAAAGGCTCCTGCCCCACCACGAATGAAGACGGCAAAAGAATATTCTGATAGCCCAATTGATCCGCCGTCCTGACAATTTCACCACAGTGCTCAAAGCTGCTCCTGAGATCTCCATCAGGCACCCCGAGAAATTCATAGTCATCACCGCAAAGCGCAGAGAACCAAGCGATCTCAACTTTTCTTTCTGGAGTTCGGATCGTGATAGGAGGATTAGAAGCAGACATGAGATTACATGTAATCAAATCGAAACGTTCACCCGCGCCCTAACAGAACCTGAAACCATTGTCGAAGTTCCGCTCCGGAGGAACCCTCTTATTCGGCTACCATTAATTATTTCTATTTACAATTATTAATGACCCGAAAGACCCTCCCTGAGTTGGCGTATCCGCGGCGAAAATTCGTACGAAGGCCTCCAGGCTAGTAATTAATTGGCCTTTTGGCTTAATTCCGTTTGCAACAAAATTGGAATTCTGATACCAAAGCTTCCTGACCTCGCAATGGAACCCGCTCCAGGAAAGCATCAAACCTCGTGTAGACGCTTTCTGGAGACCACTTCTGCTCCGACCACCGCATCACTCACCACACCGACCCTTGCTTCGAGCCGCCCCGTTCATTCCGCACAAAATGACGAAGGCTACCTTTAACTAGGACTCGTTGGATGCGGTGGTCGCGGAGCAGGAGCGGCCAACCAGGCCCTCACTGCCGACACCAAAGTCACTCTGCACGCCATGTGCGACCTCGACGGCAAGGTTCTCGACACGACTCAGGTTACTCTTGCCGAAAACCCGTCAGGCTAACAGGAGTGGTTCAAGGGAATTCAGCACAGAGCCATCGGTGACCTTTTTTGTTCGGTGCTTCCTTGGCTACTAGCTACTCCCCTTCCTCTCATTTCGACACCATCGCGGGACACAACTGCGTTTACTCGAAGGTTGAACCCTGTTACGAATCCATTCCCTAACTTACGGAGATATGTCCAACGAACTCGAATCCAACAGCCAATGGTATCACGGGATCACCCGCTACGAGTGGCTTGTCCTGATTATCGCATCAGCAGGATGGATCTTCGACGTCTACGAAGGTCAGATCTTCAACCTGACGCGCAACGATATGTTGAGCGACATCCTCGGTCAGGAACTGGGAAGCGCAGACGTGAAGAAATTCGGCGACTGGTTCCTGGGCGTCTTCCTCCTCGGAGGAACCTTTGGTGGACTCCTTTTCGGATCAATGGCTGACCGCTATGGACGGCGGCCCATCATGATCCTGACCATCCTGATGTATTCGGTATTCTCAGGATTAACGTTCTTCGCCACCGAACTTTGGCACGTCACAACGCTTCGTTTTCTCGTCGCCATGGGTGTCGGTGGTGAGTGGGCGGTGGCGGCAGCTCTCGTTTCCGAGGTCTTCCCGAAGAAGGCACGCGCCCATGCCTCCAGTATCTTCCATGCCTCTTCCGTAATTGGCACCTGGCTTGCTGCGATTGCTGCTTACCTCGTTAACACCAACTGGCAGTATGCCTACCTCATCGGGGTCCTGCCCGCTCTGCTCATCGTTTGGGTTCGTGTCGCCGTGAAGGAACCCAAGAAATGGGAGGAGGCTCGGGCGGCAGCGGCAGCCGGAGACGGTAAAGCCGGAAGCTTCAAAGAACTTCTGACTGTGGCACCATGGCGTGAAAGAGCGATTGGAGCCATGTTACTTGCCGCGGTCGGACTGGGCACTTTCTGGGCGGTCACAGTAGCCGGCCAGGATCTCGCCCGTGAACGCCTTATTGCCGACGGAGTCGATCCAGCTGAAGCCTCGCAAAAAGCCAAGATCGCCTACGGAATCATTCAAACCATCGGCGGAGGACTTGGCCTGGTCCTGTTCGGCCCGATCTCAGCAAGGCTGGGAAGGAAGAAAACATTCATTCTCTTTCACATCGCAGCCCTCGTCATCACCCCGATCGCCTGTTTCGCCCCCCAGAACTACACCATGCTGTTGTTCATTCTCCCTGTGTTCGGATTCTTCACCCTGGGGATGCACGCAGGGTATGCCGTCTATTTCCCTGAACTCTTCCCGAATCGACTCCGCGCTACCGGGATGAGTTGGGGATTCAACGGCGGGCGAATCGTCGCCGTTTCCGTGCTCCTGCTTGCCGGGAAGATGAAGGCCACGATGGAGCTTCCCGTTGCCGTCAGCATTCTCAGCGCCTTCTTTCTTCTCGGAGCCGTCGTGGTTATGTTCATGCCTGAAACTAAGGATCAGGAACTTCCCGACTAATCCTGATTCAGTCCCTTTGCCGACAAGATCGAAGTAACCTCAAGCCCCCCCGCCTCCGACACAGGGGAGAGCATTCTTGCTTTCGCCTCTCTTTCTTATGGGTATCTTAATGATATTGATAGCCCGCAATTCACGAAACTGATGAAATGGTGACAGCGGGTTGACTCCTCATGGACCCAGCCACGCTCGAACGCCTCCTCATTCGCGAAATTCGCCGGTCCCCCGGCATATCGCGACGCGATCTTGCCGATAGAGTTGATGTGGCCCGTTCCACCGCGGGACGTCGGGTGGACAATCTGATCGACAACGGGCTTGTCAGGGAATCCGGGGTGGAGCACACCGCCGAAGCCGGACGCCCCAAGCGGCAGCTCGAACTCAAAGGGGACTACGGCACCTTCATCGGATTCGACTTTGATGCCCGCAACATCTACGGCGTGCTGATCGACTTCGCGCAGTCCACCATTGAAGAAGTTGTGATTCCTCTAACCCCCCGCCCTTCGAAGGATGAGGTCATCAATCACCTTCGGGAAACTATTGATCGCTTTCGAGACTCCGGACACGGCACCCTCCACGGGGTTGGCATCGGAGTTCCGGGGCGCATTCAGCAGGCTGAGCGGCTCGCGCTCGGCTATCCCTATATCTTTGAATGGAAAGACGTCGATCTTTGCAAGGAACTCGACGTCGGCCCTGAACTTTTACGCATTGAACACAACACCCGAGCCATGGCACTTGGCGAATACTGGCTCGGTAGCTCTTCGCTGATTGAGAATCTGATTTGCATCAATGTCAGGACAGGTATTTCCGCTGCCATCATCAGTGAGGGTCGTCTCATTCGGGGGACCCACGAACTTGCCGGCGAAATCCGCGGATGGACCGTTAGAGGTGAAAACGACACCTCTCCGAAGCCGGCCTGGCTCGAAGACCGGGCCACCGTACGTGCAATTTCACCCGACGGCGTTACGACGCTCGAAGCGTGGAACGAATTCGTTTCCAATTGCCTAGATGGAGATCGCGAAGCACTTAACCAGCTAAGCGAAATCGTGAAGTATCACGGAGACACAGTCGCCCGGCTTACCCAGGTTGCCGATCCTGAAGTGGTGGTGTTCGCTGGCTCCTTCAATGACATCGGTGATCTCTACCTGGACCGGGTCCGCGAGGCCGCCGCCATCGCAATGCTGGGACACTTCCCGGGGGGGGGGGGGGGGGGGGGGGTGGGGGGGGGGGGGGGGGGGGGGGGGGGGGGGGCGGGGGGGGG
>JABSSQ010000361.1 GCA_013213905.1 Verrucomicrobiales bacterium | reverse complement strand
TGACCACCATTGCCTGGCAACTGGAAGATCACACCGAATACGCTCTCGAGGGCAGTGTTTTCATCGGAGGTGCCGTGGTGCAGTGGCTGCGCGACCAACTGGGCATCATTCAGTCCTCCGGCGAGGTCGAGGCGCTCGCCCGCGAGGTCGAGGACAACGGCGGTGTCTACTTCGTCCCTGCCTTCGCCGGCCTCGGAGCTCCCTACTGGGACGGTTTCGCCCGCGGCACGATCTCCGGTCTGACCCGGGGCGCCGGCAAAGGCCATCTCGCCCGGGCGGCGCTCGAGGCCATTGCTTTCCAGACCAACGACCTCATGCAGGCCATGATCGCCGATACCGGCATCGAGCTCTCGGAACTGCGGGTCGACGGCGGTGCCTCGCTCAATGATCTGCTCATGCAGATCCAGGCCGACATCCTCGGCGTGCCTGTGATTCGCTCGCAGGTAGCCGAGACGACGGCCCTTGGCGCTGCCTATCTGGCCGGTCTCGCCACCGGGGTCTGGACCAGCAAGGAGGAAATTGCCGCTAACTGGGCCGAGTCCGCCCGGTTCGAACCGGGACCGGAGCATGAGGCGATGCAGGAGAACCTGGCGCACTGGAAGAAAGCCGTGGAACGGACGCTCTCGTAGGGTTTTTCCTCCGGTGAAGACGCAATCACTTCGCCCCAAGACGCAGTGATCCCTTGATTTTCGAACCTTTTTGGGGAAACCTTGCGCCACTTTCCCCTACCATGCGCAGCCTCTTACGTTCCAAGATCCATCTCGCGACCGTCACGGAAGCGAACGTGGACTATGTCGGCAGCATCACCATCGATAAGAATCTGATCGATGCAGTGGGCCTGTGGGTGGGTGAAAAGGTCCTCGTCGTCAGTGCCACGACCGGTGCCCGCCTCGAGACCTACGTCATCGAAGGCGAGCCGGGATCCGGTGTCATCGGCATCAACGGTGCCGCCGCCCATCTCATCAATGCCGGCGAGAAAGTCATCATCATGGGCTTTGAACTGACTGAGAAGCCAGTCGAGCCCAAGGTCATTCTCTGCAACAAGGAGAACGGAATCGCCGAGTTTCTCAGCGAAGAGGCCGGAATGATGCTCGCGAGTGAGTAGGAAACAGTTGGCCGTGTGCCGTTCGCACGCCCCTCGTGTCGCCAGAGACCATGGATTTGTCGGGATTCAAACGGGCTTCGTATGGAACACGAATTCCCACGAATGGAAAAGAATGGCCACGAATTCGGCCCTGTCTGCGCTCGATAGCGCCAACCAATCACTATCCACCAAGAACTAATCGCTAGCTCCCCGGATTCGCCCAGGCTCTCACCACTTCCTCGAGCCCCTTCACCACGGTCTCGAGCTGTTCGAAGTCCAGCTGATCCACGGTATCGGTCGGTTTGTGGTAGTGCTCGTAACGGAACGGAATCGTATCCGTCGCCATCACCGCAGGAAATCCCTCCTGCCAGAAGGACCAGTGATCAGACCAGCCCACTCCGGGGATGCTCTCGGGAAAACCACCCGCAACCGCCGGAACGCCGGAAGTCGCCTCGAACACAGTCTTGGCCTGGTCGGCGAGAAAGCGGGAATTCTCGTTCGCGACCAGGGCGAGAAAGTTACCGACGGTGGGAATCTGCCCCTCCAGTCCGGGAGGCGCCTTTTGACTGTCGGCTTCGTCCGAGAAATGGCCGATCCCGTCGAGACTGATCATGGCCACGATGTTCTCTTCGCGATCTGCGCAACCCCGGGCGTGGACACGACTGCCCATTTCGTCGGTCTGGAAGTAGGGCGGCTCCTCGTTGACAAAGGCCACAAAGCGAATGGTGCGTTCCTGTTGCTCACCCGCCAGTGCCTGGGCGATGGAAATGAGCCCCACCAGACCGGTGCCGTTGTCATTGGCTCCGGGGCACCCGGGAACCGTGTCGTAGTGAGCTCCCACAATCACGATTTCATCGCGCAGTGACCGGCCGGGAAGCTCCGCCACAAGATTGCGAACCCGATCCGGCTGCTCAGCATCGGGCTGGCTGGTGCCAAGTTCGTATTCCTCTCGCTTGACCACGTAGCCGAGGTTCGTCGGCCCGAGGGTCGACTCAATCCAGAAAGCAGCCTTTTCGAGATTCTCGATCTTGCCAACATGACGCTCGCCGATTTTCTCACACAGCGTCCGCAAATGCATCTCGAGGGTCTCGCGATTGACCGGCCTGCGATTGAGGGCGGCGGCTTCCAATCGAATCGCTTCGTTAGGATCCTCCGGGCCCTTCGATTTCTGGATATGGGAATTCACCATCGCCAACACACCAATGAATAGAAGACCGGCCGGCAACCCCACCAGCAAAATGGGAAAGAGTTTCTGAGGCTTCATGATTCGTTCCAGAGTCCACTGATGATACGCGCGGCATTCTCATGAGCGCCGCCTTTACCGAGAGTTGCCACCACCTCTGCGAGGTCAGACTGGAGCTGG
>JABSSQ010000360.1 GCA_013213905.1 Verrucomicrobiales bacterium | reverse complement strand
GTAACGCGGCCTCCCATACGCTGACACAGCTCTACCTGCCGATTTGCCGGTCGAATTCACCCTGAAGCTTGTCGGGGCAAAGATCCGGCCCAATGCACAAAAGAGAACAGGCGGTTCTCGAAAGCCCCTCGACCTGTTCCGGATCCTCAACCGGGTGGCGCCCCGTACGATTGAACAGCCATCTGGTCTCGGGCGCACCCTCGAGTTCTACCAGTGCCTTGGCTCGCACTACCTCGTCAGGAAGACTCTCAAGAAGGCGAGTGACCTGCTCAATTCGATAACGGCCCGGCATGAGGATCTGATGACCAGTAAATCGGTGGGAAAGAACATGTCCACCTCGCGCTGCCCGCTTCTGGCGAATGTCACTCGCATCAAAATTATCCAAAACGAGGTCGCTGGAGTCACTAGCATTCGCCAGTATCGCAGCAAGCTGCGTGGCACTGATGGCATCAGCGTACGGATTGAGCTCCTCGACAGACTCCAAAACCTTTTCCATCGCAAGCTCCGACAAGTCTTCCGAATGAGTCAGCTGCCAGTGCGTCGCGGTCTCTACCTGACGTTGTTCCAGGGAAGTGAATTGCTCCCGCTTTCCCCAATGACGTCCATCAACAATCCCGACTTGCCACCTGGGACGAAACGGCATTTTCTTTTCGAGCAAAGTGAACGTCTCAAGGAGAGGCAAAGGGTCGGCCGTTCCATTCAACTCGATCAGCAAAACGTCACCCTCACTGTTTTGCGCAGCGAGACAGAGTTTTACGAGATCTTCGAGACTGTCACAGCAGGCACAACTGGCAGCGATTGGAAAAATAGAAGCTGCCCGGCCATGCAAAGTCGAGGCATCTATCTCCGCGTTTTCGTAATCGTTCAAGATTACATCGGCTCGACGATCCAGCTTCTTCAATTCTTCGAGAAGAGAACGAAGCATCGTCGTTTTCCCGGCTCCGAGAAACCCGGTGATAAAGAGGAGTGGCTTAGACATTTTCGATGATGCGAGTGATCAACTCTCTGCTGAAGCCCGCTCAAGCCAACCAACCACTTTGTCGCGATAGGAAGATCCGAAAAGATCGATAAACATCGCTGTTGCTGGATCTTTGGTATCCTCCAATGCTCGAATTCGCCCGTTACAATACTCCTGTGTCAGTGCAATTTTGCATCGACTGTTCATGGCTTCACGCCACTCCTCGTAACTGACAAAAAAGTCGTCCACTTGGGCCATTACAACTGGGTCGGGTTCGGAGTATCACCGTAGACAGCATCAGGATCGAATGCCTTCTCAGACTCGATAAAACGCAACTCGGGTTGCTCGCTTCCACTACCGGCAACTTCGCGATAGAAACAACTGCGATAACCGACGTGACAGGAGGCCTCCTCGCCACCGGCATCGGGAGTGGTCAGGGTGACCTCGATGATGACACAGTCCTGATCGTCATCGATGAGCATGCGCTGGACCTGCTGAGTCATTCCGGACGTCTCACCCTTTTTCCAAAGCTTCTGCCGGGAACGCGACCAGTAGTGCGCCAGCCGGGTTTCGATGGTAAGCCGAAGCGCCTCTTCATTCATAAAGGCGAACATCAGGATTTCCCGGCTCTCCGCGTGCTGGGTGATACAGGGAATAACTCCATTCTGGTCGAACTTCGGAGCAAGGTCAGTCCCTTCCTCAACCTGTTCAACACTGGTTCGGTCTGCAAAAATTAATGATGTGTTAGTTTTCATTTTCCCAATAAGATTCCTTCTTCTATACAACGAGAAATGTATTCGAAGCACTCCTGCCAATGATCAGGAGCCACTTGCCCCACTTGCCCCACTTGTTTGCCATCGTGCGAGCGGAGACTTTTCAGCTGGTTCTCCCGAATATCGTTAAAGAGAGATTCCGCGAGGAACCTCTCGGTCGCTGACACGTTAGAGATTTCAAAGAGAGGCTGATGCTTCCGCGATTCGCGCCTCAGTGCACCGAGCACCTCCAGGATGAGACTTTCCCCCAGGACCACTCCAACTCGCACTGCTGTCGTTCTATATTCAATGATGAGCCCGTTGATTTGCTCAACGAGATCTTCCAGCACGCGATCGTTTTCGATTCCGGAGGAGAGCTCTTCAGCCTCTGCCGTGCTCCTACTCCTATAGGCGCGGAAAAAGTCGATATAACTCTTCCGACGAGAACCGAAGGGAATGCCATCCCGGTGGCTCGAATCGTAAAAAGGTTCATCGTTCATCGGTAGAAAACTGGAGAGGTTTGGACAGCGTCGCTTAAACGGGGGGGGAAGGAATTCGAGGCTGCCTCGAAGAAGTGAGGTCGAGACCATGTAGAGAGTTCAAGCGCCCCCAGAAACTGCAAATTACTTGCATTAAAAATAAACGCAAATAATTTGCATTTATGCCCCTGAAAATCAAACCCAAGCCAGCATCCCCTGTATACGATGTCGTCATTGTTGGCGCCGGTCCGGCCGGGCTGGGTTGCGCGGCTGCCCTTAAAGAATGCGGGATCGAGAATCTCGCCATCATCGACCGCCGAGAAGTGGGAGCATCTTTCGACGCATGGCCCGCACAGATGCGGATGATTTCGCCGTCGTTTCATTCAAACCCGTTCTCACAGCCCGACCTCAATGCCATCACTCCGCACACGTCGCCGGCTGACTACATCCATTCCGAGCATCCCACCGGCCCGGAATATGCCCGCTACCTCCGGGCAATCGCTGAGTATTACCAGGTCGAGGTAAAAACAGGGATCGAAATCACGGGTGTGAAAAAATCGAAGGGAACGCTCGTACTTGAGGGGGCGTCGAAGCCACTTCAGGCCCGGCATGTCATCTGGACCGGAGGCGAGTTCTTCTTTCCCCGCCAGGAGATCAAGGGAGTTGAGCACTGCATTCACAACAGTACTGTATCCGACTGGAGCGAACTGGAAGGAGTCGAGCACGCCATCATCGGAGGATTCGAAAGCGGAATCGACGCCGCTGTCCATCTAGCCCGACAGGGAAAGTCAGTTCATGTCCTCTCCCGCGGTGAGCCCTGGCACCAGAACAGCCCGGATCCAAGCCGTGCCCTCAGCCCCTTCACCATTGACCGGCTCAAGGATGTTCTCCTCAACGCTCCAGGAACCATTCGGTTCTATAAAAATGCTGACATCGTCGAAGTAACGAAAACCGGAGACAGCTACATCCTGATAGACGAAGAAGGGGAGCCTTTTGAAGTCTCTACCCCGCCAATTCTCGCCACAGGATTCCTCGGAGGAATGGGCCCCGTCTCTTCCTGGTTTGAGGACGAAAACGGACGCATCGCTTTCACTGAGGAAGCCGACGAGTCACCCTCGCTTCCGAACCTTTTCTACAGTGGACCGCTGCTTCAGCACCGCCAATCACTCTTTTGCTTCATCTATAAATTCCGCGCCCGTTTCGGGATCATTGCCCGGACCATTGCGGAACGACTCGGACATGAGTGGGAAGAGCCGCTCAAGCAATGGCGGGAGCGGGGCTTCATGATTGATGACCTTTCGTGCTGCCAGGATTGCACCTGCGCCGTCGAAACTGAAGACGAGATCGCTCCGGCCGAGGTCGAAGAATACGCGACCGCCGCTCAATAAATCCGGTTCGAGGATCCATTCCTCACTTCCATCCGGATTCGAGACCATCCGTGAAACCCGAATGCGCCTTGCCCCCAAGTGATGAAAATCATTTCTCCCTCCTCACCACCATCAAAAGTGGAAGCAGAGCAGGCCCGCCAGGTCGTTACCCTCGGACTCGAGAGCGTGGGGAAAACACAACTGCTCGCCCGCCTCAGCGGACGTTTCGCAACACCGGAAAACTATCGTGGCTCAACCCTCGCTTGCGACTCATACAACGATTCCGGTTTCACCTGGATTGACACTCCCGGGATCTACCGTGACTCGGAGACTCAGACGTCCAGTGAAACCCGCAAGGCGGTAGCCCAGTCAGATCAGGTTCTGCTCGTCGTGCGAGCGGATCACGCCGGTAATCAATTGGAGACTCTGCTTCCTCTCGTTGAGGGCAAAGCAGGTGTCCTCGTGCTCACCTTTGCCGATCGTCTGCCGGAGTCGAAAGACAGGACTCAAATGCAGGACGATTTTCGTCTCGCGTTAGGAGTCCCAGTCTTCCTCGTCGACACCCGCGCTATTGATGAAAAAACGAGGGCCGCTATTCGCGAGACCGCGGCAGCTCAAAAAGATCATCGCTTCCGCTCGGGCGATCTCTCCGCACTCATCAGCAAGTATCCGTCCAGGAAAACGAGCGCCACGGTCATCGAAAAGATCGTGAGCCAACCCCTCGTTGCCCTGGGTCTCCTTCTACTTCCCACCGTCGTGGCGGTAACGCAGGCCAACCGTTTTGCGGACTGGCTCTACACTCCCCTGACAAACATCATCAGTCCGCTGCAATCGTGGATCGAGGGTGGGCCTGCTTTTCTCGCAGCCATCCTTGCGGGTGACTACGGACTCGTTTCGATGTTCCCCTTTCTGCTGCTGTATGCCCTTCCAACCATCCTCATCTTTTCAACGATCCTCGCGGTCTATAAGTCCACCGGCTTGATCGATCGCCTCTCCGTGGCGCTTCATCCGTTTCTGAGACCTTTTGGGATCGGAGGGCGAGACCTGGTACGAGTCGTCATGGGTTTCGGATGCAATGTCCCTGCCGTGGTCGCCACTCGCTCCTGCGCCTCCTGTTCACGCGGCGCCTGCGTGTCGGCGATCTCATTCGGCTCGGCCTGCTCTTACCAACTCCCCGCAACACTGGCAGTTTTTGCCGCTGCCGGAATGACGGGTCTCGGGGTGGTCTACATTGGAGTGCTGGCAGTTACCACCCTGATCTACCTTCGCTTCAACACCCCTAAAGTGCTCCGGCTCGCCAACAACCAATTGCTCCTTCCCGAGTCCGATCCCATTCACGCGCCCTCCCTGCGCGGCGTGACGCGCGAAGTTATCGACAACATTCGCCAATTCGTGATCATGGCTTTCCCGGTCTTCGCCGCGATCTGCTTTGTGGCAGCTTCGCTCGCTTACTTTGGCATTCTTGATGCCTTTGCCGGTTTCCTCGCTCCCCTCATGGCCGTGTTTCGCCTGCCCGGAGAAGCGGCCACGTCGATCGCCCTGGGTTCAATCCGCAAGGACGGCATTGCGATTGGATTGCTCGACGATGACTGGGGCACCCTCAAGGTCGCCCTGGGAGATCCCGCGCAAGTGCTCACCGCAGTTTATCTGGCAGGTGTCCTCCTCCCCTGCCTCGTCACCCTCTACACCATCGGGCGGGAAATGCGCTGGGGATTCGCGGCCAAGCTTTGCCTGAGGCAAATGGCGTGGGCCAGCGGATTCGCTATTGCGATCGCCTGGTTCGGGGCGCTGATTTTCTGAAGGCCCGAACACGAAAAAGGCCGCCGAAATGAATCGGCAGCCTCCTCGAATCTTCTCTCCACAGGAGTGGGAGAGAAAATGGACTTAACCGTGGCAGTCGCACGCTCCGTTGCAGCAACCATCGCCCGTGGCATGGCCGCTGGCGCAGGCTTCGCTGCAGTAGTCTTTGCCGTCTTTGACGACATGATGGCCCTCAGAGACTTTGCATTTGCAGTCGGGGCAGGCGCATTTGGTATCAGTTGAAGCACTCATATCGACAATACCTGAACATACGCTCATATATTTGTCAATTGTTTCTCCAGCAAGAATGCGCGAAGTTTCCGCAATGCCGAAAAAATCCTCTGAAAATAATGCTGCCATCGATCCCCCTGTTTGCGAGGAGCATCATGATTCGCATTCCGGTAGTGTTTCGCTTCCGTTAGAAGTTGAGGATTCACAACGCATGGCTGAGTTTTTCGGAGTCTTGGCCGACCCCACTCGACTGCGCTTGATCTCTCTGCTCTCAGCTTCAGAAAGTTGTGTCTGCGATCTGGCGGCAAATCTATCAGTTTCAGAATCAGCGGTCTCCCACCAGTTGCGAGCGCTCAGAAACGCTCGCCTCGTTCGCTACAGAAAAGTGGGACGTCAGGTATTTTATCGACTCCATGACCACCACGTCTTTGAACTCTACGAGACCGTTCGGGAACATCTTGCCGAGTCGTAGCCGGAGCAGATCAAGCTGCCTCTGAATTTCGCCGACTGGCAGAGTTCTGGCTCAATCTGGTTCAAACTTCGCTTCACAATCGTATATACCTCTGGAGCCCTTTTCGAAGGATGAGACACTGAGGTCTGAATCGTTTGCAAACGGGTTGGATCGTCAGACAATAGGGATGGTTCATGAAGCCGCTGTTGTATTCACTGATTTTTCTATTTCTTGTATCCTGCGGGAAACCTCCCACAGAGCCGGTAGTCCCGTATCCGGAGAACGCCACCGTACTTTCGGTTGAGGGAATGCACTGCAGTGCGTGCAAAGCAAAAGTGATGAGGGCTCTTTCGAGCGTTGACGGTGTGGAATGGGCTCAAATCGAAGTCGAGTTAGCCGAAGTTGCCTACATGGGTGCAGCCGAGAGATCCACCATCACCGAGGCAATTCAGGGTGTCGGATACGAGGTTCTCGAGTAAAGAACTCCTCCCACCGGTGCCGTAGTATTTTTGCAGATAGCGAATTTTCTGCGTGGCAAGCTTTTCGAAACCCTTTACGAGTTTTCTTCAGCTCATGAGAACACTCCCTTCACTTCTTCTTCCCCTCGCCTTTTGCTCTCTGTTCTTAGCGACAGAATTTGTTAGTTCCGATGACTCAGTTAATAACGAGAACTGGGTGCCCCTCTTCAACGGCAAGGATCTCGCGGGTTGGACTCCGAAAATTCGCTACGAGGAATACGGCGAAGACTCTCGCAACACGTTTCGAGTCAAAGACGGTCTGCTCCAGGTGGGCTACGAGAACTACGAAGAGTTCAACGAAACCTTCGGACACCTTTTCTATAAGACGCCCTATTCCAACTATCGCATTCGCGTTGAGTATCGCTTCACCGGCGAACAGCTGAAGGGCGGCCCCGGTTGGGCTTACCGAAACAGTGGGATAATGGTTCACGGGCAGGATCCCGAGACGATGGTGCTGGATCAGGACTTTCCTGTTTCGATCGAAGTCCAACTCCTCGGAGGTGATGGCACTGGTGAGAGAACAACCGGCAACCTCTGTACGCCCGGCACCCACGTGTTTATTGACGGAGAATTGTTCAAGCCGCACTGCACCAAATCCAACTCCAAGACCTACCATGGTGAACAATGGGTCACTGCTGAAGTTGAAGTGCGAGGACACGAAGTCATTCGACATATCATCAACGGCGAAAAGGTCCTCGAATATGAGAAGCCAATTCTGGACGGTGCGCACGCTGAAGCGAGCAAGCTGATTGAAAAAGCCGACGGCAAAATCGAATTGTCCGGTGGAACGATCTCTCTCCAGTCAGAGAGCCATCCGGTGGAGTTCCGGAAAGTGGAGATTCTCAATCTCGACGAATAGACTACCCGCAGACTGTCTAAGTAGCACGGACTTCCTCGGGGGGAAACTCTACCGGCCACTCCCGGCTAACGCCACCCCCTGAGTAAGACGCAAGAGCGCTTCCTCAGAAGTAGCCCGGATCATCCTCACTACACGACTGTCTGCTTCATACGGCAATTTGACCTGACGCGGATCCTCCGGAACTGCCTCTCTAAAACGAACTGCTGATTCCTCATCCTGCCATCGAGTCTCCAGAATCAGAGCTGAACTACCATCTGGAAAGAGCCAGACTGCCCAGCGGTCACCGGCCCACCTCCCGACCAGGCTCTTTGCGGCATCGACAGAGTACCATTCAAGAAGCCAGGGGACGAGGCCACCAAGGCCCAAAACACCAGTTAGCGAGGGCGGATTATCTATAATAGTATCGGCAAAATCGATCGGAACCGGATTGGATTGCCAGAGGCCATCGTCTTCATACCATCGGGGGCGAAACAGCTCAATCGTCGCGGAAGGCGGCTCGGCCAAAGCCACATCGATTCCAGAAAAGGCTCCCGTCGCACCCACAAAGTAATCGACGAAAAATGGACCAACGTTGCCCGGAAGATCCTGCCAGACCTCGATCCCTACCGAAACAAAATCTTTAGCTTGCGATCTCTGGAACAGTGCTGTTGGTAGCGGTGAGGAGGGAGGGATACCCTGTTTCCTAGAGTAGCGATAGACGGCCATCCCTCGAATTCCCGCCCTAAGCCCTTCATGGGCACGTCGAGCATCTTCACTCAACGCGCCCGAACCGGAGTTGCCTCCTTTCCCCTCAGGTGAGGGCAACGGAAAATGCTGTTGAATGATAGCGTCAGTCATAGCGCCAACCAGATCCAACCGAACATAAGGGTGGTTCTGATCGACTGAACTGAGGAGGTAAACACGCTCCCCGGACCTGCCTCTTATAGCGGATCGTCGGGCGAGACGAGCATCTGCCAGAAGATCAATCCAATCACAGTCCTCCGGAATCATACCGAACATCGAGAATGCTCGAACTCGAGAGGCACGACTTGCTTCAGGATAGACTTCTTCCAACTCAATCCTAACAAGTTCACTGAATTTCTTTGCAGAAACCACCTCAACTTCAATAGGGCGAAGCGGTTCACGCCCAATCAAACTCGAAACCTCGCCTAGCAGTTGCGACGCCTCCAACGCAGGCAGCGATGCTCCCGGTTGGTGGACAACTTGTCCGTTCTGGACGGACTGGTGAGTTGCAACTCGTTCAGGGGCCGAACCCGTGTATGGAGTTACCACGGCATCTTCGATGAAGTAGAGAAATCCCTGCTGCGCTCCCTCATGGTCACTCTCAGGCAAGGTAAGCCTGAACGTGCCGGTAATGTATGACGGCTCCTCAATGAAAGGAAACGATCGAATCGCTCCATTCTTCTTTCCCTGATTAACATAGACCACCTGCGTCATGCTGGGCGGACTGCAAAATGTGCATCCCACGTAACTAGGGACAATCATGCAACGCTGCATGTCCTCAAGACTATCGAACGGTGCCATGAACCCTACCAAGCTGACACGTTCTCCCTCGAGTGCCTTCAATGATTCAGGGAATTCAAGTTGCATATCGATGAGATCGAGTGATCTGGCTTCGTCGAGAGCAGGGAAGTCAATCCTTGGGAAATCCGTAAAAGATTCTTCGCCGTCGGTCCTCGCCATTTCATGTAAAGCCTCGAGATCCGCCTTGAGAATCGGGCCCTCTTTCGTGATGAGAAATCGGTCGCTCAGCGAAATGATCCAGCATCCAGATGCAATTACCACGATCAGGAGAAAGAAACGAATCTTGGTTTTCATGAGGTAAAATGCCCACCGGCAATCAATCTGCCCGGTGAAGGTCTTCAATGGGTGTTCGGCGATAAGATGAGACCGATGGGATCAGTGAGGCAACTGCACCACAAAAAGCCATGATACCCAACGCGGTCCATTCAGTCTTCGGCATTCTCCAAGGGTTGAGAATAAGCCCGGTCGACTCTCGAATTGATTCAGCAGCTAAGGCAAGCCCTCCATGACCTAACATTAGACCAAAAACAATCCCGCCGCTCGTCAGGAGAGCACCTTCAGCAAACACTAGAGCAGCCACCTCGTGACGAACAGCCCCAAGACTTCGAAGGACCGCGATATCCCGACGCCGACGTTCCGCTGCCTGATGTAGTGTCGTAATTACTGTAAGACACGCCACTATCACCACGGCTCCCGCGACGAAGAGCAGCGCCTTTTGAACAGGCCCGATAATGCCACGCTGGAAGCGTAAAATTTCGTTTATCGGGATCGCTGCAATTCCCCCGCTCAGCTTGGTGATCTCATCCGCAATCCAAAGGCGCAGGCCGGGCATCTTGAGCCGTAGGAGTATCGCGGTGACCTCGCGCTCATTACTTTCTGAGATGACCGCCCCACCAGGCGATGCAGATTGCCTGTCACTCTCAGTCTCATGGATTTCCCAGATTGATTCGAGTGTCCCGAAAATGGCGCGATCTTGGGCCGTGCCGGTAGGGGCAAGGACTCCACTCACCTTGTAGGGGAAATCGCCATGAACTTCGCTGCCGGGGACATCAACCAGCCCGTGTGTCCCAAAAAAAGTATCCCCGATGTCCAGCCCGGTAGCAGCAGCTACTTGACTGCCAAGCACCACTTCAAAAGGATCTTCAAACCAATGGCCCTGCTCAAGGGAAAAGAACCGATTGCCATTTCGACCCGGCATTTCAAAAAAGTGCGGCTCCGTTCCTACAATCCGGTATCCGGCATAG
>JABSSQ010000036.1 GCA_013213905.1 Verrucomicrobiales bacterium | reverse complement strand
CTCAGCCTTCACCCGGTATACCTGCGTCACTATCCGCAGGGCAAGACCCTTGGCCACGTCGTCGGCTATGTGGGTAAGCGTCCGCCGCGACTGACCGGTCCTATCGTGAACGATGAAGACATGTGGGGCCAGGGTATGGGAGTCGATGGACTTGAAGAGGCTTTTGAAACTGACCTTCGCGGAAAGCCGGGCCGGACCAATGTTCTTTTTGAGGCAGACGGCAGCAAGGTGAAGGAGGACGTGCTCGAGTATCCGCAGCCCGGCTACAACGTGGTCACCTCGATCGATCTCGAGATGCAGCGGATCTGCGAAGAACTTCTCGAGGAGCAGGTCAAGCGGGGTGCCATGGTGATCATGGATTGCCGAACCGGCGACATTATGGCGATGGCGAGTAACCCGTCTTTCGACCCGAATGATTTCATCCCGTCCATTTCCCAGGAAAAATACTCCAGCCTCGTCGAAGATCCTGATAAGCCGCTTTACGCGCGTGCCTTTCGCGCCGCCTATCCGCCGGCATCCACCTTCAAAATTCCGGTTGCTCTTGGTTTCCTCGAGAGTGGCTACATTTCTGCCTCTGATGTTTATCCCTGCCCGTCCGCCTGGCAGGTCGGTAATGTGGTGATGCGTAACTGGAACAAGAACGGCGAGGGTTACATGAACGTGGTGGGGGCCATCACTCGCTCCTGTAACACCTGGTTCTACGAAGTGGCAACGCGTGCCGGAGCGGATTCGATGAGTTACATGGCGACTCGCCTCGGTCTTGGTCAGAAGACAGGTATTCCGTTGAATGAAAATTCAGGCTTTATTCCAAGTAACCGCTACTGGCTTGATCAGTATGGCTATCTGATGTCAGATGGTGAAGAGGCCGTGATGAGTATTGGTCAGGGTACGGTCGAGGCAACTCCCTTGCAGATAGCCCGGATGATGGCGGCGATCGGGAACGGTCGCGAAGTATTCAAGCCACGCCTCGTCACCCAGATTCAGGATCTCAACCATGAAATTATTCGCACCTTTCCGCCCGAAGTGGTGACCAACCTTCGAGTTGATAACTACTCTCTTCGGACCGTGCAGCGCGGCATGTATGACGTGGTCAATGCGGGCAATGGAACGGGAAAGAGAGCGGCCCATAAGATCACAGTCTCTGGTAAGACGGGAACAGGACAGTGGAAAGTGGCCAACAAGCAAAACGTGGCATGGTTTGCGGGATACTTTCCGTCTAAGTATCCGGTTTATTCTTTTGCGGTGATTTACGAAGGTGATCCTGGCGAAACCGTTGGCGGTGGCAGTAAAGCGGCTCCGGTGGTGGGTGCTTTCCTGGAGCGTTACCTCACCGAAGAGAACTACAACAAGGTTCGCGATGCGGCGGCCGAGTTGAAAGAACTCTATGGTGAACCTGAGGAAGAGTTTTCTTACCGTGGCCCGGTTCAGTCCATTTTTCGGGGAGGTCCCGGCGAACTTTCGGTCGAGGGCGGCCTCACTCCGGTTCCCGACGGTCCGGCCGCGGCACCACGGCCTTCGCGCGGTGGAGGCTTATTTGACGGCCTCTTCCGCAAGCGTCGCCGCTAGTTTGAGCCGTGGGTTTGTCGCATGGATGCGGCATTCCTGCGCTTGCCAGGGTGAAATGTGCGGGTATACGGTGCCTGCATGAACCGCTTGGGAACAGCAATCCTGTTGCTCGCCGCGTGCTTATTTTTCAGTTCGTGCATTCGCACCTCGACCGTCGTCAGTGTGAAAAAGGACGGATCCGGTGACATCGTGACACGCTATTATTTTTCACCCCAGGTGCTGGCTCTGCTGGAGCAGGCATCGGGAGGTGGAGGACTCGGGCTCAATGTCCCTGATCTCGGCGGATTGCAGGGGCTCGTGACGCCGGAGAGAGAATCGCTGGAGAAAGATTCGGCCATCTACGGGGAAGGAGTCACCTATGTGAAGCATGACCCGGGTCGGGATGATGAGGGCTGGATTGGCTACACGGTGCAATACAAGTTTGACGATATTCGCACCGTAAAGCTGGATCAGAATTCTCTGCCGGGTGCGGCGCGGGAGTATGTCGAAGCGACCGGGCAGAGTTTTGGAGAAGAAGAAGGGGGCAGCCTCACCTTTACGATGGAGGGGAATGAGCTGACGATTCATTCAACCATGATAGCCGGCGGGATGAACGACCTGGTCGACCAGGAGCAGATTAACCAGGCCAAGGAGATGGGAATGAAGCCCTCGCAGACACTCCCTATGGCTGCCAGCGCCACCCGGGGAATGAAGATCGCGTTCTTTGTCAGGATAGATGGCGAGGTGGTCGAAACGACGGCCGAGCACACGACGGGGAATCTCATCATCATGAGCGACACTGACGTTTCGTCAGTGATGCAGGATCCGGATTTTGCCGCTTTCATTGATAATGCGGCTGAGGATCCTGACGCTGTTTCGGAAGAGTCGCTGCGCGAGTTGTTTCGCAATATCGAAGGAATGACGATTGAGCTTGCTGATGAGATCAAAGTCACGATTGAGTAGAGCGGAATCGTTCTATTGTTGAAATGTCAGTCGTAACTGTGATCCATTCCCGGGAGGAAGCCGAGGGGCTCATCCGGTGGAGCCTGCTGCTTGCTCTGAGCTACGAGGATGAGCGTCTCACCGTATTGCACTCCTCAGGTATCAAAGATAGTGAGGTGCGGGCGCATGTTGAGGAGTGGGAGAAAGATCACCCCGCCGTTCCGGAGATAGAAGCGAAGTCTTTGTCGGCGGTGCCTGATGAAGAGGAGATTCTCGACGAATTAAGAAAGCCTTTCGTGAAGTTCGCCGTCCTGGGACAAAACCGTGAGATGATTCACGACCGCGAACTGATACGATTGAATCGGCGGATTTTTGACCGGGCGGTTTGTGATACGATCCTGTTTCGTCTCGCCGGCGGGCGCATGAACGAATGTGACTCGGTGTTGATTCCTTCTGCCGGTGGTCCTCACTCGGCCGTGGCACTTCGACTCGGGAGCCGGTTTGCGAATCGGTTCGATGGATTTGTCACTCCTCTCTACGTGGAACCGGAAATTGGTGACGATGACGGGCGTGCCGTTGGCGGTCGCGTCCTCGGTCGTGTCATTTCCGATGCCGGGGTCGACACTTCAGACGAAGAGCATATCCGTCCTGAAGTGGTCGTGGCCAATGATGTGGGTGACGGCATCTACGAAGCGGCGCACCGGCACAATTACGACCTCATTCTTATCGGGGCGTCGAGCAGCCTTTCAGTGAAACGAAAGCTCTTTGGCGCGATTCCTTCGAGGATGCTGGAGGGCGAAGACAGCACGACCGTCGCGGTGATTCGGAAGCGATATCCGGTGGTTCACCGGGTTCGCGATGCCTTCGAGCGATTCTTTCGCCTGCGTGTGCCGCAGCTGGAACGGGAGGATCGCATTGCTCTGTTTGACCGGCTCCAGACCCAGTCGCGCTGGAGTTTCGATTTTTTTACTTTGATGCTGTTGTCGACCGGAATCGCTTCGCTGGGCCTGATGCAGGACAGCCCGGCTGTCGTGATTGGAGCGATGTTGGTGGCGCCATTGATGACACCCTTGCTCGGGAGTGGCCTGGCTCTGGTGCAGGGCAACCTGCCGCTGATGCGGACCTGTTTGCGTTCGATTTTCCGAGGCTTTCTCGCGGCCATCCTGGTCGGTGGATTTCTCGGGTGGATCGGCCCCCTCGAAGAAATTTCCCGTGAACTGGCAGGGAGGGGGAATCCGACCCTGCTTGATTTTGGGGTGGCGGCTTTGTCAGGGCTGGCGGCGAGTTACTGCGTGGCCCGTCCGGGCCTGAGTTCGGCCCTGGCCGGTGTTGCGATAGCGGCAGCACTGGTGCCTCCAATCGCTACGGTGGGTATCTCCCTGGTGCTGCAGGACTGGGACAATGCCCAGGGTGCCGCGCTGCTTTTTGCCACGAACGTGGTCGCGATCATTATTGCAGCGAGCTTCACCTTTTTCGTTATCGGGGTGAGAGGGCAGGTTGGGAAGAAGCAACTGTGGGCCCGCCGGTCGCTGGTGTTGTTGCTCATCATGCTGGTTATCCTGATGGTGCCGTTGGCCACCGTCCTGCTGAAGAAAGCGGCGGGTTAACGGGGCCACGTGGGTGGCTTAACCCAGTAGGAGGGGTTGGGGTTGGTGGGGTTCGATCGATCGAACTACCCGGGGTGAAGAATTTTTCTGAAAAGTGAAAGGGGGTCATGCGTCGAACCGTAAAGACACCCATGAAATACCTTTCCCTCATTCTATTTGGCGTCTGGGTGCTGGCGGAGATGCTGTCAGCCCGGGACTCGGCCGGGGGTGCAGCAAACAACGGCTTTTCAGATCAATTGGTGGAGGCGGCTCTGTTCCGCGCAACCGAGGAGGTACGCTATGACCCGGCCTACGTCGCGATGGCGTATCCCGGTGGCGATGTGCCGGCTGACACGGGGGTGTGCACCGATGTGGTGATTCGCTCCTACCGGGCGCTGGGGATTGATCTTCAGAAGCTGGTTCACGAGGACATGCGAAGCAGTTTCTCCTCCTACCCGAAAAACTGGGGGCTCTCGACGACCGATCGAAATATTGATCACCGCCGCGTTCCAAACCTGCAGAAGTTCTTTGAGCGAAGCGGGGCGAAGGCCGAAGGGGAGATCTTGCCGGGCGACTTGATTGCCTGGGACCTGACCGGCAACGGCCTCTGGCACATTGGAATCGTGGTGGGCCCTGACACCTTTGTTCACAACATCGGGAGCGGTCCGGTCAAGGACACCGGGATCGACCAGTGGAAGGTCGTGGGGCACTACCGGTATCACCCGGCTAATCAGTGACCCGCTTCATCGCTGCGAGCAGCTGATAGCTCTGAAGTTGCTGCACGTAGAGCTCCGCTTGCTCACG
>JABSSQ010000359.1 GCA_013213905.1 Verrucomicrobiales bacterium | reverse complement strand
CATTTTCAACGGGCTGCTTGTCTTCAGCACTCTCACGACCCTTCTCGTGACGGGTCTGCTGTTCACTTTTGCTCTACTGGTCATGCCTGGTCTCGGGCAGTTGGAAGACCGCGCCTTCCTCCGTGGCTTCCAGGAGATCGACCGCATCATCCAGAACAGTCATCCTGTTTTTGTGGTAGTCTGGTTAGGCTCTGTGGTCGGCCTCATCGCCGCCGTCGTCATGGGAGTTGGTCAGCTTGATGGGCTGGCGCGTGGACTGTTGGTTGCGGCAGCGGGACTCTACGTTCTCGGGGTTCAGCTTCCGACGATGAGAGGAAACGTGCCCCTCAACAATCAGCTGCAATCCCTCCACCTTGAGACGATGAGCGAGCTTGAACTCGTCGAAGCTCGCGAGGCGTTTGAGCCAAAGTGGAACCGACTCAATGTCTTCCGGACGATCATATGCCTGGTGGTCGCATTGCTTTTGATCGTAGTCGGGATATTAAGGTGAATGGGGAAGTGTCGCGGCAGCGATCGCGACTCACGCCTTCTCGTGATACCCGCGGGCCAGCTCCATGAACGCGTTCAGATAATCCACTTCGAGATCACCTTTCCGCACGCCGAGGTGGATCTGCTTCTGAACTCCTTTGGCTCCGAGTCGAACGGGGTGCACGTAATACTCTTCGGCATATTCCTCCACCAGCCACCGGGGCAGGGCGGCGACGCCACGGCCGCAGGCGACCATTTGCAGCATCAGTTCGGTGGTTTCGACCACCTTCTGCTGGCGAACGGTTCTTCCGGTGGGTGTGAGAAAGTGAGTGTAGATATCAAGGCGGTCGCGCGAGACCGGGTAAGTGAAGAGCACTTCATCTCCAAGTTGTCGGGGGATGATGTGTTCGGCATCCCGCAGAGGGTGATCGTCTCCGACGACAAGCACCTGTTCGTAGTCAAAGACCGGTTCGAAATGGAGACCTTTCTTGCGCAGCGGATCCGGAGTCACGAGCAGGTCGATATCGTGGGCGAAGAGAGCTCCGATTCCGCCGAACTGGAACTCCTGTTTGACCTCAAAATCGACGGTCGGCCAGGCCCGCAGGTAGGGGGCGGTGATCTTTTGCAGCCACTGGTAGCAGGGGTAGCATTCCATCCCGATACGCAGGGTGCCCCGTTCACCGCGGGCGAATTGCTTGAGCTGCTTTTCGGCATGTTGGAACTGCGGCAGGAGTCGGTTGGCGGTTGAAAGCAAATGCTCTCCCGCTTGGGTGGGGCGCAGGCTGCGGCCGTCGCGATGCCAGAGTTTCACTCCCAGTTGATCCTCCAGCTTGCGCATACTGTGGCTCAGAGCTGACTGGGTCAGGTGCAGCTCTTCGGCAGCAGCGGTCATGGTTCCACATCGATCGACGGCGCGGATGGTTTCGAGATGGATTCGTTCTAGAAAGTTCACGGTACTAATGATGATTCAGAATCATTGAATGATGAATTAATGCCATTTCTATTCATCAGTCAAATCGGCCACTTTCGGTCATGGCAAAGAACAACCATTCTGAAATTAAGACGCATTCACTGGGCTATCCGCGTATCGGAGCCCACCGCGAACTCAAAAAGGCCACCGAGGCTTATTGGAAAGGGCAGGTGTCCCTCGATGAGCTGTTGGCGACCGGTAGAAGCCTCCGTCAGGCCCACTGGGAGACGCAGCGCGCTGCCGGGATTGATCTCATTCCGGTAAACGATTTTTCCTTCTACGACCAGGTGCTCGACATGAGCTGCCTCCTTGGCAACGTGCCGCCCCGGTTCCAGTGGACCGGAGGTGAGACCGATGTGAACACCGTCTTTACGATTGCCCGCGGGACGCAGGGCGGAGCGTCTCCGGTTGAGAACGAAAAGGACTGCCAGACTGGTAAGGTATCCACTTTCGCCAGCGAGATGACGAAGTGGTTCGACACCAACTATCACTACATCGTACCTGAGTTCCGGGCTGACACTGAGTTTGCACTGAGCAGTAGCAAAGTCTTCGATGAGCTTGCGGAAGCCAAAGCGCTCGGCCTCAATGCCAAGCCGGTCCTGGTCGGTCCGGTGACCTATCTTTTGCTGGGCAAGGGGCAGGATTCGCAGAATCCGGATTTCGACCCGTTCACGCTACTGGACGGACTTGTTGCCGTTTATGAAGAGATTATCAGCCGGCTCGCCGCTGAGGGAGCGGAGTGGATTCAACTCGACGAACCCATCGTTTCCACGGACCTGAGTGGCGCCCAGCAAGCGGCATTGAAGAAGGCCTACGAACGGCTCGGCAGCGTTAAAGGTTCGGCGAAGCTTCTGGTGGCGACGTATTTCGGCGGCGTGCGGGACAACCTGCGCGACTTTCTCGATCTCCCGGTGGATGCTCTGCACTTCGATTTTGTGCGCGGCTCGGAAGAAGCCGATGCTGTGATCGCCAACTTTCCGGAGGACAAAATCCTCTCTGTCGGTATTGTCGAAGGCCGCAACATCTGGAAGAACGACTACGAAGCATCCCTGGCCGTTTTGAAGAAAGCGGAAGTGGCAGTTGGCACGGACCGTTTGTGGGTAGCTCCTTCCTGTTCGCTTCTGCACTCACCGGTCACGCTTCAGAATGAGCCGAAGCTGGACGGGGAATTAAAGAGCTGGCTCGCCTTTGCTGACGAGAAGTTGGCGGAAGTGGTCGACCTGCGCCAGTTGCTCGACGGAACCGGAGGAGAGCAGGGCTACGCTCTCAACCAGATGGCAGCCGAATCACGTCGAAGCAGTAAGCGGATTCACAATGAAAGGGTGAAGTCGCGCCTGGCAGGTGTTCAGGCCGGTGATTTTGACCGGGACTCCGGGTTTGCCGCTCGCCAGGATAAGCAACGGGAGAAGCTCGGGCTGCCTGAGTTTCCGACAACCACGATCGGGTCTTTTCCGCAGACCAGGGAGGTGCGCCAGGCGCGAGCTCGTTGGAAGAAGGGCACACTGAGTGACGTCGACTATGACGCCTTCCTCAAAGAGGAAACTGCCAAGTGTGTGGCGTTCCAGGATGAAATCGGAATCGACATGCCGGTGCACGGCGAGTTTGAGCGCAACGACATGGTGGAATACTTTGGCGAGAACCTGGAAGGGTTTGCCTTCACCAGCAATGGCTGGGTCCAGAGTTACGGTTCCCGCTACGTGAAGCCTCCCATCATTTTTGGTGATGTTACGCGTCCCGAGCCGATGACAGTTTACTGGTCGGAGTATGCTCAGTCACTGACCGAGCGCCCTATGAAAGGAATGCTGACCGGGCCGGTCACAATTCTCCAGTGGAGCTTCGTGCGTGATGACCAGCCACGTTCGGTCACCACTCACCAGATCGCACTCGCGATCCGGGACGAAGTGGTCGATCTTGAAAAGGCCGGTATCGCCGCTATTCAAATCGACGAGCCGGCGTTTCGTGAAGGCCTGCCTCTGCGCCGCAGTGATTGGGAACATTATCTTGATTGGGCAGTGAAAGCCTTTCGACTCAGTGCCTGCGGAGTTGAGGATGGCACCCAGATCCACACCCACATGTGTTACTCGGAGTTCAACGATATCATCGAAGCGATTGCAGAGATGGACGCCGATGTCATTACAATCGAGACATCGCGTTCCAACATGGAGTTGCTCGATGCCTTCGTCGATTTTGAGTATCCCAACGAGATCGGGCCGGGGGTCTACGATATTCACTCGCCCCGGGTGCCTCCTGCGGAAGAAATGGTCAACCTGATGAACAAGGCCGAGGCAGTGCTCCCGCGAGGCAACATCTGGGTCAATCCGGATTGCGGCCTCAAGACCCGACAGTGGGAGGAAGTGAAGCCGTCCCTGATCAACATGGTTGAGGTGGCTTCAAGGTTGCGCGGTTCGAGTGAAGTTGAAAGAACAGCAGTTCCGCTGGGGTAAGCTAAAAACGGCAAGTTTTCGGGCAGGCGGCGGCGAGAGATGCCGTCGTCTGTTTACGTTTTGGGGGCATGATCCGTGATCTTGGTCTGTTCGGTCGCCCCACGGATTCGCTGCTAAATGCCCCCGGGT
>JABSSQ010000358.1 GCA_013213905.1 Verrucomicrobiales bacterium | reverse complement strand
GCCTGAGCCGAAGCCGGCGCCCAAGCCCGCTCCTGTTGCAGGTCCTCGCATCTGGAGCGAGGTGACGCTGCACGAGGCGATCCGTTCGGCGAATCCCGGCTACAGCGGCAACGGTCAGTTCCAGATCGATCCCAGTGGCCAGGTCCAGGCGATCGCTCTCGATAATTGCGGTGTGACCGATCTTTCCCCCTTCGCCGGAATGCAACTGCAGGCTCTCTACCTGCTCGGCTGTGCGGTGCCGGATATCGATGTGCTGGCAGGAATGCCGCTGGTAGAACTTTACCTGGAGCAAACCGGGGTGACTGACCTGGGACCGCTTGAAGGGACGGCAACGCTTCGCAAGCTTTACCTGAGTGACACCGACGTGAGTGACCTGACTCCGTTGCGCGGACTTCCCATCGTCGAGATGAACCTGGTCAACACTCAGGTGAAGAATCTCGATCCTCTCCAGGGGATGCCCCTGCAGATGCTTTGGCTGACCGGTTCCCCGATCGAGGACGTGTCCGGATTGTCCGAGAGTCCGCTGGTGAGTGTGACCCTTCATAAGACCAACGTCACCGACCTGTCTCCGTTCTCGAATACTGCTCTGCAGCGACTTCACATCGGGGGAACACCGGTAACCGATCTTTCTCCTCTTGCCGGAATGCGCCTGACCCGGCTCGTGTTTGATCCTGAGAAAATCACCAAGGGAATGGAGGCGGTGAAAGCCATGCCAACCATCACCCAGATTGGCCGCAATTTTGAGGACGGAAACAATGACCTCGCACCGCCTGCGGTTTTCTGGCCCTCGCTGGACGCTCCGGCGGCTCCTACTGAAGAAGAGGCCGCAGCTCCTGCCGCCGAAGCGCCTGCTGCTGAGGGCGGAGCCCCCGCGGCGGACGCCGGGGGAGGCAAAGGAAAAGCCAAGGGTGGCGAGTCATTACATTGAAAGAACCGGCTGATCGAGCGGCGTAGAGTTCCGTTACCATGTTTCGCTCTATTTTCACGGTCAGCGGGTTCACCTTGATGAGCCGTCTGCTCGGGTTTGCCCGGGACAAGCTCATTGCGAACTACCTCGGCGCCGGTGCTACCGCTGATGTGTGGGTGGCGGCGTTTCGATTGCCGAACCTGTTTCGCCGCATCTTTGGGGAAGGGGCTTTCAATGCGGCCTTTGTGCCGATGTACAGCCGCCGGCTCGAAGAAAAGGGAGAGGCTGATGCGGATGCTCTCGCCCGGCGGACTCTTTCCCTCATGTTCACCATTCTCATGGTGCTGTTCGTCCTGGCATTCATCTACATGGAGTGGGTTGTCAAGGCGATCAACGTCGGTTACACCGATGAGGATGGAAGATTTTCTGTAGCCGTGAGCGCCTCCCGGATCACGGTCGTCTACCTCGTCTTTATCTGCATGGTGGCCGGGATCAGCGGGATCCTGAACAGCCGAAAGATTTTTGCGGCACCGGCGTTTGCCTACGTGGTGCTGAACCTGGTCTTTCTCGTCGGCCTCATTTTCATCATTCCGAAAACAGGTGAGCCCATCCTGGTGCTGAGCTGGTCTGTGGTCGTGGCGGGTGTTCTGCAGCTGGCGGTTGTTCTCATTTCGGCGAAACGCCATGGAGTCGACCTTCGGCCCCGACTCCCGGCCATTGATGACGACATGAAGCGACTCGGCGTGCTTATGGCGCCGGGGCTGGTCAGTGCGGGGATTCAGCAATTGAACCTCCTCGTCGGGGGGGCGGTGGCCTCCCTCCAGGTGGGTGGTCAATCCGTTATTTTCTATGCCGATCGAATCAACCAGTTGCCTCTAGGGTTGATCGGCATGGCTGCAGGAGTGGTCCTGCTACCCGAGATCACCCGCAACCTGCGCGGTGGGGATGAGGCCTCGGCCAAACGCAGCTTGTGCCAGGGAATGGAACTGGCCCTGCTTCTCTGCCTTCCCGCGATGGTGGCAATGATGGTGATACCGAAGCAGATGATGTACGCCATTTTTGAGGGTGGAAAATTCACAGCTGAGGCCGCGATTGAATCCGGATGGGTGTTAGCGGCATTTGCTATTGGCACTCCGGCCTATGTTCTCGCCCGGGTGCTGCAGCCCGGCTATTTCGCCCGCGAAGACACCAGGACCCCGATGCGTTTCACGATCGCTTCGGCGGTGGTTAACATGGTCCTCGCCTATCCGATGTTTCGCTGGATGGGACCGACCGGTTGTGCGCTGGCCACTTCCATTGCCGGGTGGGTCAACGTCTGCCTTCTCTGGGCGGGTCTCCGAAAAGCCGGTTTCATAGGCCTGACGCCCGGGTTTTTCGGACGCGTGGCCCGGATGTTTCTCGCGTCCTGCATCATGGGCGCGCTGGTTTGGGGGCTGGCTTACCTTTCGGATCCCTGGCTGATGGAGCCGGGCAAATTCTTTCAACGTGTCGTCATCCTCGGGGTTCTCGTGGCCCTGGGAGTGGCGATTTACTTTGTCGCGGTGGTGGGAACCCGGGTCTACTCCGTCGCGGAACTGAGAAGCCGGTTCTCCCGGCGTTCGGGTTCGTAACTAATTCCGGGCGTATCGCGTCTCTTACTTGGAATGAATGTGAGAAACCAGATCCTGATTCGAGGGCTTGTAGGGCTGCTGGTGTTGTGGGCCGTGGTCTTTACCGTGATTCGGGTAGCGGGTTCGATGAAGCCCACCGCCAAAAAAGTGAATAAGTATCTCGATGATTTCTCGCTTGCTGAAATCACGGATCCTGACGAGCGCCTCGAAAAAATCGGAGAGGCCGCTGAACTTCTCAACCAGCTCGAAGCTTCGGAACTGAACAAGTTGACCGAGGACATGGAGCAGGACCCGCGCCGCGAGCTTTTCGAGGAGTTGACGCCTGAGGAACAGCTCCACTTCCTTCAGAAACGGGTTGGCCGCGCCTTCGAGCAAATGATGCAGTCATTCAATGAGATGGAGCGCGAAGAGCGTCAGCGCATCGTCGAGCGCACCCTCAACCAGATGCAGAACGACGACGGGCGACGGCCGGGAGGGCAGCGGCTGGAGGAACAGGATCCGGAATTGGCCGAGAAGATGGCCGAGGCCGGATTCAAAGCCTATTACTCCGAGGCCAGTGCCGAAACGAAGATTGATCTCGCTCCGTTGATGGAGGAAATGCAGCGCACCATGAGCCGTATGGGAGGTCGTCGTTGATGGTTGAGCAGGCGAATCGGGCGAATCGGGGGTTCACCATGGTGGAGATTCTCGTGGTGGTTGCGATTCTCGGAATCCTCGCTGCCATTATCGTCCCGGTATCGGACCGGGTGAAGAAATCGGCGATGTCGACCCAGTGTCTCGGGCAACTGCGCAACCTCGGGATCAGTCTGAACGAATATTTTATCGAGAACGGCACCCAGTTCCCCGAAATGGTGGCCGCGCGCGAGAGCCGGGACCAGGATGATCCGGCCATGGATACGGTGCTGGAGGACTACGTCCGCGATGAGTTCGCTTTCAAATGTCCGGCTGATCACCGGGGAATCTTTGAAGAGACCGGGTCGAGTTACTTCTGGAACAGTCTCATGAACGGGCAGCGGCTCAATAACATGAACTTCCTCGGGCTGACCAAAGATGCCGCCGGTATTCCGCTGATGTCCGATAAAGAAAACTTTCACGAGCACATTGGGGATGGAGTGAACATTCTCTATGCGGACGGGCATGTGCAGAAGGAACTCCAGTTCGTGGTCGGGACCGGAGATTAGTGAGTCTTGTTGAGTTAGGAATTTCAGGTGCCTCATGCTGTCTTTTTCCGGTGTTTCAAAATCCTTCGATCAGGGGCGGCCGGCTGCGCTGGCCGACGTATCCTTCGAGGTCGGGGAGGGAAAGATCTGCGGGCTGCTGGGGCACAACGGGGCCGGTAAGAGCACAGCCCTCGGTGTTTTGCTGGGAATGGTCTATCCCGACTCCGGGGAAGTGATCATCGGGGGGTGTCCGGTTCTGACCGATCGCCAGAATGCAATTCGAAAGGTGGGAGCCATCTTCGAAGCCCCGGCGTTTTATGAATACCTGTCAGGCTGGTACAACCTGAAAATCCTGACCGCCTATTCCGGAGCGGTGGACCGCAAGATGATGGAGGAAACGGTCGAATGGGTCGGGCTGGGATCACGGATCAAAGATCGTGTCGGGACCTACAGCCACGGCATGCGTCAGCGCCTCGCCCTCGCGCAGGCGTTGTTGCCGCGTCCTGAAGTGCTGATTCTCGACGAGCCGACCGATGGGCTGGATCCGGAAGGCATCGTGGAATTTCGCGAGCAGCTCCTGACCCTGCGTGAAGAGCTCGGACTGACCGTGCTGCTGAGTTCTCACCTGCTCGGTGAGGTCGAGCAGGTCTGTGACGAGGTCGTAATTCTCCAGCGCGGTTTCAAGGTCTACGAAGGCAAAGTGAGGGGGATGGAGGACGGTTGGAACACGTTCGTGATCGAATCGGAAAATTCCGAAACCCTGGTCAAGGCGGTTCAGAAACTGGGCGGGAAGAAGATTGGCGACCTCTTTCAATTTCCGTCAGAACTTGCCGCAGCAGACCTCCTCGAAAAGCTGATCGAAGAGGGTATCCGGGTAACGAAATTTTCGGAGGAGGAGGAGTCGCTCGAAGCACTTTATCTCAAGTTCAGCCAGGTGGCGGGGAAAGGAGACGAGGCATGAAATTGTTCTTCAGCCAGTTGGGGTGGGAGTTGTTTCGTCTCTTCGCGAGAAAGCGGACCTACATCGGGTTCGGTGTCTTCCTCGCGGTGGAGATGTTGTTTTTCTACTTCTTTTCGGTCGGGCGTGGAGCAGACCGGATGGAAGAGTTTATCGAGCGGGTCGCTGGAGGGGTTAATGAGTATTTTTCCGCGCTGACACTGGCCTTTATCATTGTGGCATTCACGATGTTGTTGCTGGGTCTTGTCTTCGTTGCCCTGGTGGCCGGGGACATCCTCGCCAAGGAAACCGAGGATGGAAACCTTCGTCTCATCCTGGTGCGTCCGATCTCCCGGTTTCGCCTCCTGGTGATCAAGTTTCTATCCTGTCAGATCTACACGACGGCTTTGTTTCTTTTTGTCGGTGTGACCGCTCTTCTGGTTGGAATCCTCAGCCGGGGTTGGGGCGGGGCGATGATGGTCTGGAGTCCCGATCTCCCGAGGGTGAGCCTGTTTAACTGGAACGAAGGAATGTTCCGTTACTTCGTCGGCATACTCGGTTACTCGATTGTCTATCTGCCGGTGACGGGTATCGCATTTATGCTGGGATGTTTTCGTATCAAGCCGGCAGCAGCCACCATTGTCACGGTGGCAGTTTTAATTGGAGACCGGATTCTCTCCTCGATTCCACTGCCGGCGATTGATCCCTATCGCGAGTATTTCATCACCTCGCGAATGGATGCATGGCTGTTGCTGATGTACCAGGATGTTCCGTGGCCACGTTTCTGGGAGCAGTCCGGGTGGTTGCTCGGGATCGGCCTGACCGGCTTCGTGATCGGCTGGCTCGTGTTTGAGCGGCGCGATGTGAAGTCGTAACTCAGACCTCTTCCCAGATCTGCACAGAGTGATTGATCAAGGTCACGTTGGCTCCGTCCTTGGCGTGGTGGCCTGAGAGCCTCGGATTCTGGGTGTCGATGAGCAACTGCCACTTGCAGACGGGTTCTTCGGGGAAATGAAATTTCACCGCCTCCGACCTGGCGTTGAAGAAGAAGAGCAGTGACTTCTGCGAATCCGTTTTGTGGATCAGCATGGCGAGGGCGCCAGCCTTCTTCGTGTTCCAGTCAGCTCCTTTCTTGATGATTCCGTCAGGACGCATCCAGCAGATATCGGGGAGGCCGTTGTTGGGGCAGACCTTTCCGGTGAAAAAGGTATCACGGCGTAGGGAGTTGTTCTCACGACGAAGAGCGGTGAGCCGTTGAACAAACCCACGGAGGTCAGCCGCCTCTTCGGAGTCGTTCCAGTTTATCCAGCTCAGTTCGTTGTCCTGACAGTAGGTGTTGTTGTTGCCATGCTGGCTGCGCAGGCGTTCGTCACCGAAGAGAAGAAAGGGGACACCCTGCGAACAAATCATAGTGGTGAGATAATTTCGCACCTGCCGGAGTCGAAGCTCGATGATGTCGGGGTCGTCGGTGGGGCCTTCCTCGCCGTGATTACAGGACAGGTTGTGGGAGTCGCCGTCACGGTTGTTCTCGCCGTTGGCGAGGTTGTGCTTGTGGTTGTAGCTGACGAGATCATTCAGCGTGAAACCATCATGCGACGTGATCATGTTGATGCTCGAATCCGGTCCGCGATGATTGTGGGCAAAGATGCTCTCGCTCCCGGTGATGCGGGCGGCAAACTCTCCCAGCACATTGTCGCCCCGCCAGAAGCGCCGCACAGTGTCGCGAAATTTTCCGTTCAGTTCGCACCAGTTGGTGGGGAAATTCCCGATCTGGTATCCGCCGGGACCGAGGTCCCAGGGCTCGGCTATGAGCTTGGTGCAGCAGAGCACAGGGTCCTGGTTGACGGCTTGGAAGAAAGCGGCTCGCCGCTTGAAGGAGTCAGGCGAGCGTCCCATTTCCACAGCGAGGTCGAAGCGGAATCCGTCCACGTGCATTTCTGTGACCCAGTAGCGCAGGCTGTCCATCACCGTCTGCAGGGTGCGGGGATGGGAAATATCCACCGAGTTGCCGCAGCCGGTGTAGTCGCGGTAGTTCCCCGGTGAGCGGGGTTCGGTGTGATAGCTGTAGAGGTTGTTGTAGCCTCGGAAGAGGCAGGTGGGGCCGTCGGTACCGGCTTCGCCGGTGTGGTTGTAAACCACGTCGATAATGACTTCGATGCCGGCGAGGTGCAGGGCTTTGACCATGTCCCGAAACTCAGTCACGGGGTCGCTCCCGGCGGCGTAGCGGGCCTCCGGAGCAAAGAAGCCAATCGTGTTGTATCCCCAGTAATTGATGAGACCTCTCTCGAGCAGGAACGAATCGTCGAGATGCTGGTGCACCGGTAACAGCTGCACCGCAGTGATTCCGGTTTCCTGGAAATAGCGAATGCTGGCAGGATGGGCGAGCCCCGCATAGGTGCCGCGAAGTTCCTCCGGAACGGCGGGATTGAGTTTTGAAGCGCCCTTCACGTGCATCTCGGAGATGACGGTTTCCGCCATGGGAGTGCCGAGCGGGGCGTCACCTTCCCAGTCGTAATTGTCGACCGCGGGGACGACGGCGCGAGGAGCATGCATGCCGCTGTCGCTCGCGGAGAGTTCTCCATCGCGGGTCGTGCCTCTCATTGACGGCACGTAGCGCGAGGGGCCGTCGAAGCATTTCGCGTAAGGATCGATCAGCAGCTTGTTGGCATTGAAATAGTAGCCCGCTTCAGGATCCCAGGTGCCATCGACACGGTAGCCATAGGTGCTGCCCGCAGGGATTCCGGTCACGGCGACGTGATTGACGTCACGGGTGGAAGCGGTCAGGGGAATGCGGTGGGTTTCCTGCCAGGGTTTCTCCAGGTCGGTGAACAGGCAGAGCGTGACGGTGGTGCCGTATTGGGAGGCGACGGCAAAATTAACGGTATTGTCATCCAGCGCCGTGGCCCCCAGCGGGAAGGCTGAGCCGGACGAAGTCTGGAATTCCGATGTTGTAGAAGCGCTCAAAGTGCTGTGGTCGCGGTTCAAGGACGGGCAAGATAGCCAGTATCAGGATTCACGCCAGTTCCAAGGCAATCACCTCTAAATTTTCGGAGTTTTACTGGGAAATCCTCAACGTCAGGGCGATGTCACTGCCTGCCGAAAGCGTGCTCCGACTTTTAGGTTGATGGTTGAGCGGTCATGATCAATTAGACTCATCACGCGTCAGGTGTTGAGATCGACGTCTTGTTGTGCCCCTTCTCAGTCTATTTCGTGGCTAACTTTGCTCTAGTCCCAACTGAGAGAGTGTGCGTCATGCTTTCCTCTCCAAGATCTAGATCAAGTAGTTGGTGGAAGTGGATTGGGTTCGGAATACTCTGGACAATCGTTTCTTCGCGATCTTCGTCAGGATAGATCGAAACAACCAACGACAGTTCCGGTGAGTTTGTCCACAGTGCGATGTAGGTCTCGAAGAGATACTCTGAAGCATTCGATAGTGGAACGCGGTCGTCGGTCGGGCCGGTCGCCAGTATCGAATCACCCGTCTCGTCTATCAAATCGAGCACCATTGGCACATCGGGTGTCGATGCACTTCCGATGATTCGGGTCCAAGGACGTTTCTCTGAGTAGGTCTCAATTCGAATGTCATTTAGACGAAACTCAAAACCGTCCGAAAATTGGAATGTCTTCGATAGGGCTTCATTGAATTTTCGATCGCGATCGTAATTTGGATTCGAAGTGTGAGTCCTGTGAACGGCATATCCTGAAAGGAACGCGGCGAGTACGGCGCATGTTGCGCAGAGTAGTGATGTCTTCATTTTTTCAGGCACAACGTTTGAGGTGTGGCAGCCTGATACGGGTGCGCTGCTTCGATGACAGATTAAGGATTCGAATCAAGTTAGTCAATCAACTCGCAGCGGCATCAGGCTCGCCAGCGCTGGCTTGTTCGCTGCGGGTATGCGGCGGTGTCCACGATCCGGCAGCCGCCCAATCAGTTAGGTCGCGAAGGGTAATTTCAAAGTCTTCGGAGTCCCTGCCCCATCGAATGCTATCCTTGGGGTCGTAAATTGGTAACCAGCGAGCAAAAGGTAAGAGGAAAATGCATCCCAATCCCTCAGGACCAAAATAGTCGACCCAATCGAACCCAGGCAAATCGACCTCAAATTCTTTGGAGTAAGCATCTATAAACTCCTTCCCGTCGAGCCCTGCAATACGGATGTCGGCTGCGAGGCGGGTGGCAGGATTCAATCCGCCGTTGGGTTCCCAGAGCTGATTCTTGGTGAACTCTCTCACGCGTTTGTAGAGGGCTTCGTCCACGGCAGAGTTTGGTTATAATTTCACAGCGAACGTCAAAGGCCTGGTAACCCGGTCCGGGCGGCGGCCTTTCGATTACAGGTTAGGTATTTGAGTTAGGAAAGTCAATCGACTCGGGGCGGGATCGGGTTGCCATCGCCGGCTTCCATGAGAAGGCAGGCAATGGTTAAGTTCAAAATTTCAATTTTGGTGATTCTGTTTCGGTTCGTGTGAGGATCGATGAACGAGGAATCAGGCTTCCATTCGCACTCTTTGTGAAGCTCTTTCGCTTCGGTGCATGATT